>JBKBXN010000086.1:0-11777 GCA_046314055.1 Brevundimonas sp.
GTCGCGCGGACGCCGACGCGGACGTGCGGGGTCCGGCGGCGCGCATGCGGCCTGACCGGACACCCCGCCGGAGGACGTTATCTGTCGGGGCAGGTCTCCTGGCTCACGGGTCGACGCCTCGGGTCCGGCCTTCCCGGCGCGAACGCCAGTGACACGAGATGGACCCTCGACTCGCCGCTTACAGTTGCGGGGGCAGCGCCGGTTTCACACCGGCTTCCCTCTTAGCTCCACGCGCCGAAAGACACGGGGAGACCACGACGGCTGAGGATGGCCTCACAATCAGCCAGCCGTCAATACATATAAGGATATGCTTATACGATTATGCGATTGATCGATATTAACCCTTTGCCCCCAGATGCGCCCACCCCTGACACATTGCAGCCACAAGGCGTGGCGGATGGGCCACATGGCAGTTTCAAGACACTAATGTAACGACGGTTTATTGCTCAGCTTACCCCGCATCCTGATAGCAGCCGCCCTCCCCGGACCCCCATCCGGGTCGAGACTGCTAAGGACAAAAGAAAATGAAGACGATCCTCCTCGCCACGGCCGCCGCCGCCCTGTTCGCCGCCCCGGCCTTCGCCCAAGACGCCATCGGCTCGGTCGGCGTGACCTACTCCAACCCTTCGATCGAAGTCGCAGGCAATGACGTCGACGCCGACGTCTGGACCGTGGACGGCACGGTCGCCCTGCCGGCCGCTGACTGGACCGTGACCCTGAACGGCGCCATCGACTACACCAAGGCCTTCGGTGAAGAAGACGTCACCGGCGTCGCCGCCGCCCACCTGACCAAGATGTGGACCTCCGACGTCCGCGCCGGCGCCTTCGTCGCCGCCAACGACATCGGTTCGGGCAACGATCCCGTCTGGACCGTCGGCGCCGAAGCCCAGAAGTACCTCTCCAACGCAACCCTGACCGGCCTGGTCGCCTACACCACGTCTGACGACGTGGACGCCGACATCTGGACCGTCGGCGGCGACGCCGCCTTCTACGTCATGCCGAACCTGCGCCTGAACGCAGGCGTCAGCTACAACAACGTCGACTTCGACGGCGGCGACGTGGACGCCTGGACCTATGGCGTGGGCGCAGAGTACGAAATCGAGAACACCCCGTTCTCGGTCGGCGCCGCCTACACCCGCGCCGACGTCGACTCCATCGACGTCGACACCTGGTCGCTGGGCCTGCGCTACAGCTTCGGCGGCGGTCTGCAAGCGCGTGACCGCGCCGGCGCCGGCCTGGGCGTCTCGTCCATCACGAGCGTCCTGGGCGCCTTCTAAGCCCTTCAGGTCTTCCTGAAAGCAGAGGCCCCGGCGGAGTGATCCGCCGGGGCTTTTTCTTTGCTACAGACACGAAAAAGGCCCCCGGGGCTCCACGACCGGGGGCCTTTCCTCTCGCGGCGGAGAGCCGGGTCTTAGCGCCCGATATGAACCGTTCCGGACCCGACGATAGAACGGGATACTGCGCCGGTCGCAGCGGCGACGCGGACATCGCCCGATCCCGCGATGGCGACGCTGAGGTCGCGCGTTGTTCCCCCAAAGCGGACATCGCCGGAGCCGCCGATGGCCACGGACAGCTTGTCCATTCGGCCCTGCCGGATGTTGACGCCCCCGGAACCACCGATGGAGACGTCGCCCCGACCGTTGGCGCTGGCTACTTCGACGCTGCCTGAACCGCCCACAGCCGTCTCGAGACTTCCGGTCGCCCCTGCAGAGATCGAGCCTGATCCGCCGACGTTGGCTTCCAGTGACCTGGATGTGCCTGCGCGGATCGATCCCGACCCGCCGACGCCCAGCTCGAGCGGGCCGTCCACATTGGCGATGGTCCAGGTCCCGCATCCGCCGCTGTCGAGTTCAACGGAACGCGCGCCGCGTCCCACCGCCCCAAAAACAGCGCCGCCGGCGCTGACATCCACATTGCGGGGGGTCCGCACCACGATCAGAGGCGCGTCCTCCAGACGGATGCGACCCAGATCCCGCACCTCGACGGTGGCGCCCTGACCTGGCTGGGCGGCGTCGGCGCGGCCGGAGTTGCAGTTGCGTATGCCGTCGCTTCGCCCCCAAAGGCCGTTGCGGCGAAGCCCGCCGTCGATCTCGACGTCGCGGCCGTTGCGGCGCACCTGGATGGCGGGCAGGCGCGAACGGCCTTGCGTCACCTCGACGCCAATGTCCTGACGATCCTCGACGATGACGATCACGCGCGCCACGGCGTTGCGGATCTCAACTTCGCCGGCAGACGCGGGCGCGGCAGCCGCCAATCCGAGCAGTGCGGAGACTCCGGCGGCGGCGATCAATGCGGTCTTCATGTGCGGCCTTCCCTTTCCCGATTACGAGAGGAAGGTGCGCGCCCGGCCGTCGGGAGTCATTTTAACTCGAGGTCATGAACTCGAATTAACAGGGCCGTCCAGAGCGCCCGCGCCGTCCGCGACGCCGAGCCGAGGTTCGAAATCGCGTTCGAACCTCGCGATCCGGCTCTTCATCGCCCCCGCCCGCTTCAGCGCGAGGGACGCGGCCCAGCGGGCCGCCAGTTCGGGGTTGGTCATGCGGTCGGTGAAGCGCGGCCGACCACCCAGGCTGCGGAGCACCGCATTGGTGAACAGCGCCCCGTTGCGGAAGCGCGATGGCCAGGTCTGGAAGTCCATCGACAGGCTGACGCAGAAACGGTCGAGGTTCTCGACCCGGTGCGGGGCGTACAGGGGCCAGGTCAGGGCGCGGCCCGGCTCGAGATCCATCACCTGGGCGTCGTTCTCGAACGCCAGCCTATAGGGCAATTCCTCGGTCGTCTGACGGGCGACGACCTGTTCCATGTTGCGCTCGGGCAGATGCCCCTCGTCGCCCGGATAGACGAACAGCCGCTTGCGACCGCGCAGATGGAACAGCACCACGCCGGCGGCGTCGAAATGATAGGGCACCCGCGCCTTGGGCGACGACAGGATCAACTGGCCCGCGTTTCGCACGGCGCGCATACCCGGATAGGTCGCCTGGATCGCGCGGAAATCCTTCATCGCGGCCTGCCACAGCTCGGGCCAGCCGGTCTCGACGCCGCGCAGATTCACCCAGAGACGCCCCTGTTTGATCGCCTCCAGCAGTTCCTCGCCCGACAGGCCACCGCGCGCGCCCGTCCGCAGGGACACCTGGCCCGCGTCGTCGTAGTCGTACAGGTTGATGTCGAACAGATCGGCCGGGTAGCGATCCAGCACAGCGGCCAGAGCCGCATCCTCGGCGAAGCCCTGATCGACCAGGCTGTGCGGATGGATCTGGGCCTCCGCAATGGGGCCGGGATAGCGGGTGCGGCGGTCGCTCATGTTCGGTCCTAGACGTGGACGACGCGCGCCGGCGTCCTCTTGCGGGCGGCGGCCTTGTGAACGGCCGAGCGAACGGCGACAGCCGCACCACGCAGACGCCCGACCGACGACGCTTCGCAGGCTTCGATGGTGGACCAGCGGCGGCGTAGCGAAGCGCGCAAGGCCTCGCCGCGCGTCCCGGTCCGATCCAGCACGCCGACGGCCGCATCGCCCAGAACCTGGGCGAGCCCCGGCCGCATCACCACCGCCTCGCGCACCGTCTGACGGGCGTTGACGAAATACTTCTTGTAGCTCTCGCCTTCGAAACCGAAGTCGAAGACGCGGAATCCGTCTGCCGCCGCCAGCCGCATCGTGTCCATGCTCAGCAAAATCCCCGGCGAGCAGCGCGACAGGCTGGGCTCGTAGACCGGGAACCAGAAGTGATGGTGACCACCGGCATGAAGAGAGAACTCGATCGCCACAAGTTTTTCGCCCGCGTACATGGCCGCCATCGACGCGCCGAAATCAGGCGTCGGCGTCTCCATCAGGGCGTGGAGCAGATCGCGGGTCCAGCCACAGGCGAAGATGTCGTGCAGTCCCGAGCGGCGGTACTGCGCCGCCTTCAGGTCGATCAAATGATCCAGCAGGGCCGAATTCCGCAGGCCGTGTTCGACCCGCACCGGACCCAGTTCGTTCTCCAGGCTGCGGCGCGCGCGCTCCTTGTCCTTGAAGTATTTGCCGAAGGTCGAGCGACGCTCGGCGTACCAGGCGTCGAAGCCCGAGTCCGGCATGGCGACCTGCACAGTCTCGCGCGCCTGCCCCGTCTCGCCGGCGCCGATCCATCCCGGCACGTTCAACCGGCGCGCCTTCAGCAGATGCGCCACCTCTTCCAGGGTGATGACCTCGTCCTCGGCGGCGATCACGCCATGATAATCGTTCATCGGCGCGCCCAGCGGCTGCACCGATCCGCCACGCTTCTGGAACGGAAAGAACCCGACGATCCTGCCGCCGCGCCGAAAGACCGCCACCGCAGCGCCCGGGCAGACCGGTGCGGCGATCTGCGTATAGTCCCACCGGAAATAGGGACTGTGCAGGGCCGGGTTGGTCGTCGTCCAGTCGCGCCACAGGGCGATCGCGACAGCGTCCATCGCCTCCGCCTTGATGATCTCGACCTGTAGCGTTTCGGGCATGCGCGTCCTCATGGGGCCTTGTGCAGCAAGGCCCGGTCCAGACGCGACCCTGCACCCTGCCCCATTGCGGTACGGTTCATCGGAATGGTGAACGGATGTTGAAACCAGCGACAAGCGGAGCCCTGTGGCTCCGCGTGCGTTGGCTGAGGGCGGAGACCCGCTCCGCTGGAGACATGCACATGACCGACGCCCGACCAGACAACCGCAAGGTCGAGAACGAAAACCTGCGTCCCGACCGGGACGGCGAACCACCGCGCCCCGCCACCGAACCCAAGGGCGCAGAAGGCTCCAGCAACTCCGGCGAAACCGCGACCGACCCGGCAACCGGCGAAGAGAACTAAAACTTGAACCGCTTCATCTGCCTTGCCCCCAGTCTGCTGATCCTAAGTCTGGCGGCCTGTTCGCCGCCGGCTGAAGACCGAACGTCCGCGCCGACCGCCGAGGTGCGAAACGAAGGCCCTCTGTCCCGCGACGCCATAGAGAACAGCGCCTATTCGCCGCCTCCTCCCGACGCCGCCCCCACCAGCGCACAAAACCCCGCGCGTCCCGAACCCGCGCTGATCCGCGCCCAAATCCTGCTGGAGAGGGCGCGCTTTTCGCCCGGCGCCATTGACGGTCTGGCGGGATCCAACATGCGTCAGGCGGTCGCCGCGTTTCAGGAAGCTCAGGGTTTGGCGGCGACGGGCGAGTTGGACGCGGACGTGATGGGCCGTCTACGGGCGGCCGGCATCGGCGCCGTGACCTCGACCTACAGGATCACGCAGCAGGATCTGGCCGGGCCGTATCTGGGCCAAGTTCCGACGGACCTGAAGGCGCAGGGCGAGGCGTCCTTCATGGGCTATGCTAATGTCGTTGAGGCCTTGGCCGAGCGTTTCCATGTCACCGAAGGGCTGCTGCGGGCTATGAACCCCGGCGCGGACTTCAACCGGGTCAATCAGTCCCTGCTGGTGCCGGCTGTGAACACCACGCCCCTGCCCGCCGAGGTGGATCATATCGACGTCGACAAGGCTGAAGGGTCGGTCAAAGCCTTCGCCGCAGACGGCAAGCTGATCGCCTATTTCCCGGCCACCATCGGCAGCGGCGACAATCCCACCCCGACTGGCACGGTCAAGGTGAATGGTGTCGCCCGCAATCCCGACTATACCTATGACCCGTCCAAGCTCAGCTATGGCGACCTGGACCGCAGGGTGGTGGTCAAGCCGGGTCCGAACAATCCAGTCGGCGTGGTCTGGATCGACCTGAACAAGCCCAGCTACGGCATTCACGGCACGCCCGACCCGCATCTGGTCGGCAAGACCGCCTCGCACGGCTGCGTGCGACTGACCAACTGGGACGCCTGGACCTTGGCCGACAAGGTCAAGCCGGGCGTCACGGTGCGGTTCATCTGACTATTGGACGGCGCCGAAGGGGGTGCCGTCCCAGAAGTCGCAGTGGTGACGTTCGAAGAAGTCGGCGTCCAGCCTGTCACCGCCGGCCGTGAACACCCGGACCGGTCCGGAGACCTCGACGCGAGGCCAGTCCGGTCCAAAGTCCCTCTGACCGAAGCCGGCCCAGAGGCTCTGCATCCGCTCCGACAGGGCCTTCTGCTCCGGGGTGAACCGCTTCACGTCGGCGAACACCCAACTTGTCCCGAACACATAGGCCAGTTCGCTGGCGTGATAGGCGCCCAGATCCAGGCCCACGATCCAGTCCGGCAGGACGAAGGGCGCGCCACGATCCGCGAACTCATAACCCCAGACCGGGACATAGCGGGACAACTGGCGGCGCAGGGCCTGTGATGGACAGGCGAACCTCTGGTCGGTGAAGTTGGTGGCGATGGCGTAGGCTGGGCCGTCGGGACCAACCGGATAGCGATCCAGCACGCGAGGACCGACGTCGCCGTACATCCAGATCGTCTCCTTCTGGTAGCGATCCATGTCCTTGACCTCATTGGCGAACAGCCGCCCCTCGTCCAGGTTCGTGCCGACGATGACCGGCACGCGGGTGAACCGGCCCTCGTGGATCGCCAGCGCCGGATTTTCAGGCACGGTCGCGTCGGTATGGACCGGTCCCCACGACCCCGGCCCGTTGATCCCCGCCCTCAAGGACGGCGCGCGCGACAGTCGCCAGGCCGGCAGGGCCCTGAGGCAGGCGACCTGATCCGCCCCGGCGCAGCCTAGACGTTCCGCAAACAAGCGGCCCGACGCCGCCGCATCCTGCGCACTGACCAGGGAGGACGGCTCCAGGCAGCCGCTGCTTTGCAGGATGACGCGCTGGTACAGGCCTTCGGACCCAGGCGACGCCATCAGATAACAGGCCGACCAAGCCCCCGCGCTTTCGGCGAACAGGGTCACATTCGCGGGGTCGCCGCCGAAGGCCGCGATGTTCCGGCGAACCCATTGCAAGGCGGCCTGCTGATCCATCAGGCCGAAATTGCCGCCGAACCCCTCGCCCTGCGCCTGGAACTGCGGGTGGGCCAGCCAGCCTAGGGCGCCGAGCCGATAGTTCAGGGTCACGACGACCCGGTCCTGCTCGGCCGCCAGTTTCGACGGATCGTAGTTGCCCCCCGATCCGATTGTGAAGGCGCCGCCGGGGATATAGACCATCACGGGTCGCGGCTGAGCCTTTGCTCCGGCCGGGGCGTAGATGTTCAGGTAGAGGCAGTCTTCGGATCCGACGACCACCCCGCCGCCGCCACCGAGAATAGCCTTGCGACCGATGGCCTGGGTGCAGTCCGATCCAAGCCGGGTCGCATCGCGCACGCCCTCCCACGGCTGGACCGGCTGAGGCGCCCGCCACCGCAGATCCCCCACTGGAGCCTGAGCGAACGGCACGCCCAGGAAGGCGCGCACGCCCGCGCCTTCAATCCCCCGCACGGTTCCAGCCTCCGTCGTCGCCAGAACACGCGCGGCGTCCGACGCGAACCGGACATGATCGACCTTGCCGGGATGGGTGGCGCAGGCGGCCAGCAACAAGGACGCGAACAGCAGCGAGAAAAGACGCATCGAAAACCTTGGCCGTGGCGAGACGGGCTTAACGCGGGCGGAGCCTGAGCGTTTCGTTCGCGCCTGACGGCCGCGACATCAAGGCCAGAGACGTTCGCGAGTCCAGGCGTCTCCGTCGCGTGTGAACCGCAGCCGGTCGTGCAGACGGAACGGCCGGTCGCGCCAGAACTCGATGCTTTGCGGCACGACCCGCCAGCCGGTCCAGTGTTCGGGACGGGGCACCTCGGCGCCCTCGAACCGCGCGGCTTCACGGGCCACGGCGACTTCAAGAGTCTCGCGGCCGTCCAGCGGGCGGGACTGGTCCGAGGCCCAGGCCCCGATGCGACTTTCGCGGGCCCGACTGGCGAAATAGGCGTCGGCCTCCTCCACCGTGACCGGCTCGACCCGTCCCCGCACCCGAACCTGACGACGCAGGGATTTCCAATGGAAGGTCAGGGCGGCGACCGGACGCTGGGCCAGTTCCACGCCCTTGTCGCTCTGGCTGTTCGAATAGAAGGTGAAACCCCGATCATCGACATCCTTCAGCAGAACGATGCGGGCGTCGGGCGTACCGTCACCGTCGACCGTCGACAGGGTCATGGCATTGGAATCATTGACCTCATGTGCTCTGGCCTCGGCCAGCCAATCAACCAACAGGCCGATGGGCTCGGCGCGATCGAAGATGGTTTCGTCGCCATTGGCGGCCAGGGCGGCGGCATAGTCGCGCGCGTACTCTTCACGCGATGGGCTGGGCGGGATCACGGGGGCGGTCATGCCGGTTGTCTAGCGCGCGGCGCGACGCGAGGAAATGATCGGGATCAAAACGCCACAGATCGAATCGCGGTTAACCGCGCATTGACCCTATCGCGCAAACGGTAGGGGAATGAGCGCCATTCGCCCCACATCCGACGTCGCCGCCATTCGGGAGGCCCTCGCCACCCTGGGCCTGCACGGCGCGGCCGACGCCGAGGCGTTGAAGACCGCCTTCCGCGCGGCGGTGAAAGAGGCGCGCCCGGACCAGCCCGGCGGGGACGCGGAACGGTTCCGACGCATCATCGCCGCCTATCGCCTGATCCAGGCGCACGCCCCGGCCCGGCCCGGCCTGGCGCCGCCCGCTCAAACGCCCAGCCCCGCGCCGGTCCTGGTTCTTAGCCCCATGCAGGCGGTCGCCGGGGCCAAGATCGAACTGCAGTTGGGCGAACGGACCATAAGGGTCGCCGCGCCCGCCGGCCTTCGGACGGGCGAGCATCTGCGACTGAAGGGCGGAGGCGCGGACGGCGCGGATCTCTATCTCGCCGTTCTGATCCGACCCGAGGACGGGATTTCGGTCCTGGGCGACGATCTGTTCATGAGTTGGCCGACGTCGTCGCGGCTGCTTCAGGAAGGCGGCCGCGTGGAGGTCGAAACCCATGCGGGGCCGAGATCCGCCTGGATCACGCCTGAGATGACCGCCCCGGCGCGGGTGCGGTTCAAGGGTCTGGGATTGCCGGCAAGGGGCGCTCGCGCACAGGGCCATCTGTTCGTAACCCTGACACCGTCATCAGAAGCGCCCTCGCCGGCCGAAGACCTGCTGGTGCGGTTCACTCGCGCCTGGGCGCCGGAGCGTCTGGCGGCCTGACGCCCGTTCACTGCGCCTGGTTTACCGCGCAGACACTGGACCTCGCCGCCGTCCTCGACCATTAGGGTCGGCCATGTCGCACAACACCTTCGGCCATCTGTTTCGCGTGACCACCTGGGGCGAGAGCCACGGCCCGGCTATCGGCTGCGTCGTGGACGGCTGCCCGCCGATGATCCCGCTGACCGAGGCCGATCTTCAGCCTTGGCTGGACCAGAGAAAGCCCGGCGGATCGCGCTTCGTGACCCAAAGGCGTGAAAGCGATACGGCGCAGATCCTGTCGGGCGTATTCGACGACGGCGACGGTCCGGTCACAACCGGCACGCCCATCTCGATCCTGATCCAGAACGAGGATCAGAGGTCCAAGGACTATGGCGAAATCGCGCGCGCCTATCGCCCTGGCCACGCCGACTTCACCTATCAGACCAAGTACGGGGTGCGCGATCCGCGCGGGGGCGGGCGCTCGTCGGCCCGGGAGACCGCCAGCCGGGTGGCGGCGGGCGCCGTGGCGCGCAAGGTGCTGGGCGACGGCGTGATCATCCGCGCCGGCGTCGTGCAGATCGGTCCGCACCGGATCGCGCCGGAAGCCATCGATTTCAACGCCGTGCAAAACAATCCCCTGTTCGCCGCCTCCAGCGCTGTTGTGGCGGAATGGGAGGCCTATCTGGACGAGGTCCGCAAGGCCGGCTCGTCCATCGGCGCCGTGGTCGCCCTGGAAGTCACGGGCGTGCCCGCCGGCTGGGGCGCGCCGCTCTATGGCAAGCTCGACTCCGAACTGGCCGCCGCCCTTATGTCGATCAACGCCGCCAAGGGCGTGGAGATCGGCGCCGGGTTCGACTCCGCAGAACTGTCGGGCGAGCAAAACGCCGACCAGATGCGGCTGGACCTGAACAAACAGCCCGTCTTCCTGTCGAACCATGCGGGCGGGGTGTTGGGCGGGATTTCCACGGGGCAACCTCTGACGGCGCGGGTGGCGTTCAAACCCACCTCCTCGATCCTGACGCCGCGCCAGACCATTACCCGCGACGGCGAAGAGACCGACCTGCGGACCAAGGGCCGCCACGACCCGTGCGTCGCCCTGCGCGCCGTGCCGGTGGTCGAAGCTATGGCCGCCTGCGTCCTGGCCGACGCCTTCCTACGGCACCGCGCTCAGGTCGGATGACGGATATCCGCCCCATCCGTGGAGGCGAAGACGAGGCTGTCATTGCCCTGTGGACCGCAAGCGGTCTGACCCGTCCGTGGAACGACCCGGTTGCTGACCTGAATCTGGCGAAGGACGGCGCGACCTCCACCCTGCTGGTCGCGGCGGATGAGGCGGGGATCAGCGGCACGGTCATGGTCGGCTTCGACGGCCATCGCGGCTGGGTCTATTATCTGGCGGTAGTTCCTGGCCGGCGCCGCAGCGGCCTGGGCCGCGACCTGATGACGGCGGCGCAAGACTGGTTGAAGAAAAGGGGCGCCCCCAAGCTTCAGCTGATGGTCCGCGCCGATAACGAGGCGGCGGTGGGCTTCTATCAGCGGCTGGGTTTGGAGCGGCAGGATGTGATCGTACTGGGCCGGAGGCTGGACGGCTGACAGCTACCGCGCCCCGCGCTGTCCTTCGACTTCTCGTCCTGCCGCATCAGCGCCATCAGGCCGGTTAGACCCGTCGTCATCACGATCATCGCCGACTCCTGCAACTGCGAACCGTTTGCAGATTTGCGCACATCTGGGCGGCGTGCAAGACAGGTTCGTCGGTGGCGCCGCACTCTAGGAGATCAACCGTGCGTGAAGACGGAAAGCTGGACTACCTCGAACTGCCCGCCGCAGACCTCCCCGCCACCAAGGAGTTCTACAGTCAGGCCTTCGGCTGGACCTTTATCGACTACGGCCCGACCTACGCCGCCTTCGACCAGGGGCTGGACGGAGGTTTCGACGCCGATGAGGCCGATCGGACGAAGACGCCTCTGCCCGTTCTCTACGCGAACGACTTGGAGGCCATGCAGGCCAAGGTCGAGGCGGCGGGGGGCGTGATCTTGAAACCGATCTACGCCTTCCCAGGTGGACGCCGCTTCCATTTCGCCGATCCAGCCGGGACCGAAATGGCGGTCTGGTCGACCGACTGAGCGCCTAGCGCGCGTCGACCGACTGGGCGATCCGCTCGCCCAGATCTCGGTCGGCGCCGTCTGCGGCGGCCACCCAGACGTGGATTTCCTCGGGCGAGGACGACCGTCGGAACAGATGCTCAAGCGCCAAACGGCGCGCGCCCTCGGTTACGACGATGGAGGTGCGCCCGGCAGCCTGAGCGACCTGCCCATCATAGACCGGAAACTGTGAAGCCGGACCGGCGTAAATCATGACCAGAGGCGTCTGTCCGCGGCGGACGGCGTAGATTCGGGCGTCGGCGCCCGCGCGCGATTGGGTAAGGACCGTGCCGGACGGAAGCTCCAGCTTAAACGGCAAGGCGGCGACGGCCGCAGGGTCGAGGCCTTGGGGGACGGCAGCCGGCGCTACGGGAGTAGGTGCGGCGGGCGGCGGATTCTCGGGCTCTTGCGCTCTAGGAGGTGAAGCCGGAGACGCTTGTGTGAGAGACGGAGCAGGAGTTGAGCTTGGGCGCGAGGGCGCCGGCTGCGGCGCCACAGGCCTGGCGGTCGTCCCAGGCTGAGCCGTAGCAGGTCGCGTCACGGCGGGTGGTGTGGAGGCCGACGGCGTGGGCGCGGCTGCAGATGCGGAGGGTCTGACGACCGACG
>JBKBXN010000087.1:0-11733 GCA_046314055.1 Brevundimonas sp.
TGAACACCCGCCAGAGCTCGCTGGAAGACATCTTCGTCAGCCTGGTCCACCGCGATGGGGAGGCCGCCTGATGAACTTCAACGGACATGGCGTCTGGGCCATCTATCGCTTCGAAATGGCCCGCGCCCTGCGCACCATCTGGCAGAGCGTGGTCACGCCGGTGATCACCACCGCCCTGTATTTCATCGTCTTCGGCAGCGCGATCGGCAGCCGAATGGAGGCGATCGACGGCGTGGCCTATGGCGCCTTCATCGTGCCGGGCCTGATCATGCTGAGCCTGTTCACCCAGTCGATCTTCAACGCCTCCTTCGGCATCTATTTCCCCAAATTCACCGGCACCATCTACGAGATCCTGTCGGCGCCCGTGTCGTCGCTGGAGGTGGTGCTGGCCTATGTCGGGGCGGCGGCGACCAAGTCGGCGGTGTTGGGCCTGATCATACTGGCCACCTCGACCCTGTTCGTGCCGCTGCAGGTGCTGCACCCCATGGCCATGCTGGCCATGCTGGTGCTGATCTCGGTGACCTTCAGCCTGTTCGGCTTCATCATCGGCATATGGGCCGGCAGTTTCGAACAACTGAACTTCATCCCCATGCTGGTCGTGACGCCCCTGACCTTCCTGGGCGGCTCCTTCTATTCGATCAACATGCTGCCCGACGTCTGGCGCGCGGTGGCCCATTTCAATCCGGTGGTCTATCTGATCTCGGGCTTCCGCTGGACCTTCTATGGCCAGGGCGACGTCCCCATCGGCATCAGCGTGGCCGCCACTCTGGGTTTCTTCGCTCTGTGCCTGGGCGTGATCATGTGGATGTTCAAGACCGGGTATCGGCTCAAGGCCTAAGGGAATCAGGCCTGACGCCAGCCGGGCCGTCACGAAACCGGCCATATCGCCTGCGAGTAGAGTAAGCATGTCCGACGACGCCAAGAGCCCGCCCGCACCAAACGCCCCCGCAGGGACGACGCCGGAGCCGTTCCAGCGCAAACAGGTGACTTGGGGCCGAATGCCCACGACCACCTTCCATGTCGGCCCTGTGCCGGTGGCGCCCAATCCGCTGGACCGGATTCCCAATCGGCCGCCGCTGAAGACGCCGCTGGGCCAGGCTCAAGCGGGTCAACCGCAGCAGGCGCAACCCCGCCGCGCGGCGCCCGCGCCGCGCCCCGGCGCCGGTATACTGAGCGGCTCGCTGATCCCCCAGGCCCGCCCCGCATCCGCCCCTCTGCCGGCACAGCCCGCCGCCCCGCCCAAGCCTGCTGGTCAGACGGCGGCCGATCTCGATCTGAAGGTCCGCCCCCTGCCCGGCGCGGCGCCGGAGCCGGCGCCGGCCGCGCCCGCGCCCCAGACAGCGACAGCACCCGCGCCGCCCATCCCGGAGAGCGCCCCAGTCGTCGACGCCCGCCAGGCCGCCCCCGCGGCGTCGCCCAGCCTCGCCCGTGCATCGACCCGAAGCGCCTCCCGCCTGCCCGCCTATGTCGGTCTCGGCGCAGTGGCTGTGCTGGTCATAGGCGGCGGCCTGTGGTTCGCGCTGCGGTCTGAGCCTGCAGCGCCGCTGGACGCCGCACCGGCCGCTACGCCCGCGGCGGCGGCGGCGGCCCCTGCCCCTGTCACGCCGATCGCCGAGCCGCCTGCGCCCACCCTGACAGTCGAGGCCTCGACCACCGAGGCGACGCCGGCCGAAAGCGCTGGAGCCCGCACCACAACGCCCGCCGCCGCGCCCCGAACGGCGGTCCCGGCCGCCAACCCGCCCAGCGCTCCAACCAGAACGCAAACGCCGCCGACGACCCAGCCCGCCGCGACCACGGCTCCGACCGTCGCGGCCCAATCCCAGCCAGCGTCGACAGCCGTTCAGCCGCCTCAGGTCGTCATAGCGCCCGCGCCGACCGCCGCTCGCCCGACCCAGACGGATCCGGACGCCCCCGTCGTGACACGGCCACAGCCGCTGGACTGACCGCACGCGGATCTGCGGTTTCAGGGCCGCCGTGAACGCCTTAACCGCCGTTTCCTTCAACTTGGTTATCCTCCCGTTAACCATCCTCCCGGCATTTTCTGCCCAGTGATTTGCGGGAGCCTGTGGCGATGAACGGCGCGGAAGTTCTGGATGTGGGGCGCGACGCCATCTGGCTGACGATCCAGCTGTGCCTGCCCGTGCTGATCGTCGGCCTGGTCGTCGGCGTCGTGATCGGCCTGTTCCAGGCCCTGACGCAGATCCAGGAACAGACCCTGATCTATGCGCCCAAGATCATCGCCATCTTCGTCTCCCTGTTGCTGTTCCTGCCGCTGATGGGCGCTCTGTTGGGCGGGTTCATGCGCCAGATCGCGGCCCGCATCGCGGGCATGTAGACGGGTGGAGGCCTACGCCACCGCCGATCAGGTCTGGGCCGGCGGGCTGATCTTCGCCCGGATCGGGGCGATCCTGATGCTGATTCCCGGCTTCGGCGAGACCTATGTGCCGCCGCGCGTCCGCCTGTCCCTGGCCCTGGTCATCAGCCTGGCCCTGTGGCCGGTGGTGCGCGGGGCTCTGCCGGGCCTGCCCGAAACCGTCGGCGGCATGGCCGGCTGGATCATCCGCGAAGTGGTTGTCGGCCTGATGATCGGCATGCTGCTGCGCATGTTCCTGACCGCCTTGACGACGGCGGGCGAGATCGTGTCGCTTCAGACCACCCTCAGCTTCGCCCAGACCGCCAACCCTCTCCAGGCGGCGCCGGGATCGACCATCGGGTCCTTCCTGATGCTGTTCGGGGTGACCCTGATCTTCGCCACCAACACCGATCACCTGTTCATCGCCGGCATGGTCGGCTCCTACGAACTGATCGCCCCGGCCAAGCCCCTGATCATGAGCGACTTCACCGAGATGGCGGTGCGGACCCTGGGCGACAGCTTCCTGCTGGGCGTGCAGCTGTCGGCGCCGGTTCTGGTGTTCGCCCTGATCTTCAACCTGGCCTCGGGCCTGATCGCGCGGGTCATGCCGTCGTTCCAGGTCTATTTCGCCGCCGCGCCTCTGAGCGTCATCCTGGGCCTGTCGATCTTCGCGCTCAGCCTGGGCGCTCTGGGCACCGTCTTCATCGACCGCTACCGCCGCCTCGCCGAGGTGTTCGCGGCCGGCGCCTTCGGGGGAGGGGCGGGTGGCTGACGACACCGACCCCGAGTCGAAAACCGAAGAGGCCACCCCTCGAAAACTCGAGGAGGCGCGCAAGAAGGGCGACGTCGCCAAATCCCAGGACGTCGGCCAGGTCCTGTCCCTGGCCGGGGCGGCGGCGGTCATCCTCGGGACCGGGGGATGGTTCGCCGGGTCGATGGCGCAGCAACTGCTGCCCTTCATCGCTCAGCCTCACCAGATGCTGGGCATGCTCGATTCCGGCGCAGGGACGCAGATCCTGGCCAAGGCCCTGTGGGCCATGACCCCCTTTCTGGGGGCGGTCATGCTGGCCACCATCATCGGTGGCGCGGGCGGACACCTGGCCCAGTCGGGCCTGATCTTCACCGCCGAGAAACTGAAGCCGAAATGGTCCTCGGTGAGCCCGATGTCGGGCTTCAAGCGGATCTTCGGGCCTGACGGCCTGATGCAGTTCGTCAAGACCTTCCTGAAGCTGATCGCCGTCTGCGTCGTCTGCTGGATGGTGCTGAAACCCCATGTCCGCGAGTTCGAGAACATGGTGACGCTGAGCCCCGCCGCCCTGCTGCCGCTGGCGCGCGACATGAGCCTGGCCCTGTTCATCGCGGCCATCATCCTGCTGGGCGCGACGGCCGGGGCCGACTTCATCTGGCAGAAGATGCGCTTCGCCAAGCGGATGCGGATGACCAAGGAAGAGATGAAGGAGGACTACAAACAGACCGAAGGCGACCCGCATGTGAAGGCCAAGCTGAAGCAGATCCGCATGCAACGCAGCCGCCAGCGAATGATGGCCAATGTGCCCAAGGCCACGGTCATCGTCACCAACCCGACCCACTATTCGGTCGCCCTGCGCTACGAACCCAGCGAGGGCGACGGGGCGCCGGTGTGCGTGGCGAAGGGCGTCGACGCCCTGGCGCTGCGGATCCGGGAGGTGGCCAAGGAACACAACGTGCCGATCATCGAGAACGTGCCCCTGGCCCGCGCCCTCTACGCCTCGGTCGAGATCGACGCGGTCATTCCCAAGGAACATTTCGAAGCCGCCGCCAAGATCATCGGCTTCGTCTTCCAGTCGCGGAAACGCCGGTAAGACCCTGTAAGGCCCCAGGCCCGATTTGGGGGTATGATTCAGACCACTGATTCGCGAGGCCGCATGAAGTCCACCCGTCGCCTTCCGTTCGACCTGCTCGCCGTTGCGACGGCGTTCGGCGTCGTCGTGGCCATCGCCGCCCTGGCCTATCCCGCCTTCAAGGCCAATCCGATGTCGGCGCCAGGCATGATCCTGCTCGTCACGGCGGGGCTGATCGCCCTGATCGGTCTGTTCGGCTTCCGCCGCGCGGAAACGGTCAAACCGTCCAGCGATGTCGCTGTGGACATGCTGGACGCCATGGCCGAGCCGGCGGCCCTGGTGTGGGAGACGGGTCAGGTTCTGGCCTTCAACGGCGCCTGGGCCCAAGCCAACGGCACCATCACCGCCCTGCCGCGCGGCAAGTCGGCCCAGGCCCTATACATGGCCTTCGCACAGGCCCGCCGGGGCGAGCCCGGCCACGCCATCGTCCAGATCGGCGAGCGCGAGGTCGAGGTCGTGATCGGTCGCGCCGGCGACAATCGTTTCCTGCTGCGTGTCGCGCCTGAGGCCGTCCTGCCCGTGCCGGTCGCGGCGACGGCGCCGACGAATGGGGCTGCGGCGGGCGAATCCCGCGCCATGGCCGCCGGCGCGCCGTTCGGCTCGGCCGTTATCGACGGCGCCGACCTGTTCGCCGGCCGCGCGCAAGAGGCCAACGCCGCCCTGGCTGTCCTGACCGGTCCCGGGGCGGCCCGCGACGCCGCCTTCGGCCATCTGTTCGAGCCGATGGGCCTGGCCGAGGCCCGGGTGAAGCTGGCGGCCGGTTCGTCCGGCCCCATCGAACTGGTCGCCCGCGCCTATCCCGACAAGATGCTGCACCTCTATGTGGCGCCGGAAGGCGAGCGCAAACGCATCTGGCTGTTCGACGTCTCGGCGCAGAAGTCGATGGAGCTGCAGCTGTCCCAAGCCCAGAAGATGCAGGCCGTGGGCCAGCTGGCCGGGGGCGTGGCGCACGATTTCAACAATCTGCTGACGGCCATCCAGTTGCAGCTGTCCGGCCTGCTGGAGCGGCACCCGGTCGGCGACCCTTCGTACGATGGACTGAACGAGATCCGCCAGACCGCCATCCGCGCCGCCGACCTGGTGCGCAAACTGCTGGCCTTCTCGCGCAAGTCCACAGTTCGGCGCGAGCGGCTGGATCTGGGCGAACTGGTCGGCGAGTTCGCCGTCCTGCTGCGCCGCCTGCTTCGCGAGGACGTGCGGCTGGAGACCGACTACGGCCGCGACCTGCCGGTGGTGCTGGCCGACAAGAGCCAGCTGGAGACCGCGGTCATGAACCTGGCCGTCAACGCCCGCGACGCCATGCGCGGCGTGGTCGAGCCGGGCGACGCCGTCGTGACCATCACCACCCGCCGCCTGACCGGGGATGAGGCGCGGCACCTGGGCTGGCCCGGCGCCCCGACCGAGGAGGTCGCCCTGATCGAGGTGTCGGACACCGGTCCCGGCGTGCCGCCCGAGCTGGTGGACAAGATCTTCGAACCCTTCTTCACCACCAAGGCGGTGAACGAGGGCACCGGCATGGGCCTAGCCACCGTCTACGGCATCGCGCAACAGGCCGGGGGCCACATCTCGGTCAGCAATATCGAAGGCCCCCACGGCATGAGCATGGGCGCCGCTTTCCGCATCTTCCTGCCTGCGGCAGGCGAGGCGGAACTGGCCGAAGTCCAGCCGGTCGAGGTCAAGGTCAAGGCGCCGCGCGACCTGTCGGGCGCCGGCCGCATCCTGTTCGTCGAGGACGAGGACGCCGTGCGCGGCATCGCCGCCCGCCTGCTGCGCCAGCGCGGCTATGAGGTGATCGAGGCGGCCGACGGCGAGGAGGCCCTGATCCTGGCCGAGGAATACGCCGGCCAGATCGACATGATGATCTCCGACGTCATCATGCCCGGCCTGGACGGTCCGTCGCTGCTGAAGAAGGCGCGCAAATACCTGGGCGACGCCCCGGTCATGTTCATCTCGGGCTATGCCGAAAGCGACTTCTCGGACCTGCTTCAGGACGAAGTCGGCGTCTCCTTCCTGCCCAAGCCGCTGGACATCAAGACCCTGGCGGAACGGGTGAAACAGGAACTGCACGCGGGCTGAGGCGCCCGCGACGGTCGGCGCACTTGCCAGGACAGGCGAAGCGCGGGCCAATGCGCCTTCCGTTTCCAAGAGGGCTCGCCATGATCGACCGCCGCCGTCTGATGCTGTCCGCCGCCGGGCTCGGCCTGACCTCCGCCCTGCCCGCCCCTGCCTCTGCCTCTGCCTCTGCCAAGGCCTTCCAGCAGACCGCCGACGCCGATGCACGACTGGACGCCCTGCTGACCGGCTGGTTCAACGACAATATCGACGAACGCCCCGAAAGTGCGACCAGCCTGGGCCTCGACAAGGGCGAGCGTGCCCATCTGTCCAGCCGACTGTCCCAGCGCGGCCCGACCGACGTCGCCCGAGACAAGGCCAAGGCCGTCGAACGGTGGCGGACGCTACAGGCCTTCCCCACGGCGGGTCTTAGCTCGGCCTCGCTGGTCACCTACGAGATCGCCGCCTTCAACGGCGAGACGGCGGCGGATGCGGCGCGCTTCGATTACGGCTCGGTGGGCGGCGGCGGCTACCAGGGGCCCTATGTCGTCACCCAGATGTCCGGCGCCTATTTCAACGTACCGGACTTCCTGGAGAACCAGCACCGGATCGAGACGGCCGCCGACGCAGAGGCCTTCCTGTCCCGCGTCGAGGCCTTCGGCGCCGTGCTGGATCAGGAGACCGAGCGGGTCCGGATCGACGGTGATCGCGACATCGTCCTCTCGTCCGTGCTGATGGGCAAGACCCTGCGCCAGCTGGAGACCTTGGCCGGTCTGCCGGGCGCGGACATGGCCTTCGTTAAGGCACTGGGCCGTAAGACCGGCGAAAAGGGAATCGCCGGCGACTGGAGCGCCCGCGCCGCCGCCCTGGTCGAGGACAAGGTCAAGCCGGCCCTGGCGCGCCAGATCGAAACCCTGAAGGTTCAGCAGCCCAAGGCGTCCGAAGATGTCGGGGTGTGGCGCTTCCCGCGTGGCGAGGCGCTATACGCCCAGAACCTGAAAACCTACACCACCACCGACCTGTCCGCCGGCGAGATCCACCGCATGGGGCTGGAACAGGTCGCCGAGATCACCGCCGCCATCGACGCGATCCTGAAGACCCAGGGCCTGACGCAGGGCACGGTGGGGGAACGGATCGCCGCCCTCAACGCCGACCCCGCCCAGCTGTGGCCCAATACCGACGAAGCCAAGGTCGAGCTGATCGCCTCGTTGAACGCCCAGGTCGAGGCCCTGCAGCCCCTCTTGCCGCGCGTCTTCGGCCATCTGCCGAAATCGAAGGTCGAGGTCCGGCGTGTTCCGCCCTCGATCGAGGTCGGGGCGCCGGGCGGCTATTATCAGGCGCCGACCTTGGATGGGTCGCGGCCGGGCGCCTATTACATCAACCTGCGCGACACGGCGAACTGGCCGAAGTTCGCCTTGCCGACCCTGACCTATCACGAGGCGTCGCCGGGCCATCACCTGCAGGTCGCCCTGGCGCGCGAGATGGACAGCCTGCCGATCTACCGCCGCGCCGGCGGCTTCTCGGCCTTCAACGAAGGCTGGGCCCTGTATGCCGAAGGCGTCGCCGCCGACGACCTGGATGTCTATGCCGACAATCCGCTGGGTCGGGTCGGCTTCCTCGGCTCCTACCTGTTCCGGGCCGTGCGGCTGGTGGTCGACACGGGACTGCACCACGAACGCTGGAGCCGTCAGCGGGCCATCGACTATATGGCCGCCTCGGGCGCCAAGCCGGGCGACGCCTCGGCCAGCGAGATCGACCGATACTGCGTCATGCCGGGCCAGGCCTGCTCGTACAAGATCGGCCACACCGTCATCGCGGGCCTGCGTCGCGACGCCCAGGCGCGCCCCGGCTTCGACCTCAAGGCCTTCCACGACAAGATCCTGGCCAACGGATCCGTGCCGCTGTCGGTGTTGCAGAAGATCATGGCGGCGTAACCGGGACGTCCGGCGCGCGGGCCGGTCAGGCGGCGCGGCGCAGGGCGGAGGGCGACTTTACGTAAAGCCCCTGGCGGCCGCTGACGGGACGGAAGGCGACGGTTTCGCCTTCCAGCCGTTCGTCCATCCCCAGGAACAGACAGCCGTCGTCAACCAATCGGCGCTCCAACCCGTCCAGCACACGGGCCCGGCGCGCCGGCTCCATGTCGCCCAACACATTGCGGCAGAAGATGACGTCGAAACGAGCCTCGTCCGCCGGCTCGTCCAGCAGATTAGCGCGAGCGAAACGCACCCGGTCGGCCAGTTCGTCACGGACCCGCCAGTTGTCCTCGGCCGGCTCGAACCAGCGCAGCATGGTATGGGCGGTCAGGCCCCGCTGGATCTCGAAACCGGTGTAGAGACCGGATCGCGCCTTCTCGATCGCGCGCTGTGAAAGATCGGTGGCGACCAGATCCACGGCGACTCCGGCATCCAGACCGGCCATGGCGATGGACCAGGCTTCCTGGCCCGTCGAACAGCCGGCGGACCAGACGTTGACCCGGCCGCCGGGCCGCGCCCGGCTCAGGGCCGGCAGCAGTTCCTTCTCCAGCACCGCGAAGGGCGCGCGGTCACGGCGGAACCAGGTCTCGACGTTCAGCAGGGCTTCGATCACGGCCCAGCCCAGAGAGGCGACCGGATTGGCCCACAGATTGGTCAGCAGGGCCTCGACATTGGCGTAGCCTTCACGACGCGCGATCGGTCCCAGCCGGTGTTCGGCCAGGTGGATGCGATCACGCGTCAGCCGATAGCCGGCGCGGGTGGCCAAAAGCCCCTGGAGTCTGTCGAAGTCATCGGGGGTCATGCCGCGATCGCGCCGACCTCCGTCAATTTGGACTGCAGGATCTCGCCGTCGAACGGCTTCATCACATAGTCGTCCGCCCCGGCGGCCAGAGCTTCGGCGATCCGTTCGGGCCGGGTCTCGATGGTGCAGAACAGGATCTTGGGCTTGTCGCCGCCGGGCATGGCGCGCAGACGGCGCAGGAAGGTCAGCCCGTCCATCACCGGCATGTTCCAGTCGATCAGCAACAGATCGGGCATGACCCCGGTGCAATAGGCCAGGGCCTCGGCGCCGTCCGCCGCCTCGTCGACCTCATAGTCGAGACCCTCGACGATCCGACGGGCCACCTTGCGGATGATCCGGCTGTCGTCGACGATGAGGCAGGTTTTGAAATCCAAGGCGAGGCTCCCCAGGGCGCTGGGCTTCCGACAGAAGTCACGCGTCCCGCACCATCGCCCGATTCCAGTTAACGAGTCGTTTGGAAACGCCTCAAAGGGGCATTCTCGCGATAAGAGAAACTCGGCCTTCCTCGACCGTCGTCTGCAGGTCGCCGCTCGCCTGAACGACGGTCAGCCACAACCAATAGGGCTGAATCCATTGGCCCGCCAGACCTTCCGTCAGCCGCTCTCCGGCCAGGCCCGTGACCGCCTCAGGCTTCAGCCGCGCACGCGCCCCCTCGGCGAAGCCCTCGAAGATCACGGCGTCGCCCTCGACGTGCGACTGGATCACCGCATTGCCCCCCATCGGCAGGGCGCCGACGGTCAGATAGGCCAGATTGATCAAGGCGCGCGCCTGGGGCTTGGAGAATTCACCCTCGGCGATCCGCCAGTCCAGCGAGGCGCGTCCGCCCTCGGTCATGGCGGCGACCAGGGATTGAAGCTCGCGGGCGTTGAACCGTTCGCTGGTCGTCGCCGCGCCAAAGGCGACCCGGGCGAAATGCACCAGGGAGACCATCTTGCGGGCGCTCTGCTCGATCAGGGACAGGGCGTCTTCGCGCATGTCCTGGGCCGTGGGATCGCGCATCAGGTCCAGCCCCGAGACGATCGCGCCCGACGGACTGATGAAGTCGTGGCACAGCTTGGCGGCGATGTAGGTGGCCAGCTCGGTTCCGTCGACAGGCAGATCAAGCGGGGCTTTGGCGGCGGCGGTCGAATTCATGGAGTCGAGCATACTCTCGTCGGCGTTCAGGTCACAGTTCGTGTCGCGCGCGAAGTTGACGTGATTTGCCGGTTCATGGAACCGCCGTGATGGTCTATCGAGCCCCTAATGACGACCTCCCCTACGCACACCCTGTCCCAAGACCTCGAATCCGGCGCCCTGGCCCTGGCCATCGCCGAGATCGCCGAAGACGCCGCGCGCGTCATCCTGCCCTTCTGGCGCAACGACACCGCCGTCGAAACCAAGTCGGACGACAGTCCCGTCACCCAGGCCGACCGCGCCGCCGAGGCCCTGATTCTCGAACGGCTGGCCGCCCTCTATCCCGGCGTCCAGACGGTGGCCGAAGAAGCCGTGGCGGCGAACGGCGCCCCGGCCTCGGCCGACGACTGGTTCTGGCTGATCGACCCGCTGGACGGCACCAAGGGGTTCGTGCGCGGCGGCGAGGCCTTCACCGTCAACATCGCCCTGATGCACGCCGGCTATCCGGTGGCGGGCGTGGTCACGGCGCCGGCGACGGGCACGACCTGGCGCACCGACATCCCCGGCGCGGGCGCCTTCCGCCGCCAGTTCGGCGAGCAGCAGCAGGGCGAGGCCCACGCCGGCGCCGAATGGCGACCGATCAAGGTGCGCGACCGCCCGCAGGAGGGCATGGCCCTGCTGAGCCACAGCGTCTCCGACGAGGAGGCCACGCGCCTGGCCGCCCGCCACGGCTGCACCCGCTGGCAGGGCACGGACTCGTCGCTGAAATTCTGCCTGATCGCCGAGGGCCGGTTCGACGCCTATCCGCGCTCGGGCCCGACGTCCGAATGGGACACGGCGGCGGGTCAGGCCGTGCTGGAGGCGGCCGGCGGCCGCGTCCTGGCCGACGACGGCCAGCGCCTGGCCTATGGCAAGTCGAAATTCCTCAATGGTCCCTTCGTCGCCATGGGCGGCTGACGCAGAAGAGGGGAGAGGATTCTCTCCCTTCATCTTTCGGGCCTATATGGAGATCGATGACCGGCGCGCGCCGGGATAGCGGACGATCCTATGGCCGACACCACCCTGTTCCACTCTCCGAAGACGCACGGTTTCGTGCGTGTGGCGGCGGCGACCCCGGTCAGCCACGTCGGCGACCCTCGGGCCAACGCCGAGGAGCACTTGGCCCTGATCCGTCAGGCGGCCGACCAGGGCGTGGACCTGATGGTCTTCCCCGAACTGTCGCTGTCCGCCTACGCCATCGACGACCTGCATATGCAGGCCGCGCTTCTGGACGAGGTGGAGCGCCAGATCGCGGTCATCGCCCAGGCGACGGGCGAGCATGATCTGGTGGCGGTGGTCGGCGCCCCGATCCGCAACGGCGACGCCCTGTACAACTGCGCCGTGGTGATGGGCGCGGGCGAGGTTCTGGGCGTCGTGCCCAAGACCTATCTGCCCAACTACCGGGAATATTACGAGAAACGCTGGTTCGCTCCGGCGACGGCCCGCGCCGAGGACGTGATCCGGCTGAACGGCGAGACGGTGGACTTCGCCCCTGGCCTGGTGTTCGAGGCGGTCAACCGG
>JBKBXN010000088.1:0-11358 GCA_046314055.1 Brevundimonas sp.
ACGCCGGCTACCGTGTCATGGACGATATGAACATGGAGGCCGCTTCGACGGGCTTCAACCATGTTTATGAAGCTGAGCAGGGCTGGGCGGCTTTCGCGCGTCTCGGCTACCGCTTCAACCCCAACTGGAGGGTTGAACTCGAAGGCGGTTATCGCTCGGGCGATATCGGCACCGTGCGCTCGCCCAACGACGGCGCTGGCGGCGTCTGCAACCTGACCCCGGCGAGCGGCCCCTGCTATTCGCCGGAAGGCGACATCAAGTCGGCGACGTTGATGGCGAACGTCATCTATGACTTCGGTTACGAAGCCTGGGGCATCCGTCCGTTCGTGGGTCTCGGCGCTGGTGTGAACCGGGTCAACACCGACACCATCGGCAACCTTCGCGACAACCGCGGGGCGTCGTTCGCCGTGGACGACACCTCTACCGAGTTCGCCGCCCAGGCGATCGCCGGCCTGGCTTGGGCCATCGGTGATCGCACCAACATCGACCTGACCTACCGCTATCTGACGGGCGACATGTCCTTCGCCAGCAGGTCGGTCGGCGACGCGCGCTACACCACCGAGTGGGATGGCGACTACGATCAGTCGCACACCGTGACCCTGGGTCTGCGCTACAGCTTCGGCGCGGAAGAGATGGCTCCGCCGCCCCCGCCGCCGCCCCCGCCGCCCCCGCCGCCTCCTCCGCCCCCGCCGCCTCCGGCGCCGGTGGCTCAGGCCCCGGTCGCGCGTCAGTTCGTGGTCTACTTCGACTGGGATCGTTCGGACCTGACCGCTGAAGCCCGCTCGGTCGTCAGCCAGGCCGCCAGCTACGCCAAGACCGGCGCTGCGACCCGCGTCGTGATCGTCGGCTACACCGACACCTCGGGCTCGGCCGCCTATAACCTCGGCCTGTCGAACCGTCGTTCGCGCACCGTCGCGGACGCTCTGGTCGCTCAAGGCGTCAACGGCGGCGTTATCGCCCTGGACGGCAAGGGCGAAACCGCCCTGGCCAAGCCCACGGCTGACGGCGTGCGTGAGCCGCTGAACCGTCGCGCCACCATCGACATCAACTTCTAAGACCGCTCAAAGGGTCGGCTCGGATCCCGGGCCGACCCCAGAGGTCAGAAGCCTGTCGTAAGATTGAACGCCGCTTCCACACGGAAGCGGCGTTTTTTCTTGGCTGTCCTGTGCAAGCCGGCGCTTGCCCCTTGAAGCACGACAATCAGTCGGCAGAGGACGCCTGCTGGATCTGCGGATCGAGCGTTGTCGGCTGGGAGGCTCGAAGAAGCGCCTCCCCCGCGAGGACGACGAGGGTGGCCGTCAGGATGGCGCAGACCAACGCAATCCCCGTAAGCTTCAGGCCCTGTCCAAACCCTGGACCGTCAGGCGCCACCAGACTTCTCCCACACCACGCCTTCCGGGAAATCACACGACGTGAGCCGGCGCAAATCACGGTTCGGTGCGGCCAAAAAAAGGGCGGCGTCGATGACGCCGCCCTCCCTCAAACTTCGCGTAAGGTCAGATCAGCCCGTGAACGGCCGGATCAGGATCTCGACGCGGCGGTTCTGAGCCTTGCCTTCAGGCGTCGCATTGGACGCCACCGGCTGGCTGGAGCTGACGCCCGCAACATACAGACGTTCGGCGATCACGCCGCGACGCACCAGTTCTGAGGCGACGCTGGCGGCGCGCCGCTCCGACAGGGGCTGGTTGATGGCGTCGCCGCCCGACGAATCCGTATGGCCGACGATGTCGATGGTGGAGCGGTCATATTCCTGAAGCACCCGCGAGACGTCGTCCAACACCGGCAGGAAGCGCGGATCGATCGATGACTGATTGGTGGCGAAGGTCACGTCCGACGGCATGCGGAGCACGAGATTATCGCCCTGACGGGCGACGCCGACGCCGCTGCCCGACAGTTCGGCCTCCATGGCGCGCTGCTGGCGGTCCATATATTGGCCGACGGCGGCGCCGCCGAGCGCGCCGATGCCGGCGCCGATGAGAGCGTTCTTACGCCCCTGCTCGCCGTTCGACGTGTTGGTCAGGTAGCCCAGCAGGGCGCCGATGCCGGCCCCGGCGAGGGCGCCCGTGCCGGTGTTGTTGCGGGAGGGGGTGGAGCTATAGGGGTCGGTCGTGGTGCAGGCGGCGGTCCCCAGCAGGGCCGCGATGGAGACGCTGGCGACGAAGATCTTGGCGCGCATGGAATGTTCCTTCCGAATTGCAGTCTGGCGCAAAAACGCCCGCTTACTGTCTAGGTTCCAAGCTGTACCATAGATGAACAGATCCTCCGCATCCGTCGGCGTGTAAAGCCATCCTCCGGGACAATCCGCCCCGACTGACATAGAGGCGGAATAGGCGTATGAAGCCGCCGCATATCGCCTGAAGGAGACCGCCTGTGAGCTCGACCGAAACCCAGACCAGCGCCCCCCGGGCCATCACGCCGGTTTCGATGACGCGCTATGACGCGGACTTCCAGGGTTTCAGCGAGGCTTTGGGCGCATCCTTCGCGCGCTTCGGTTTCGCCGTGGTGGCGGACCACGGGCTGGACGAGGCGCGCATCGCCGCCGCTCTTGATGACGCCAAGGCCTTCTTCGCCCTGCCGGAAGAGGTGAAACGCCAATATCACCAACCGGGGACCGGCGGGGCGCGCGGCCTGACCCCGTTCGGCGTCGAGGCGGCCAAGGGCGCCGCCACCGTCGATCTGAAGGAGTTCTGGCATGTCGGCCGCGAACTTCCGCAGGACCATCCGTATCGCCAGTTCATGCGGGACAATGTCTGGCCGAACGAGACGCCCGGCTTCAAGGCCCATGTCTATGGCATGTACGAGGATCTGGACGCCCTGGGCCGCAAGATCCTGCGGGCCATCGCCCGCTATCTGGGCCTGGACGACGGCTATTTCGACGACAAGGTCGAGATGGGCAACAGCGTGCTGCGGCTGCTGCACTATCCGCCGGTGCCGGCCGATGCGCCGGGCGTTCGCGCCGGGGCGCATGAGGACATCAATGTCATCACCCTGCTGCTGGGGGCCGAGGAAGCCGGACTGCAGCTGAAGGAGAAGGACGGAAGCTGGCTCGACATCGCCCCGCCGCCGGGCGCCCTGGTGATCAATATCGGCGACATGCTGCAGCGGCTGACCAATCACGTCCTGCCGTCGACGACCCACCGGGTGGTCAATCCGGCGCCGGAGCGGCGAGGCTTCGCCCGCTATTCGACGCCCTTCTTCCTGCACTTCAACCCCGATTTCCCGATCGAGACCCTGCCCAGCGCCGTGACGCCGGACAATCCCGACCGCTACGCCGGAAAGACCATAACGGCCGAGGCCTATCTGAACGAACGCCTGCGGGAGATCCGCCTGCTCTGACGGCGGCGGTCCAGCGGGTCAGCGCGCGATCCGCAGCTGGGTGATGTCGCGACCGATGGCCTCGAAGGCCGCGACCAGGGCCGTCCCGCTGTTGGCGAGATAGGCCTTGTCGGACGAGGAAGCGCAGCCTGACAATAGGGTCGCCGCCGCGCTGTTGGCGGCGATCGCAAAGCCGACGGTATAGACGACAACCCCCTCCTCCTCTTTCATTGCGGTGCAGAGTTTCTGCGCCTGGGAGGCCGAGGCGCCGTTGCTGGCGTTCTGGTTGATCCGGACATCATTGTACGAATAGGAACCGCTCAGCGAATTCTTGGCTATGACCCCGTTATAGTAGGGGGTGTTGAAGTCGCCGTCGGTCATCAGCACCACGGCCTTGATCGTCTTGAACTCATCATAGTCGTTGGCGGCCGAGGCGGAGGGCCACAGGCTGTTGAAATTGGGCGCCACCGTGTACCAGCCCCAGGCCGTTCCGATATGGCCGGCGGTGGATCCACCGTCGGACAGGCTGTTGATGATGGCCTTCAAACTGTCGCGGTCGCTGGTCAGGGGTTGAATGCCAACGGTGAGGCAGGTGTTCTCATTGGTGCTGGGATAGTTGCGACCCACATAGGCCGACGCGGGCGAAGCGTCGGTATAGGCGGCAGATCCGATCCGCTCCGTCACGCAGTTGCTGATCTCATGAACGGACGTGCTGCCTGCAGCATTGGTGTAGGCGAGATACTGGCAGCCCGCGACCGTGCAATAGGCCCTCCCGCCGCCGGAATAGTTTCCGGAGACATTATTGTTGATCACATAGGTGAAGGTGCTGGCCGTGCGCGCCGTGACGGTGAAGGCCGTGTTGGTCGAGCTGCGGTTCGTATTTGTGGCGCTGTTGATCGCCATGCCGGACACTCCGGTAACGACGACGCGGTCATTGACGACGAAACCATGGTTCGCCGATGTCACCACTATAGTGCAACTGGTCGGTTTGTTGGTCGGCGTGCAGGTCTTGGCCGCGGCTGTGATGGTCTTGCCGGCCGCTACAGGCCCTCGCGCCGCGGCGGCGCGGGATCCCAGATTCACCCCCATAGAATAGGGCACGACGGACATGCGCGAGGTGTAGGGGGTCTGGACGTCCTTAACGACGATATCGACCATCTTGAGCGCGGCGGTCTTCAGGTCGGTGATCTTGCTGCCGCTCATCGAGCCGGTGATGTCGAGCACCATGGCCACTTCAAGATTCTTGGCCGAGCGATTGACCTCGGAATGGACATTGATGGGAATAGTATCGTCGAGCAGTTGGCCATAAGGCGGCAGGACGATGTTGGCGACCAGGGTCTTCACCCGGCCGACCGCGTCGGAGACGACGACGGTCGTGCCGTTCATCACGACAGTGACATCGGAATCCTCGATCGGTTCGATCTCGGTATTCTCGAGATTGGCCCGCAAGGTGATCAGGGTGACGGTCTTCAGGTCCTTGGGGTCCGTGTAGGACGACCGGGCCGCAGACAGGGTGGCGGCGTCCAGGGCGTCCTGAAACTGGGACCGGGCCGTCGTCACGCGGTGAAGATCAATGCCGCCGAGCGCCAGCATGGCGATGATCGGCAGGCTGAAGGCGAAGATCATCGCCACATTGCCGCGCCGGTCGTGACCCAGGCGCGAGACGAGGCTGCAGAGGCGGCGGACCGCCCGACGGATCGATGGAGAGGCCAAGTTCGTCGCTTCCCTGCCGGGCGCACACGGCCCGTATGACGGCAGAATGCCGTCATACGGTTAAGAGAAGCCTCAAGCCTCAGGTTAACGGCCCCGCAGACTTATAAGCCCTGGGCGGCCTCAGGCCTCGGACCAGCCGCAGTCGCGGCCGCGGTTCTGGACGGTGAACCATTGGTTCAGCGGGGCGAAATAGTCGGCGACGGCCGAGGCGTCATTGGTGGTCTCGCCGGTGAAGGCCTGCATCGCCTCGGGCCAGGGCTTGGACTGGCCCATTTCCAGCATGGCGTTGAAACGGGCGCCGACCGCCTCGTTTCCATAGACCGAGCAGCGGTGCAGCGGCCCGGTCCAGCCGGCCTGTTTGCAGGCCGCGCGCTGGAACTGGAACTGGTAGATGTGGGCCAAGAAGTAGCGGGTGTAGGGGGTGTTGCCCGGCACGTGATATTTCGCGCCGGGATCGAAGGCGTTGGTCGGACGCGGCCCCGGCGGGACCAGGCCCTGGTATTTCAACATGTCGGCGGTCCAGGCGGCGTTATACTGGTCCGGCGACGTCTCGCCGGAGAAGACGCCCCAGCGCCAGCGGTCGACCATCAGGCCGAAGGGCAGGAAGGCGATCTTGTCGAGCGCCATCTTCAGCAGGAAGGGAATGTCCTCCTCGGCGCCCGGCGTCGTCTTCAGCAGGCCGATCTGGTTCAGATAGGTGGGGGTCAGGGCCGACAGGCCGACGAAGTCGCCGATGGCCTCGTGGAAGCCGTCGTTGGCTCCGTTGCGGAACAACATCGGCTGGTTCTTGTAGGCGCGCTGGTAGTAGTTGTGACCCAGCTCGTGGTGGACGGTGTAGAAGTCGTCGCCGTTGACGTTGGTGCACATCTTGATGCGGATGTCGTCGGCGTTGTCGAGGTCCCAGGCCGAGGCGTGGCACACGACCTCGCGGTCGCGGGGGCGCACGATCTGGCTGCGTTCCCAGAAGGTCTGGGGCAGGGGATCCAGACCCAGGGAGACGTAGAAGCCCTCGCCGGTCCTGACCATTTTCACGGGGTCGTAGTCGGCGGTCTTCAGCAGTTCGGTCAGGTCGTAGCTGGAGGCGCCGCCGCTGGTGGGGGCCACGACGTCATAGATATTGCCCCACTGCTGCGACCACATATTGCCCAGCAGGTCGGCGCGGATCGGGCCGTGGTCGGGCTGAACGGCATCGCCGTATTTGGCGTTCAGCCGGGCGCGGACATAACAGTGCAGGTTCTCGTAGAAGGGTTTGACCTGGGCCCACAGCCGATCGGTTTCCTCGGCGAAATCGTCGGCGGGCATGTCGTAGCCGGAGCGCCACAGGGCGCCGGTGTCAGAAAAGCCCAGGTCGCGCGCGCCCTCGTTGGCGATCTCGACCATGCGGGCGTAGTCGTTCTTCATCACCGGCGAGATGGTGCGCCAGCCTTCGTACAGGGCCTTGGTCTCGTTCGGATCGCGGCTGTCGGCCAGGATCAGCGAGGCCTCGTCCAGGGTAACGGGCCGGCCCTTGAAGTCGAACTTGCCGGTCGAATAGGTCGAGTCCAGCCGGGTGGTGATCTGCGACAGCTCCTCGGCCGCCCCGGGCCGGTTGGGCGCCGGCAGGACGATGCCGAGCCGCAGCAGGTTCAGCTTGCGGCGGACGACAGGGTCCACCGCGACATCATTGAACTTGGCCGCCTGATTGGCGAACTGGACCTGAAGCTCGGTCGCCTCGGCGTTGACCTTGGACTCCAGCCACATGGTGTCGAAGGTGATGTTGGTGGCGCGGGCCCACTGCACCCGGGCGGCGTATTCGCCGAAGGTCAGCATCTTGGCCTCGGCGTCGGCGACGAACTGGGTCGCGCCTTCGACGGTCGTCGGATAGTCGGCGCGCAGGCCGGTGGCGGTGACGGGGGCGGGGGTGAAGGTCTGTTCGCCGCCGTCGGCCTGAAGCGGCAGGGCTTCGTCCGGGGTCGTGGTGGCGGCGCAGCCGGCGGCGAAGGCGAGGGCGCAGACCGCGACGGCGGTCATCATCTGACGCTTCATGATGGGATCTCCTGAACAGCGGGCGCAGGAGAGGTCAGGCCTGATCCGCCGTCAAGCGGAGCGGTTCAGCGGAGATTTATGGGCTATCGGCCTTCGGCCTACTTGAGCCGTCTCTGGGCTATCGGCCTTCGGCCTACTTGAGTTGTCTCTGGGCTACCGGCCTTCGGCCTACTTGAGCCGGACGCAGGCGTTCAGACCGTCGTTGCGGACCGTGCCCATGGCGGCCTGGATGCGCGCGGCGCGCCGGCGGACATAGGGGCCGGGCGAGGCGGCCTTGTAGCGGCGCGGGGCGGGGAGGATGGCGGCCAGGCGCGCGGCCTCGCGCGGGGTCAGGTCGGCGGCGTCCTTGCCGAACCAGTGCTGTGCGGCGGCCTGGGCGCCATAGACGCCCGGCGCCCATTCGACCACGTTCAGATAGACCTCCATGATCCGGCGTTTGGACCAGACGGTTTCGATCAGGACGGTGTAACCCGCCTCGAATCCCTTACGGATCCAGTCGCGGCCGGGCCAGAGGAAGACGTTCTTGGCGGTTTGCTGGCTGATGGTCGAGCCGCCGCGGACGCGGCCGCCCTCGGCGTTGTGATCCAGCGCCTTCTGGATCGCCTCCATGTCGAAGCCGTGGTGGCTGCAGAAACGGGCGTCCTCGGCGGCGATGGCGGCGTTGACCAGATTGGGCGAGATGTCGTTCAGCCCGCGCCACTGATAGTCCAGACCCTCGCCGCGCACGGCCTGGCGCAGCATCAATATGGTGGGGGCGGGCGGCAGGAGGGCGACGATCAGCACCCCGCCGATCGGCAGCAGGGCCAAGACCGCCAAGGCGATCAGGGCCGCGCGGAACCAGGCCTTTTTCCGCCCGCGCGCCATTACAGGATCGCCACGCCGGCGGCCCCGTCCTCGTCGGCCCAGGCGACCTTGTCCGCGGCGGGGCTGAGGGACAGGGCGACGATGGCCGGGCCCTTCTCGGCCTTGACGAAGTTCAGCCCCTGGGCGGCGGGATGGGCCACCCAGACGCGGCCGTCGGTCAGGCCGGCGGCCAGCAGGCCGTGTTCGGTGCGGGCCGAGACCAGATTGACCAGGGTGGTGTCGTCATAGCCGATCTCGCTCGCCTCGCGCCCCATGGGGCCGTTCGAGCCTACGAAGGGCCACAGGACCGCGCCCTGGGCCCCCGAGGTGGCCAGCAACTGGCCGTTGGCGAGGAAGGCCAGCGACCGGACCTTGGACGGATAGCCGCCCATGCGCAGGTTCTTCGCGTCCTTCAGCCGCCAGCCGTGCAGCTGACTGTCCTGCATGGTGGTGACCACGAAGGCGCCGTCGGGCGAGAAGGCGACGGCGGTGTGGGATCCGGCCCAGGCCAGTTTGATCGGCTGCTGCTTCTCGATCCGGGCGTACCAGAGGGCTGCGCCGCCGTAGGTCGAGGCGGCGATACGCCGGCCCTTGGGCTCGAAGGCGACGCCGGAGACGGTGCGTTCGTGCTGAAAATCACGACGGAAGGCGGCGTCCTTGGGATCGATCACCGACAGGGTGCGGCCCCAGGAGAAGGCGACCAGGCCCGAGGCGGGCGAGGCGTCGATGGAGTCGATCCACTGGTTCTTGGCCGTGGCCAGGACAAGGGGGGCCTCGCCGGGGCGGCTCCAGACCACCTGGCCGTCGTCGCCGCCGGTGACGACGCCGTCGCCGGACGGATGGACGGCGGCGCACAGGACAGCGCCGTCATGAGCCTGGACCGTCGCGCCATCCTCGAACCGGACCGAGCCGTCGCCAAGGGCGAAGACGGCGCCGGCGCTGTCGAACAGGGCGGCGGTGACCTGGGCGTCGAAATCGAAGTTCATGGCGGAGGCGTTAGCGGGTTGCGGGAGCGGGGGCAAATCGCGGCGTTGTTCTCCCTGCCCATGAAGGGGAGGGAGAAATCAAACCGGGTCGGTGGGCGGAGGTGCGACAGGGGCCGGCGCGGCCTGAGCCTGGGCGGGTTCGTCCGGCAGGGGGATGAACTCCAGCGAATCCTCGCTGGGCAGGGTCATCCGTCCCGCCTTCCAGTCCGCCTTGGCCTGGTCGATGCGGGCCTGGCTGGAGGCGACGAAATTCCACCAGATCAGGCGTTCGCCCACCGGCTCGCCGCCCATGACCATGACGCTGGACTGGACCAGGGCCTTGATGGTCGGCTCGGCCGTCGGCTCCAGCACGATCATCTGGCCTTCGTGGAAGGTGCGGTCGCCGACCTCGATGGAGCCCTTGGCCACGAACAGGGCGCGTTCGCTCATGCCGCCGGCGCCCTTGCCCGGAGGGGGCGCGGTGCGGACGCCGGGCTGAAGCTCCCAATGGACATAGAACAGCGGCGACGACACCGGCACGGCCGCCTTGGCGCCGTAAGCCTCGCCCGCCACCAGGCGCGCGAACAGGCCGCCGTTCTCGTAGGCGGGCTGGGCGTCCTCATCCAGGTGATGGAAGGAGGGATCGACCTCCTCGGCCTCGTCGGGCAGGGCGATCCAGGCCTGCATGCCGTGCATCGGCCCGCCGCGGCTCTTCTTCAGCGGGTCGGTGCGCTCGGAATGGACGATGCCCTTGCCGGCGGTCATCCAGTTCACCTCGCCGGGGCGGATGACCTGATTATAGCCGAGGTTGTCATGGTGCATGATCTCACCCTCGAACAGATAGGTGAGGGTCGACAGGCCGATGTGCGGGTGCGGCCGCACGTCGATAGCGTCCGAGCCCGGCGCGAACTCGGCCGGCCCCATCTGGTCCAGGAAGATGAAGGGCCCGACCATCCGGCGCGAATGGAAGGGCAGGACGCGGCCGACCTCGAACCCGCCCAGGTCCTTGCGGCGCGCATCGATCACCAGTTCGATCATGTTCGGCATCCCCTCGGCGGAAGACGCCGCCGAACGGTCTTATCCGACGTGAGGGGTCACTATGCCAAGAGGCAGGGCGGTCACATTCTTCACGCCGCGTGTGACGATATGGCTCTCGCAGTCCGAGACGATGCCCAGCGCGAGCAGCTTCTCGCGCAGGAACTTGTCGAAGGCGTGCATGTCGGAGGTGATGATGCGCAGCACATAGTCTTCGCGCCCCGTGATGGTGGCGCACTGAACCACTTCCGGCCATTTGGCGACGGCCGCCTCGAAGATGTCGAGGTTCTCGGCCGACGGCAGCATCAGTTTGACGATGGCGTAGACCTCGAAATCCAGGCCCAGAAGTTGCGCGTTCAACAGGGTGACGCGCTTGGTGATCAGGCCGGAATCCTCCAGCCGCTTGATCCGGCGCCAGCAGGGCGAGGCCGACAGACCGACCCGGTCCGCGACCTCCGCCACCGACAGGCCGGCGTCTTGTTGCAGGATATCCAGGATCCGAGCGTCGATGGGATCGAGTTCGTCCGCCAATGCGTTTCTCCGATTAACAGTATGGCGAAATAAAATACCCTAAATCGGGATTTCGCAAGGTCAAATTGAGCGAGCGCCTGCTTAGGCGCCGTGTTATCAAACGTCCAGAGGAAACACGGACGGACCCCCGAACGGACATGGACGCCCGCATGAACGACAAATTGAACCAAAAGAACAGCCGCCCGCTGTCGCTTCGCGTGCCAGAGCCGTCGGGACGGCCGGGCGATGCGCCGGACTTCAGTCATCTGTCGATGGACGCCGCCGGGGCCGTCGAACGGCCCGACGTGGCGACGACCCCCTATGAGATGCGCGACCACGCCTTCCGGCTGATCCGGGTGCTGGACGATGAAGGCAATGCGGTCGGCCCGTGGAATCCGCGTCTGGATCCCGAGACCCTGCGTCGCGGCCTGAAGGCCATGATCCTGACCCGGGCTTTCGACGACCGGATGCACCGCGCCCACCGCCAGGGCAAGACCAGCTTCTATATGAAGTGCACCGGCGAAGAGGCCATCGCGGTCGCCCAAGGCATGCTGCTGTCACGCGAGGACATGGGCTTCCCGACCTATCGCCAGCAGGGGCTGCTGATCGCGCGCGGCTATCCGCTGGTCGAGATGATGAACCAGATCTATTCCAACGCGGCGGACCCGATCAAAGGCCGTCAGCTGCCGATCATGTATTCCGCCAAGGACTATGGCTTCTTCACCATCAGCGGCAATCTGGGCACCCAGGTGCCCCAGGCGGTCGGCTGGGCCATGGCCAGCGCCTACAAGGGCGACGACAAGATCGCCATCAGCTGGATCGGCGACGGCGCCACGGCCGAAGGCGACTTTCACAACGCCCTGACTTTCGCCAGCGTCTATCGCGCGCCCGTCATCCTGAACATCGTCAACAACCAGTGGGCCATCAGCTCCTTCCAGGGCATCGCCGGCGG
>JBKBXN010000089.1:0-11348 GCA_046314055.1 Brevundimonas sp.
CCTGTTGTTCTGGAACGCGGACCAGACCCGGATGCCCAAGACCCTTCACCTGGCCTATCTGCGCCAGATGTACGGCGCCAACGCCCTGGCGCGCGGCGTGTTCGAGATCGGCGGCCTGACGGCGGACCTGTCAAAGGTCGCCATCCCCCTATATTTCCAGGCCAGCCGCGAGGATCACATCGCCCCGATGAACTCGGTCTATCGTTCGGCCCGTCTGTTCGGCAGTCCAGACGTGACCTTCACCCTGGCCGGGTCGGGTCATATCGCCGGTGTGATCAACGCCCCGGCGGCGCGGAAATACCAGCACTGGACCAACGCCGCCCTGCCCGAAACCCTGGCCGAATGGCAGTCCGGGGCGGCTGAGCATCCGGGCAGTTGGTGGGACCACTGGGCCGGCTGGCTGCATGATCGATCGGGGGCCAGGATTCCGGCCCGAGACCCTGCTAAGGGTCCGCTTCCACCCCTGGCCCCGGCGCCAGGTCTGTATGTGAAAGTGAAGTCTTGAACCGTATCGAACCCAATATTCTGCTGGCCGTCAGCACGGGCGTCGCCCTGATCCTGCTGATCGTGACGGCGGCCACCTTCGGCGAGCCGGGCAATACGGCGAAATATGTGATCAGCGCCGTCGTCTGTTCGGTCCTGTTCGTCGCCCTGAACGGCTGGATGGCCCGCCGGATGAATCGCCCGACGCCGCAGCCGGTAATCCATGCGGCCTCGCCGGGAACCGCCGCCTGGGCCGGCCTGTTTCCGGCGCTGGTCATCGCCGCCGCCGTCGCTCCGGTCTTCCTGCCGGGCCACGACTACGGCCTGCTGATCATCATCGCCGCCGTCTGGTTCGGGGTGACCGTTGATTCGGCTGTGCGCGCCAATCGCGGCTAGGCGGCCACGAACTTCAGCGCGACGCCGTTGTTGCAGTAACGCAGGCCCGTCGGCCTCGGCCCGTCGTTGAACACATGGCCCTGATGTCCCAGGCACCGGGCGCAGTGATATTCGGTGCGGGGAATGCTGATAGCCAGGTCACGCTTGCGGCCGATGTTGGCGGCGATGACCTCATAGAAACTGGGCCAGCCGGTGCGGGAATCGAACTTCCAGTTCGACCGGAACAGCGGCAGGTCGCAGCCCTTGCAGACGAAGGTCCCGCGCCGATGTTCGTCGTTCAGCGGACTGGTGTAGGGGCGTTCGGTGCTCTCGTGCCGCATCACCCGCCAGGCGGCGTCGCCCAGCCGCCGCCGCCATTCAGCATCCGTCACACGACGATAGGGCGAGGCGGCGTAGGGCCCCTGCCCCGCCTGGGACGGTTCGGGCGAACAGGCGGCCAGGGCCAGCGCGCCGGCGCCCGTCAGAAGGCCGCGTCGATTGAGGATCGGGGACTGGGTCATGCCACCCAGTACGATGGGACGAAGAGAAAGGTTTCTCGCCTCGTCCCATCATCAGATCAGGGCTTCAGTTCAGCCCGGTCCCCTCATCCAGTCCCAGCATGATGTTCAGATTCTGCACCGCCGCGCCCGACGCCCCCTTGCCCAGATTGTCCAACAGAGCGACCAGACGCACCTGTTCGCCCGACCGGTCGCCGAAGACGTGCAGACGCAGGCGGTTCGTGCCGTTCAGCGCCTCGGGCTCCAGCCCGGCCATCGCCTCGGTCTCGTCCAGATCGACCACCTCGACGAACCTCTGGCCGTCGTAGGCCTCTACCAGGGCGCCGTGGATCCGCTCGACCGAAGGCGTCTCCGGCAGGGCGGCAAGGTGCAGCGGAACCTCTACCAGCATGCCTTGGCGGTAATTCCCCACCGCAGGGGCGAACAGCACCTCGCGGCTCAGCCCCGTGTGTTTCGTCATTTCCGGCACGTGCTTGTGCTTCAGCGACAGACCGTAGGCGCGATAGGCCGTCGATGCGCCTTCTGCCTCGAACTCGGCGATCATGCCCTTGCCGCCGCCGGAATAGCCAGAGACCGCATTGACCGTGACCGGATGGCCGGCCGGGACCAGGCCCGCCTTCACCAGCGGCCTCATCAGGCCGATGAAGCCGGTCGGATAGCAGCCGGGATTGGACACGAATTGCGACCGCGCGATCAAGGCGCGCTGGCCTTCGTCCATCTCGGGGAAGCCATAGGCCCAGCCCAGCGCGACCCGATAGGCGGTCGAGGCGTCGATCACCTTGACCGACGGGTTCTCCACCATGGCCACCGCCTCGCGCGCCGCATCGTCCGGTAGGCACAGGATCACCGCATCGGCGCTGTTCAGGGCCTCGCGCCGCGCCTCGACGTCGCGCCGACGGTCGCCCAGCAGGATCAGCTCCAGATCCGAGCGCGCCTCCAGCCGCTCGCGGATCTCGAGGCCCGTGGTGCCGGCTTCGCCGTCGATGAAGATGGTGTGGGTCATAGGCTACTCCTGACCCTTCCCCCATGCGGGAGAAGATAGACAAGAAAAAGGGCGCTCCGGGTCTCCCCGAAGCGCCCCAAATCCAAACCGCGTGAACGCGATTAGCGCTTCGAGAACTGGAAGCTGCGGCGAGCCTTGGCGCGGCCGTACTTCTTGCGCTCGACGACGCGGCTGTCGCGGGTCAGGAAGCCGTGCGGCTTCAGGACCTTGCGCAGTTCCGGTTCGAAGTGCGTCAGGGCGTGCGACAGGCCGTGGCGAATGGCGCCGGCCTGGCCGGACAGGCCCGATCCTTCGACGGTGCAGACGACGTCATACTGGGTGGCGCGGTCCGAGACAGTCAGCGGCTGGGCGATCATCATGCGCAGCACGGGGCGAGCGAAATACTGCTCCTGGTCCTTGCCGTTGATGGTGATCTTGCCGGTGCCGGGCTTGACCCAGACGCGAGCGATGGCGTTCTTGCGCTTGCCGGTCGAATAGGCGCGGCCCTGGGCGTCCAGCTTCTGGACGTAGACGGGGGCGTCGTTCTCGACCGAAGAGCTCAGGCCCTTCAGGGCGTCGAAGCCGGTGGCGGCTTCGGTATTGGTCACGTCGGTCATGCTCAGACGCTCCGGGTGTTCTTGGGCGACGCCGACTTGAAGTCGATCGTTTCCGGTTGCTGGGCTTCATGTTCGTGCGCGCCGCCGGCGAACAGACGCAGGTGCGTCATTTGCTTGCGGGCCAGCGGGCTTTCCTTCGGCAGCATGCGCTCGACGGCCTTCTCGAGCACCCGCTCAGGGAAGCGACCGCCCAGAACCTTCTCCGGGGTCGTCGACTTGACGCCGCCCGGGTGGCCGGTGTGGCGATAATAGACCTTGTCGGTCGACTTCTTGCCGGTGAACACCACCTTGTCGACATTGGTGACGACGACATAGTCGCCGCAATCAACGTGCGGGGTGTAGTCGCCGCGGTGCTTGCCGCGCAGACGGTTGGCGATGAAGGTCGCGAGACGGCCCACGACGACGCCTTCGGCGTCGATGTGGATCCATTTTTTCTCGACCTCGGCCGGCTTCAACGAAGCCGTGGTGCTCTTCAGCATTGAGGGGGTTCCTGGAGACGAAAATCGGGTCCGGCCCCCGAGGGAACCGAATGAAGGCGCGCTGATACAGCAGAGGATGGGTCGCGTCAACGCACCCTCCGACACAAGCATGACCACAACATTCTGATTTAACTAGTCATTTTTATTGAGGTATTAAAATACCCGCTGGCCGCCCCTTGCATTCGTTACAAAATAACGACGCTTGTCATCAAACCATAGCCATTAGGAGTCATCGGGAGACAAACCTCTGGAGCCTCTCATGAACCTTCACCGTCGCGGCCTGATCGCCTCAAGCGCCGCCCTCGCCTTCGCAGGCCTGGCCCGTCACGCCGCCGCCCAGACGGAAGGCGAAGAGACCTACCTCAACGAGGTCCACGGCTATGGCCCGCTGATCCGTGATCCCAGCCGACTGCTTGATCTGCCCGAAGGCTTTTCCTACCAGGTGATCGTCCAAGGCGGCGACACCATGGATGACGGCTTGTTCGTGCCGGGCCAACCCGACGGCATGGCCTGTTTCCCGTTGGAAGGTTCGCGGGTCGCCCTGGTGGTCAATCACGAGCTGAAGGGCTCATCCGGCCTGCACCGCAATCTGGGGCCCGGCGGCCTGCATGAGGAACGTCTCGGTCTGCTGGATGCGGCCAAGGCGTATGACACTTACAAGGACGGTCGTCCCCTGCCCGGCGGCTGCTCCACCATCATCTATGATCTCAAGACCCGTCAGAAGATCAGTCAGCATATGACCCTGGCGGGCACCTCGACCAACTGCTGCGGCGGGCCGACGCCCTGGGGCAGTTGGCTGACGTGCGAGGAGACGCTCGAGACCCCTGCCGACGCCGACGTGACCAAGAGCCACGGCTGGGTGTTCGAAGTGCCATCGACAGCGACCAACCTCGTCGACCCCGTACCGCTGAAGGCCATGGGACGGTTCGATCACGAGGCGGTCTGCATCGATCCGCGCACAGGCATCGTCTATCTTACCGAGGACGACAATTCCGGCCTGTTCTACCGCTTCATTCCCAAGACGCCTGGCAAGCTGGCCGAAGGCGGCAAGCTGCAGGCCATGGCCTGGAAGGGCGCGCCTTCGGCCGACACCCGCAACCAGGACGACCGCGCATGGGCTGTCGGCGACTGGCGCGAGATCGAGTGGATCGACATGGAGGACGTAGAATCTCCCAACGGCGACCTGGCCAAGCGCGGCCACGCAGCCGGCGCAGCCTGGGTCGCCCGCGGCGAAGGCGTCTGGTGGGGCGACAATGAGATGTACTTCACCGCAACGTCCGGCGGGCCGATCCGGCGCGGTCAGGTGATGCGACTTGTTCCCGGCCTGAACGGCGCGACCGACCGCCTGCAGCTGTTCGTTGAAAGCACGGACATCAAGACGATGAACATGGCCGACAACATCACCGTCGCACCGTGGGGCCATCTGATCCTGTGCGAGGACAACTATTCCACCGACGTCCGCAACCACCTGAAGGGCGTCACGCCGGACGGCAAGGTCTATACGATCGGCCGCAATGTCTTCACCGGCAACTCCGAGTTCGCGGGCGCCTGTTTCTCGCCCGACGGCGAAGTGCTGTTCGTCAACATCATGTACCCGGGCATGACCCTGGCGATCAGAGGCCCATGGACCTCGGTCCGGACATGAAGATCCGGGGCTGAGCCCGCAGCACTAGCCACAGGTTCGCCGTCGCCACAGCCAGGACGACGGCGGCCCCAGCCTGGTGCAGCACGCCCAGCCATACCGGCACGGCATGAACAAGGGTGATGATGCCCACAACGGCCTGAAGCCAGATCACGGCCGCCAGGACGAAAGCGCCTAGCCCCATCCCCTCAGCCACGCGCCAGCGCCAGGCCTGGAAGGCGTAGATGCTGACGGCGATCAGCAGTCCATAGGCCACGAGCCGGTGATTGAACTGGGTCAGCGCCTGATCGTGCAGGAAAGCCGAAGCGCCCAGGCTCCAGTCCGCCGGAGGCAGCACAGCCCCGTTCATCAGCGGCCAATCGGTGTAGACCAGCCCCGCATGCCCACCGGCGACCAGGGCGCCGAGCAGGCATTGGATGAAGACCAAGCCCAGCAGGAAGCCAGCACCGCGCGCCCAACCCGACGGCGGACGCCCTCTGTCCTCTCCATGCCAGGCTTCGAGCCCCGTCCAAATAAGGGCGGCGAACAGGACGAAGGCCAGACCCAGATGGGTCGCCAGACGCTCGGGCGCGACACTGACCCGCTCGGACAGGCCGCTGGAAACCATCCACCAACCGATCAGCCCCTGCAGGCCGCCCAAGGCCAACAACAGCAGACACCGCCAGATCAGGCGATCAGGCATGGCGAACTGAGGAAAAACAGACCGCAGCGGCGCGATCCGGCACAGCAGGAAGAAAGCTAGCGGCAGGGCGAAAACCAGTCCGATCAGCCGCCCGATCAGGCGGTGCAGCCATTCCCACCAGAAGATGCCCTGGAACTCGCCCAGACTCATGCCGGCGTTGACTTGGGCGTACTGTGGAATCTGCTTGTACTTCTCGAAGGCCTCGGCCCATTGGGCGTCGTTCAGCGGTGGAATCGCCCCCATGATCGGCTGCCACTCAGTGATCGACAGGCCCGAACCCGTCAGGCGGGTGATGCCGCCGACCACAACCATCAGGAAGACGAACGCCGCAGTGGCGAACAGCCACACAGCGACGGCGACATTGCGATCTGGATTTCCGAAACGGTTCATTCGACGCCCGACACTGACCCGGATATGGTGTCGCCTTCGACCGTGACCAAAACGCGACCGTTGCGGTATGCCCCGCTACGATCACAAGATCGAGTCGGATTGAGAGACGGCGCACAGGCCGACAGGGAGATCAGGGTTGCAATACGCCGACATCGCCGCCGCCGTTCTGGGCGGACTCCTGCTGGCCTGGATCGCCGACCTGCTGACCGGACGACGTGGGCTGGGCGGGACCATTCTTGTGTCCGGCGTTGGCCTGGCCTGCGGCTGGTTCCTCGCGGTGCGCGTCTTCGCCGTCAGCACCATGGACAGCTGGGTTTGGACGCCATGGGCGCTTGTCGGGTCCGCCGTGTGCCTGGTCGCCTTCTTCCTGTTCAGGAACAAGCGCTGATGCCGCCGCGCGCGCGTCGATTCGTCGCCGCGATCGGCGTCTTGGCGTTTCTGGTTTTCTGGGTCTGGGGACTGATCGCCCTGCGCGCCCAGCTGCCGGCTTCGCCCTGGATCGACTTTCTCTTCTTCGGCGTCGGCGGCACGGCATGGGGGCTGCCCCTCATCCCCCTGCTGAAATGGGCCGAGCGGCCGCCGCGCTGACGTCGAGATTTGCAGCGGCGTCAGGTGACCCGTCGCTTCTCCAGTTTCCGCGCCAGGGTCCGGCGGTGCATGCCCAGGCGGCGCGCCGCTTCAGAGATATTGAAGTCAGTCTCGACCAAGGTCTCGTGAATCCGCTCCCATTCCAGCGTTTTGATAGAGGTGGGGCGCGTGGTCAGCGGCGTGGCCGCATCACCGGAGGCCTTCCCGAAAGCGGCTTCGATATCATCGGTGCTGGAGGGTTTGGCCAGATAGTGACGAGCGCCCAGCTTGATCGCCTCGACCGCCGTGGCGATGCTGGCGAAACCGGTCAGGACGACGATATTCATGTCGGGGTCGAAGGCGTGCAGGGTTGAAACGCAACCCAGGCCTGACGCCCCGCCCAGCTTGAGGTCCACGACAGCGAATCCCGGCCGATGAATCTTGAGAACCTCGGCCATCTGATCCGGCCCATCGGCGCTGACCACGACATATCCTCGTCTCTCGAACGACTTTCGCAGGGTGCGGGAGAAGGAGTCGTCATCCTCGACGATCAGCAGAACAGGGGCTTCATCGGTCATCTGCAATCTCCTCGGGCGCCAGAACGTCGATCGGCAGGGTCAGTTTGACCTCGCCGCCTCCTCCGGCCGGATTGCAAGCCTCGACTGACCCACCCAGTGATCGCATCACATTGGCGAGCAGAAACAGACCCAAGCCGGCGCCGGGACGGTCCTTGGTCGAATTATAGGGTTTGCCCAGCCGGTCCAGAACGGTTGCAGGGAAACCTGGGCCATTGTCTCTCACCGCGACCTGCAGCTTTCCCTCACTCACGGTGGGCGAAACGACGATCCGCCGCGCGCCGGCCTCAACCGCATTGTCGAATAGGACGCCGAATACCTGACGCAACGCGGGGTCGGCGATGATCCGAGGATCCGGGCCGGTCCATGGCGTCACATCCACCCGGACTCGGATGTCTCGCGTGGTCCAGCCTTCGACCACTTCGTCGAGGAAGCGGACCAGGGTGGTGTGAGACGGCGCCTGTCCCCTCGCCTCGCCCGCTGACATCAGAATGCCGGTGACGATCGCCTTGCAGCGCTCGACCTCGGCCTGCATCACGTCCATGTCCTGGCTCAGATCGGCGTCGCCCTTCAGGACCGGCATCCGCCGCCAATCGCTCAGAATCACCGAAAGCGAGGCCAATGGCGTGCCCAGTTCATGTGCGGCGCCCGACGCCAGCAACCCCATCCTGACGATGTGATCCTGCTCAGCCGCCTGTTGGCGAACGTCAGCCACATAGGCGTCGCGCGCGCGCAAATTCTCATTGATCCGGGTCATGAACAGCACCAGCAGCACCGCCATCAGCAGAAAACAGATCAACCCTCCCGCCATTTAGAGGCTAAGCACGCCGCCTTCCTGGTAGGGCGGCAGATCGAGCGGCAGGTGAAACACGCCAAGACAGACGAAGCAGACGCTGGTGATCCCGATCAGGGACCAGGCGTACGAAGGCCGCAGCAGAACCGCCCCCAGCACGACCTGAAGCAGATAAAGGCCGACGAAGGGATTGGTCGCCCCTCCGGTCAAAAACAGCTGCCCTGTCAGGGCCGCTACGTCCGCCAGCAAGGCCAACATCAGTTCATGGTCTGAAATGGAATCCCGACGCTGCGTCAGGGGCAGGCTGACCAGATTGACCAGCGCCAGGCTGACCGGTGCGATCAGAAGCCACAGCACCGGCAGCCGGATGCCCAGGCCAAAGTGAACGATCAGAATCGTCGCGACCTGGCCGAAGACAGCCAGCCATCGCAACTGAACCAACAGGCGAAGATTGCGCCGGTTCGCCGCCTCCTGCGACACCGCAGTCTCGCGCCAGGCGCCAAAACCCAGCAGGCGTTGAAGTGAGGAGGTCATGCGGACCGTCGACGACGACGGACTTCACGCACCACGATCCCGTATCCGACCAAAGTCAGCAGCGCCATGCCGAACCAGGTCAGGGCGTAGACCAGATGGCTGTTCGGGAAGCGCACCACCGTCAGCCCGCCTTTCGGCCAGCCGTCAGGATTCGGCGTCGCGTCAGCGTCGATGAAATAGGGCGCAAGGTTCGACAACCCTCGCGCCGTCGCGATCGCCGCCACATCACGAGAATACCAACGGTCCTCGGCCGGATCATTGGCGCGCAGGAAGCCGCCTCCCGGTTCGGTCATTCTCAATAGACCGGTCACGGTCTGCGCGCCGCCCAGTTGCCCTGACGACCGCTCGGCCGGCGAGCGGCGCTCAGGCGTAACAAATCCCCGGTTCACCAGAACGGTGAAGCCTTCATCGGTGGCCAAAGGCGTCATGACCCAGAAGCCCGATCCATAGTCGGTCACAGCCTGAACCAGGACCTCGCGGTGGTGCAGGAAGACGCCGCGCATCGCAATGCGCCGGTACTGGGAGTCTTCACGAGACAAGCTGGGCCAAGCCGCCGGTCCGGGCGCGTCGACGGGCCGGGCGTGAACGCGCGCCTCGACCTGCGCGATCAGGTCGTTCTTCCAGGCCAACCGCTGGACCTGCCAGCCGCCCAGAGCGACGAAGCTCAGAAACAACAAGGCCGCGCCGACTCCGGCCCACACAAGGGTCAGATGTCGACGCGGCGCATTATGGCTGTCGCCTTTGATCACGACCTCCCTGGTCGGCCCCTCAGGAGCCCATCCCGCTCATTTCGTGGGTGGGCATCATGTTGGTGTTCAGGTGGTACATGACCCACAGCGAACCCGACAGGGCGATGACCACGACGATGATCGTGAAGATCAGGGCCAGCATGGTCCAGCCGCCCTCGGACTTCGTGTTCATATGCAGGAAGTAGATCATGTGAACCACGATCTGCACCACGGCGAAGGCCATGACGATCAGGGCGGTGGCCTGGGTCGGCAGGACCCCGGTCATGACCAGCGCGAACGGGATTGCCGTCAGGATCACCGACAGCACAAAGCCGATCATATAGCTCTTGAAGGAGCCATGATTATGCGCCTCGTGGCCCAAGTGGTCGGTGTCGTGGGACTCCGGCGAGTGGTCGTTCTTGTCGGCGCTCATCGAACCATGCCCAGCAGATAGACGAAGGTGAAGACGCCGATCCAGATGACGTCCAGGAAGTGCCAGAACATCGACAGGCACATCAGGCGGCGCTTGTTGGCGGGGATCAGACCCTTCCAGCGGACCTGAACCATCAGCGTCACCAACCAGATGATGCCGAAGGTCACGTGCAGGCCGTGGGTGCCCACCAGGGTGAAGAAGGCCGACAGGAAGGCGCTGCGTTGCGGCGTCGCGCCTTCATGGATCAGGTGGGCGAACTCGTAGAGTTCGATCCCCAGGAAGGCTAGGCCAAACAGGCCGGTGATCGCCAGCCAGATCAGGGTCTGACGCTGGTTGTTCCGATCCATGGCCAGCATGGCGAAGCCGTAGGTGATCGACGAGAACAGCAGCATGGCGGTATTGATCGCCACCAGCTCCAGGTCGAACAGCTCCTTCGGCCCCGGCCCGGCGGCGTAGTTGCCGCCCAGAACGCCGAATACGGCGAACAGCATCGCAAAGATGAGACAGTCGCTCATCAGATACAGCCAGAAGCCCAGCATGGTGCTGGAGCCTTCCTCGTGATGCGGCTCCTCTTCCAGGTGGAAGACGTTCGGGTCGATCTCAGTCGCAGTCGCGGTCGCGCTCATGGATCAGGCCTCCGTTCCGGCCAGGGCGCGCGTACGCGCCTCTTCGGTCGCGCGAACCTCATCCTCGGGGATGTAGTAGTCGCGCTTGTAGTTGAAGGTATGGGCGATCGAGACCACCAGAACGGCCAGGAAGCTGAGCGCCGCCAGCCACCAGATGTACCAGACCAGGGCCAGGCCCATAACCAGACACAGGCCGGACAGGATGACCCCCGTGCCCGTGTTCGAGGGCATGTGGATGGCGCGGTAGCCGCCCAGCGGACGCTGATAGCCCTTCTTCTTCATGTCCCACCAGGCGTCGGAGTCGTGGATGACCGGCGTGGAGGCGAAGTTGTAGGCCGGCGGGGGCGAAGACGTCGCCCATTCCAGGGTGCGGCCGCCCCAGGGGTCGCCGGTCACATCGCGCAGCTTGTCGCGATTGATGATCGAGACGGCGAACTGGATGAACATGGCCGCGATGCCCAGAGCGATGACGCCCGCGCCGATGGCCGCGATCACGAACCAGATCTGCAGCGAAGGATCGTCAAACACCCGCATGCGACGCGTCACGCCCATCAAACCCAGCACGTACAGCGGCGCGAACGCCAGCCAGAAGCCAGGCACCCAGCACCAGAAGCTGACCAGCCCCCAGAACTTGTCCAGCTTGAAGCCAAAGGCCTTAGGCCACCAGAAGTTGATGGCCGCGAACAGACCGAACAGCACGCCGCCGATGATGACGTTGTGGAAGTGGGCGATCAGGAACAGCGAGTTGTGCAGGACGAAGTCGGCGGGCGGCACCGCCAGAAGCACGCCGGTCATGCCGCCGATGACGAAGGTCAGCATGAAGGCGATCAGCCACATCATCGGCAATTCGAACCGGATACGGCCCCGGTACATCGTGAACAGCCAGTTGAAGATCTTCGCGCCCGTCGGGATCGAGATGATCAT
>JBKBXN010000090.1:0-11045 GCA_046314055.1 Brevundimonas sp.
CGTCGGTGAAGGTCAGGGTCACGTCCTCGGTGGCCAGCAGGGCCTGGTTCTGACGGATCAGATTGGCCTCGGGCTCGGTCAGGATCCGCTTGAAGTCGTCGCGCGTCAGGGCCTTCAGCTCGACCCGGATCGGCAGCCGCCCCTGAAGCTCGGGCAGCAGGTCCGACGGCTTGGCCACATGGAAGGCGCCCGAGGCGATGAACAGCACATGGTCGGTCTTCACCGGCCCGTATTTGGTCGAGACGGTGGTCCCCTCGATCAGGGGCAGCAGGTCGCGCTGCACCCCCTCGCGCGACACGTCGGCGCCGGATGCGCCCTGACGGGCCGCCACCTTGTCGATCTCGTCCAGGAAGACGATGCCCTCGTTCTCGGCCAGGATCAGGGCTTCCTTGGTCAGGCTGTCCTGATCCAGCAGCTTGTCGCCCTCCTCGGCGATCAGGGGGGCGGTGGCGTCGCGGACGGTCAGCTTGACCATCTTGGTGCGCCCGCCGCCCATCTTGCCCAGCATTTCCGACAGGTTCAGCAGACCGACGGCGCCGCCGCCGGGGATGTCCAGCCCCTGGATCGGCGAGGCGGTGTCGGCCAGGGCGATCTCGATCTCCTTGTCGTCCAGTTCCCCGGCCCGCAGCTTCTTCCTGAAGCTGTCGCGCGTCGCAGGCCCCGCGCCGGGGCCGACCAGGGCGTCCAGGATCCGGTCCTCGGCCGCGCCCTCGGCCCGCGCCCGCACCTCGCCGCGCCGGCGGTCGCGCACCATGACCAGGGCGCTCTCGACCAGGTCGCGCATGATCTGATCGACGTCGCGGCCGACATAGCCGACCTCGGTGAACTTGGTCGCCTCGACCTTGAGGAAGGGCGACCCGGCCAGCCGCGCCAGCCGTCGGGCGATCTCGGTCTTGCCGACGCCGGTGGGGCCGATCATCAGGATGTTCTTGGGCGTCACCTCGTCGCGCAAATCCTCGGGCACGCGCTTGCGGCGCCAGCGATTGCGCAGGGCCACGGCCACGGCGCGCTTGGCGTCGTCCTGGCCGACGATATAGCGATCCAGTTCGGAGACGATTTCGCGGGGGGAGAGGTCAGTCATGGAATGCAGATAGGGCGCCGAAAGCCCGAGCGGGAGGGGGCGGCGCCGAAAGCCCGAGCGGGAGGGGGCGGCGCCGACGGGCCGTTCCGGGGCGAGAATAGACTCAATCCACTGCAAAAAAATGGAGTCTATTTTCGTACAATCTTCGGGGTGGGGCGCCGAGGCGCGCCGGCCCGAGCGGGTCGGGACGGGCGAGGGGTTCAGTTGTCAAAGACCGTGCGGACATGACGGCACGGTTTTGAGGCGTGATAGGTTGAGGGGCGGTTGCGGAGGGCAGGGGGTTGAAAAGGCGAGGGTTTGGTTTTGGAATTGAGATAAGAAAGGCGTGATCTCGAGCGCACGACGCGGACTAGGGATTGCCGACAGCCTAAGGCTCATTGCCAATGTCGCGTATGCGCCGTCTCCGGCACTGGGACCGTCGTCGAATAGCGGACTTCCACGGCAGGATCCGCGTCGCTCAATTTTCCCAGTTTCACGGAACGCCCGTTTCGTCCTGCGAGCTGATCCGCTCCGCTTGGGAGGCCACGGCCCTGCCGCTTAGCGGAGCGCCTTCCCCCCAGCGGAAACCACAAGCCGACGCAGCAGGGCTTCCGTCTGATCCCTCTCATCACCATCAAGCTCGGCCAAGGCAAGATCCGCCAGGGCGAACCGCTGATCGATGAACGACTCCACCAGATCAAACCCCTTGGGCGTCAGTTTGGCCATCAGGCGTCGGCGATCTTCCGGCACGCCGTGACGGGAGACGAGGTCCGATGACTCCAGGCGTCGAAGGCAAGCCGTAAGGCCGCCGGAACTCAGAAGCACGCGTTTGGCCAGTTCGGTCGGGGGCAACTCGAAGGGCGCGCCAGCCCGGCGCAGGGTCGCAAGAACGTCGTAGTCGGAATAGGAGAGATGGTGCTCCGACAGCAACTGGGAGACGGCTTCTTCATAGCGCCGCCCCAACCAAAGAATGCGCCCCACCACGTGCAACGCGCCTGCCTTGGTCTCTGGGCGCGCGCTCCGCCAATCTGCGAGCACCGTATCGATCACGTCCGGACGGGATGATGTCGTCGTCATTCGATCACCCTAACCCAGCGCTCGGGCCGGCACAAATCTTGACAGAAAGCATCTTTGCATAATATATTTTGATACAAAGATATTTCGCTTGAGGGGGCAACCGCCGTGACCGTGACAAAACTTTTGACGGCGACCTTCGCCATCTCGGCGTTCGCACTGGGACAGCCTGCGCTCGCGGCTCCAGGCGCCGGCCCGGCTCACTCCGCAGCGATCCAGCCGTCCGGGCGGTCGGTGGACCAAAGTGCAGCGTTCGACGCCTATATGCAGGCCGCCGTCCGGAATGCGGCCTTCAGCGGCACCGTCTTGGTCGCCCGGGACGGCGTGCCGATCTTCCGCAAGAGCTACGGGTTGGCGAACAGAGCGTTTGACGTCCCCAATGCGGACGACACCCTTTACCAGTTGGCGTCGGTCACCAAGCCCTTCACCGCCCTCCTGATCATGATGCTGCAGGAAGAGGGCAAGCTGAAGGTCGATGATCTTGCCTGTGACTATCTCGCCGATTGCCCCCTCGCCTGGCGTTCCATCACTATCCGGCAACTGCTGACCCACACCTCCGGCATACCGAATTACAGCAGCCTGCCGGATTGGGACGAAACCCTGGACAGCCGGACCTACGGCACGGGCGGCCTGGTGGCGCTTGTGCGGGACCTCCCGCTCGAGTTCGCACCGGGCGAAGGCTATCGATACAGCAACGCGGGCTACAATTTGCTGGGCGCGATCATCGAACGCGTTTCCGGAAAGCCGCTGCCGGATGTCTTGCGGGACCGGATTCTGACGCCGCTCGGGATGGACCATACGGTCTTCAACGCCTCCCGCCTCGTGGTCCCTCATCTGGCGACGGGCTATTATTCCCTCGGCTCCACCTTCATTGAGGCCACGCCGCAATCGATGACCGGTGTGTATGGCGAGGCCGGGCTCAGCAGTACGGTGGACGATCTGTTGATCTGGGCTCGCGCGGTTGACGCCCATACGCTTATCTCTCGCGCGTCCACTGAGCAGATGATTGAACAGGCTCGGAACAACTACGGCTTCGGCTGGGAAATCAGGACCTGGCACGGTCGTCGCATGATCGGTCACGCCGGCAGCGGGCCGGGCTTCTCGAACATGGTCGCGCGTTTCCCGGAAGACGACCTGACGATCGTCGTTCTGAGCAACAGCGACGAGGCCAGCGGGGGCGGCACGGCCCGCGCTCTTGCAGGGATCTATTTCGGCGCGCCGCAGGCTCTGCCTGATGTCCAGCCTAAGACGCTGCTTCTGGATGCGATCCTCTCGGGCGGAGTGGACGCGGGCCTGCGTCGGTATCAGGAAATGAAGGTCGCTGAGCCCTCCGCTGAAATCTTCACGACCGACGAGATGATCGTCGGGATAGGCTATGAACTTCTTGGGCTGCCCTCAATGGAGGCGGCGCGTCGGGTGTTCCAGTTCGCGCTCGAGCAGTTTCCGCAATCGGCCTACAGCCATGACGGCCTGGCCGATATTTCGGCGGCCGAAGGCGACAAGGCTGCGGCGATCTCGCATTTCGAGATGTCCCTCCAGATCGACCCGGAAAACCAATACGCCATCGACGGCGTCAGACGCCTCCGAGGCGGCGACGGCCGCTGACGGCAAGCGCTGACCCGCCGCCGTGCATCTTCCGAGATTCGCCTTGGAGTCATGTGCGGACAATCGCGCAAAGCTAGGCTCATGGTAGCCAAGGGTCTAGCGACCAGGGCGCCGGCCTCGCGGACGCACCCCCTCCGTCACGGCGCTGAAGGAGCGCCGCGCCACCTCCCCCGGAGGGGGAGGAGACGGGCGGGCGTGTGTCGGCGGCGGCGGCTGTTGTTGACCTAAACCGTCAGCCGCAAAGCCAGGGCGGTCAGGGTTACGGCGAGGACGGGGAGGGTCAGGATCAGGCCGATCTTGATATAATAGACCCAGCCGATGCGGACGCCCTTTCGGGCCAGGACGTGCAGCCATAACAGGGTGGCCAGGGAGCCGATGGGGGTCATCTTCGGGCCCAGGTCGCTGCCGATGACATTGGCGTAGATCATGGCCTCCCGCACCGGGCCTGTGGCCGACGAGGCGTCGATGGACAGGGCGGCGATCAGGACCGTGGGCAGGTTGTTGGCGATGGACGACAGGACGGCGGTCAGGAAACCGGTTCCGAAGGTCGCGCCCCAGACGCCGCCTTGCGCGAACCCGTCCATCAGCTGGGCCAGATGGCGCGTCAGGCCGGCGTTCCCCAGGCCATAGACCACCAGATACATGCCCAGGGAGAAGATCACGACCTGCCAGGGCGCCTCGCGCAGGACCTTGGTGGTGCTGATCTTCGACCCGCGCCCGGCGACGACCAGCAGCACGACGGCGCCGGCGGCGGCGATGGCGGAGACGGGGACGCCCCGGGGCTCCAAAACGAAGAAGCCGACTAGCAACAGGGCCAGCACGACCCAGCCGGCGATGAAGGTGGCGCGGTCCTTGATGGCGGTGTGCGGCGCCGCCAGGCGTTCGACCTCATAGGCCCTGGGGATATCGCGCCCGAAGACCGCGAACAGGACGACCAGGGTGGCGGCGACGGCGGCCAGGTTGACCGGGACCATGACCGCCGCATAGCGGTCGAAGCCGATGTCGAAGAAGTCGGCCGAGACGATATTGACCAGGTTGGACACCACCAGCGGCAGGCTGGCCGTGTCGGCGATGAAGCCCGCCGCCATGACGAAGGCCAGGGTCGCTTTCGGGCCGTAGCCGAGCGCCAGCAGCATGGCGATGACGATGGGCGTCAGGATCAGGGCCGCCCCGTCATTGGCGAACAGGGCCGAGACGGCTGCGCCCAGCAGGACCACGAGAACGAACAGCCGCCGCCCGTGCCCGCCGCCCGAGCGGCCTATATGAAGGGCCGCCCATTCGAAGAAGCCGGCCTCGTCCAGCAACAGGCTGATGACGATGATGGCCACGAAGGCCGCCGTCGCATTCCAGACGATGCCCCAGACCACGGGGATGTCGTTCAGGGCCACCACCCCCAGCAACAGGGCCGCCGCCGCCCCGCCCAGGGCGCTCCAGCCGATCTGCAGGCCCTTCGGCTGCCACAGCACCAGGACGATGGTGACGGCGAAGATCAGAAGGGCGACGATCATGGGGCGGGTCCGTAGCGCAGACCGGCGTCCGCGGCGATCCTGTAGCTTGCAGCGGGTTATATCTCCAGTATCTTGGAATAATGGAATCCGAACCCGCTATCCTCGCGCTTGCGGCCCTGGCCCAGTCCACGCGGCTGGACGCCTTTCGGCTGCTGGTTCGGAGCGAGCCGGACGGTCTGGCCGCCGGGGCGGTGGCGGATCGGCTGGCTGTGCCGGCCAATACGATGTCGGCCCATCTGGGCGTGCTGTCGCGCGCGGGGCTGATCCGGTCGCAAAGACGCAGCCGGTCGATCGTCTATCGCGCCGACCTGAATCGGCTGCGCGAACTGGTGCTGTTCCTGCTGAAGGACTGTTGCCAGGGCCGCGCCGAACTTTGCCAACCCCTGCTGGCCGAACTGGCCCCCTGCTGCGACTGAGGCCCCCATGGACGTCGTCATCTATCACAATCCCGCGTGCGGGACGTCTCGCAACACCCTGGCCCTGATCCGCCATGTCGGGATCGAGCCCCATGTGGTCGAATACCTGAAGACCCCGCCCAGCCGGGCGCTGGTGGCGCAGATGGTCGAGCGGATGGGCGGATCGGTGCGCGACATCCTGCGCGAGAAGGGCACGCCCTATGCCGAACTGGGCCTGGGCGAGCCCGGCCTGTCGGACGATCAGTTGCTGGATGCGATCGAGGCCCATCCGATCCTGATGAACCGGCCCATCGTGGTGTCGCCGCGCGGCGTGAAACTGTGTCGGCCGTCCGAGGCGGTGCTGGACCTGCTGCCCGAGGAGGGGCTGAAGCCCTTCATCAAGGAGGACGGCGAGGTGGTGATCGACGCCGACGGTCGCCGGGTCGGGGCCCCGATCAAGGGATGAGCCGCCTTCGCGTCCTGCCGGATCCCGACCATCTGCCGGCGCTCGATCCGGCCTATCTTCGCGCTGCGCCGGCGGCGGGGCTCGGGCCGGAGGAGCCGGCGCCGCGCGTCCTGCTGCTGTACGGCTCCCTGCGCGAACGGTCCTTCTCGCGCCTGTGCGTCGAGGAGGCGGCGCGGCTGCTGCGGCGGATGGGGTGCGAGACCCGTATCTTCGATCCGTCCGACCTGCCCCTGACTGATCAGGTCGCCGGCGACGACCATCCCGCCGTCCATGAGCTGCGCAAGCACGCCATGTGGTCCGAAGCCATGGTCTGGTGCAGCCCGGAACGGCACGGCCAGATCTCGGGGATCATGAAGCTGCAGATTGACCACCTGCCGTTGAACATGGGTGGCATGCGCCCGACCCAGGGCCGCACCCTGGCGGTGATGCAGGTGTCGGGCGGCTCGCAGAGCTTCAACGCGGTGAATACCCTGCGTCTGCTCGGTCGGTGGATGCGGATGATCACCATCCCCAATCAGTCCAGCGTCGCCAAGGCCTTCATGGAGTTTGACGACAACGACCGGATGAAGCCGTCCGCCTATTATGATCGGATCGTCGATGTGATGGAGGAGCTGGTGCGGTTCACGATCCTGACGCGCCCGCACGCCGCCCAGCTGGTGGACCGGTATTCGGAACGCAAGGCGGGCGGGATTCCGCTCGGCCCCTCGACCGATCTGTCCGCCGTCGCCGGACGCCCCTGACATTCCGCCCAGCAAAAAGGCGTCCCCGAAATCGGAGGGCGCCTTGATGGGTTCGGCGATGTTCGCCTGATCAGGCCTTCTTGGCGGCCAGCTTGTCCTGGTGGGCCTTCATGCCGATCTCGATCAGTTCGGCGGCCTCGCCTGCGTCGCCCCAGCCCTTGACCGTGACCGACTTGCCCTTCTCCAGATCCTTGTAACGGGTGAAGAAGTGCTCGATCTGCTCGATCAGGATGGCCGGCAGCTGACGATAGCTGGCGATCTCGGTGTAATAGGGATTCAGCTTGTCGACCGGCACGGCCAGGATCTTCTCGTCGCCGCCGGCCTCGTCGACCATCTTCAGCACGCCGATGGGGCGCGAGCGGATGACGCAGCCCGGAACGACCGGCGTCGGGTTCAGCACGATCACGTCGCAGGGATCACCGTCGTCCGACAAGGTGTGCGGGATGAAGCCGTAGTTGCCGGGATAGTACATGGCGGTATGCAGGAAGCGATCGACGAACAGGGCGCCCGAGGCCTTGTCCATCTCATACTTCACCGGCAGGCCCCCTTGCGGGATCTCGATGATGACGTTGATGTCCCAGGGGGCGTTCGGGCCGACCGGAATGGCGTCGAGGTTCATGGCGGGTCTTTTGCTGCGACTGCGAATATTGGGCGATGGGTGATAGGCCGCGCGCGCGGTCGGGGCAAGCGCGACGTGAGTCGGCGCCCTTGCGCGGCGCCCCGGACTGGGTTCATTTCGCGCCATGACCTGGGTTGATTGGGCCGCGCTGGCGCTCTTCTTCATATGCTGGCTCGGCTATGCGCCGATCCTGAAGATCATCGGCCGCCACGGCGGTTCGCTGAACGCAGACATGGCCCATGTCCGCCGGGTGTGGATGTCGTCGATGACCCACCGTGAAATCCGGCTGGTGGACAGCCAACTGATGGGCCATTCCATCAACTCCGCCTCCTTCTTCGCCTCGACCAATCTGCTGCTGATCGCCGCTGTGGGCGGCATATTGTTCGGGGGCGAGAGCAAGCTGGAGGGGTTCGCCGCCGTCGGGGCGGACAATGTGCCGATCAAGATCCTGGAGGCCAAGCTGGCCCTGGTGCTGATCTGCCTGACGCGCGGGTTCCTGGATTTCATCTGGGCCCTGCGCCAGATGAACTACACCCTGGCCCTGATCGGCTCGGCCCCCGAACTGCACCACAAGACCGACCGCAAGGCGTTCGGCGATGCGGCGGCCGAATTGCTGAACCCGGCGCTGAGCTCGTTCAGCCAGGGGGTGCGGGGGTATTATTTCGCCCTGGCGGCGGCGGCTTGGCTGTTCGGGCCGCTGTGGCTGGCCCTGGGCGTGGCCTCGTCCTTCGGCCTGCTGATCTATCGCCAGGAGGCCTCGCCCGCCGCTCGCGCCATCCGCACCGCGCGTCGCCTGCTGGGTGAATGACGATTATTTTGCGTTTGCGGTAGGCGCGGAAGATCCGAGACATCGCCAAAGCGGTGAATTGCGGCGAAAGGCGCCGCAATTGCGTAACAACCCGTGACCCGAAAACCGCTGTCTACGCTTGACCGATTGTGCATCGCAACCTAGATTGATCTTCGACGCCTCCGGGCGTCTTGCCCTTCCTGGGCGTTTCCTCCCTATAGACTTTATATGCCGCGCCTCCGGGCGCGGCTTTTTTTTGACTTGTCGTTGATCAGTCAAGCGCGGGATCAGTCCCAGCGCTCGGCGCACAGGACGGCGATGACGCGGTTCAACGCCTTCGCCGTCGCGCCGTGGGCGGCGTTAGGCGTCTGGTTCGTCTCGTTCAGATAGAGGCTGCGGCTCAGTTCGATCTGGATCGCCTCATAGCCGTCCTCCGGCCGGCCCCAGACCTGGGTGGACCAGCCGCCGGCATAGGGATGGTTCAGCGCCACCCGCCAACCCAGTCCCTCGAACAGGTCTCGCAGCCGGCGCGTCAGCTGCGTCCGGCACGAGGTCCCATGCCGATCGCCCAGCACCACCTCGGCGCCCACCGCCCGCGATGGCATTGAGTGCCAGTCGATCAGCACCGCCCGGCCGCAGCGGTCGTGCGTCCGGGCCATCAGTTCCGCCAGGGCGTCATGATAGGGGCTGTGGGCCGTGCGGATCCGCGCCTCTGCCTCCGCCCGCGACAGGCGGCGGTCGTAAAGCGCCAGGCCGTCGCCGGTCAGGCGCGGGATCAGACCATATCCGGCCCGGGTCTTGGCCCCGACCGGTCCCTCGACCTCGTCGATCAGGTCGGGATCCAGTTCGGCAGGGTCGCGGTTCAGATCCAGATAGGCCCTGCCGATCTGCGCCTCGATCAAGGGCGCGCCATTCTGGGGACCCGCCTGGACCAGGGTTCCGACCAGCGCGTCCTCGGCGCTCTTCAGGCTGGATCGGGCCAGGCCGGCGACGGCGCCCATGTCGTCGGGATAGGTCTGGCCCGAGTGGGGGGAGGCGAAGATCAGGGCCGTCTGCGGCGCCGACTCGGGCGGCAGAGTGATCGCGAAACTGGCCCCGTCCATACTCATAGGTCCCCGCATAGCGCGTTTCGTTGTGGAAGGAAGGCGGCGAAGTCCGGAATTTCATCGCCGGTTTACGCTTGGGGGCCTAGGCTACGCCCCTGATTAGAACGGGCACTTCTCGAATGGCGCGCATACTTTTGGCCGAAGACGACAGTTCGCTTCGCGGTTTCCTGACGAGGGCGCTGGAGCGGGCCGGGCATCAGGTGATCGACTGCGAGAACGGCGACGACGCTATCGACGCCCTTGAACATGGCCCCTACGACCTGCTGCTGACCGACATCGTCATGCCCGGCGCCGACGGCATCGAGGTGGCCCGCGTCGCCGCCGCCCGCCAGCCGGGCCTGCGCATCATGTTCATCACCGGCTTCGCTGCCGTCGCCCTGACCGCCGCCCAGGCCTCGCCCCAGGCCAAGGTCCTGTCCAAGCCCGTGCACCTGCGCGACCTGGTCAATGAGGTCGAGCGGATGGTCGCGGCCTGAAGCGGGCTTAAGGCGGCTGAACGGCGGGCTTAACGTCGTTCGGCCAAAAATCGCATTCTCGCCGTGAAATCGGCTTGATGCCGTCCGGGCGTGCCGCTATACGACCGCTCTTCCCGCTCCGGAGAGATTTCCCGGAGCCCTACGGCGGATGCGTAGCTCAGCGGGAGAGCACCTCGTTGACATCGAGGGGGTCACAGGTTCAATCCCTGTCGCGTCCACCATTTCCTCCCACGACATTCAGAGCGTTAGACGTGACCGCATCGAGCGGGCGGATACGTCCATCATAGCGCGCCTTCTTTACGCCGCCCTGACGGTCGTACAGCGAGGCGTCAGTTCTCCGGCTGTCTCGTCATTCTCAACAGAGAGAGATCGTAGCCGAGGTCGCGCGCCCGGCTCATGATCGTGTCGCGGACCTGGATCGACGGGGTGGGCGTCCGCGAGAGCAGCCAAAGGTAGCGGCCCGAAGGCTCGCCGACGATGGACCAGGAGTAGTCCTCGGCGTGATCCACCACCCAGTAGTTCCCAAAATAGAAGGGACCGAAGAAGGAGACCTTCAGCTTGGCGTTCACGCCGCTGTCGATAACCTTGGCCTTGCCCTCTATGGAGCGAAGCGCGCCGTCCACTTCATCCTGGCGGCAGGTGTTGAGTACGCTGATCAACCCGTCCGGACGGAGGCCGTAAGTGGCCGTGCTGGCTTCGCAGCCGCGCTGGAAGCCGGCCTCATAGCGAGCGATCTCATACCAGCGCCCCGCATATCGGGTCAGGTCTACGGCCTTGGCCGGTTCGGGAACGGCTGTATTTCCGACCGGGCCGGATTGCAGGCTTGCGCATGCAGAGAGAGCGAAGACGGCGCCGACGCCCGCCAGGGTCCCGAGGACATGTTTTGTCATGAGCGGCAAACGGTCGGGCTGGGGCGCTGTTCCTGATGGATGACGCTGGAAATGAGGGGAGGGCCGTAGTGGCTGGGGCGAATGGGAGCCGCCTGTCGTCCATCGGCGGTTTTCGAGAATCTTTCACAAAGCTTCAGAATCTTATTGCGGCAGAAAAGTCTCCCCCGTATAGGACCGCCTCGCTCGGAAACGGGCTGGCCCTGAGGGCTTCGGAGCTTCGGTTTCGGGGGTTTTGAGGGGAAGAAAGAGTTGAGAAACTTCTTGCTTTCCTGGGTTGGTTTCAATAGGTTCCGCGCTCCAATCGAATCGCCGAACGGTT
>JBKBXN010000090.1:11055-11294 GCA_046314055.1 Brevundimonas sp.
TTTTCCTCCGGTGATTTTTTGTGGTTTTGAGGGTTCGCTCTCGGGTCTGCAAAATCTCTGAAAAGAGCGGTTGACACGAGGTTCGCGGTTCTCTAAATCGCCGCCTCCGCCGACGACGAGGCGCTAAACAAGTCGGGCCGCTGAGGCGGTTCTAGGTCTTTGACATTGTTGATATGGAAAGAGAAACGCAGGCGGCGGTGTTCTAGCGATGACCTTACGGTCATTATACGACACTGACT
>JBKBXN010000091.1:0-11259 GCA_046314055.1 Brevundimonas sp.
GACGTGCATCTGAAGGTGCCGGTCGGCACCCAGGTGCTGGACGAGGACAAGGAGACCGTGCTCCTGGACATGGACACGCCCGGCAAGATCGAACTGCTGCTGAAGGGCGGCAACGGCGGCTGGGGCAATGTCCGCTTCAAGGGCCCGACCAACCAGGCGCCGACCTACGCCAACCCCGGCCAGGACGGTCAGGAACGCTGGATCTGGCTGCGGCTGAAGCTGATCGCCGATATCGGCCTGGCCGGTTTGCCGAACGCGGGCAAGTCCACCTTCCTATCGGCGGCCAGCGCGGCCAAGCCCAAGATCGCCGACTATCCCTTCACCACCCTGGCGCCCAATCTGGGCATGGTGGACCTGTCGCCGTCCGAACGGTTCGTCATCGCCGACATCCCCGGCCTGATCGAGGGCGCGAGCGAGGGCGCCGGTCTGGGCACCCGCTTCCTGGGCCATGTCGAACGCTCGGCCAGCCTGATCCACCTGATCGACGGCACCCAGGACGATGTGGCCGCCGCCTACCGGATCATTCGGGGCGAGTTGGAAGCTTACGGCGAAGGTCTGGGTGAAAAGGCCGAAATCCTGGCCCTGAACAAGATCGACGCCCTGACGCCGGAAGCCCGCGAGGAGAAGGCGGCCGAGCTGGAGGCCGTCGCCGGTCGTCGGCCTATGCTGGTCTCCGGCGTGTCCGGCGAGGGCGTGGCCGCCCTGCTGCGCGCCGCCTGGGCCGAGGTGAAGAAGACCCGGGGCGCCCTGGCCGGCGACAGCGACGCCGATCAGACCTCGGGCTGGCAGCCCTGACAGGCTTCTGGATGCGCGGGTGTGGCGTGCGAACGTCACCCCAGGATTTCGCTGGATAATCCGTCGGAGAAGTGGGCGGACAACGGTTTTCGATGCTATGCGTTAACCAGCGCCAACGGTAAAGCTGGAGCCTGCCTCCCCATGCGTCGATTACTGATATGGTCAGCCCTGGCCGCCCTGATCGGCCTGATCCTGGCCGGGGTCGGCTACTGGGCCTATTGGAACTTCTATTCCCGGTTCCAGCCGGTCACGATCAGCCGTGACCAGGCCCAGATCCAGCAACTGCTCGATGAGGCGTCCTGGGTGTCGGGCGGCGGCGGGGGCGAGCCCCTCTATATCATCGCCTACCGGGACAGCGCCTCGGCCCAGCGCTATGAGCGCGAGGAGGTGGCGAAGCTGAGGGCGGCGGGGGTCGAAGCCCGGGTCATCCTGTTCGCCCGCGCCGACCGGGAAGGCCTGCCCCAGTCCACGGCCGCAGAACGGGCCACGATCGCGGAGCTGTGGCTGACCCGCGACTGGTCGCTGTATCAGCGCTGGACCGCGACGCCGGCAAACGCCTGGACCGCAGCGGGCATACCGGCGGCCGACGGCAATCTGGCCCGCTCGGCCGTGGTCGAGGCCAGCCGCCAGTTCGAGACGCGTCTGAGCGCCCTGCTGAAGGATGCGGGCGTGCAGATCACCTATCCCCTGATCCTGTGGCGCGACCGCGAAGGCTTCCTGAAGGCCTGCGGCTGTGCGGACAGCCGCGCCTGGGTCTTTATCCGCGACGATCTGAACGCCCCCGACCGGGTGGGGCAGGCCGCGCCGGTCGACGCCCTGCCCACGCCGGAGACCACCCCCGGCGACGGGACCCCGGCGGCGGCGGATCCGTCCGCCCTGCCCTATCCGGCCCTGCCGGCCATACCGCCCGCAGCGGGCCAGACGCCGAATACGGCCCCCAATGGGAGGCCCGCGCCTGCGTCGCCACCGGCTGCACCGCGCGCCGCCCCCGAGGCCAAGAAGCAGGACGATACGACCTTCTTCTAACGGCCCAGCGTCGTGCAGGCGGCGATCAGCCGCTCCACGTCTGAGGCGTCCTGATACAGGCCGAAGCCGAAGCGGATCACGTCGTCGCGGACGTCGGTGACTATGCCCTCGGCCAGCAGGGCTGCGCGCCAGGTCGGGGCGTTGTCATGGCGTAGGGCCAGGAATCGGGCGCGCGGGGCGTCGCCCGCCACGGGATTGAGGATCTGCGCCTCGCCGAGCACGCCCGCCTGACCGGCGCGAACCGCGGCCTGGAACTGGATCGCCAGGCCCCGGCTGTGATCGGCCACGTCAGCCGTGGTCAGCCCGGCCTGGGTCAACATCTCGCGCGCGGCGTTGAAACGATACAGGGCCGAACTGTCGAAGGTGGCGCCCCAGAAGCGGCCGCCGTCCGAGCGGTACTGGACCCCGCCGGGCGGGCCGGACAGATCCCCGAATTCGGCGAACCAGCCGGTGATTACGGGCCGGGGCGCGAAGCCGTCGGGGGCGTGGAGGAAACAGGCGCCCTCGCCGGCCATGGCGTATTTGTAGCCCCCGGCGACGTAGAAGACCCGGTCCGCCACGGCCGACAGATCGGTCGGGGTCGCCATGAAGCCGTGGTAGCCGTCGATCAGGACCCAGGGTCCCTCGGGCCGGGCCAGGGCGGCCAGGGCCTCGATCCCGTCGAACAGGCCGCCGGTGCGGAAGAAGACCTGGCTGACCAGGATCCAGTCGTGACCGCCCTCTGCGGCCGCCGCGACGAACCGTTGGGCGAAAGTCTCGAACGGCGCCAAGGGCACGCGGGTGACCACGGCCTGGCCCGCTTCCTCCCAGCGCTCGGCCTGGCGGCGGAAGGAATGGAACTCGCCGTCGGTGGACAGGATGCGGACCGGCCGGGTCTCAAAGGCCGAAAACACCCGCAGCAGCAGGTCGTGGGTGTTGGACGAGAAGACCAGGCTGTTCGGATCGGGCAGGCCCAGTTCAGCCGCAACCTCGGCCTGGGCGCGGGGGATGACCGCGTCGAAGATCAGGTCCCATTTGCGGTCGGCGTGCAGATTGGCGTCCAGCCAGGCCTGCTGCTGGGCCTCGAAACTGACGTCGGGCCACAGGTGATGGCTGTGGGCGGCGAAGTGCAGGCGGTCCGGCGCGAGGGCCAGGGCGCGCGAGAAGAGGGGTTTGAACGACATCAGTATCCCTTTCTGATCCCGAGCATGCCCAGCCAGCCGCCGCTGGTCAGCAGGGCGACGTCCAGCAGGGCCAGAGGCAGGGGCGTCGAGACCGGGGCGGCGATGAAGCGGGCCTTCCAGTCCGGCGAGAATTTGGCCTTGTAGCTGCGCAGGCCCTGGAAGCCGTAGAGGGCCCCGCCCTCTTCGAACACCAGGGCGCCGACCCGGGCGAAGACCGGGGCGACGCGACGGTCCTCCAGCCCGGCCAGGGGCGCCATGCCCAGATCGAAGACGGCGACGCCTTCGGCCTTTGCCCACTGGACGCAGCGGGTGAACAGATAGTCCATCACCCCGTGGGGGGCCTCGGGGCTGTAACGCATCAGGTCCACCGCCGCTTCGCCCGGCGTCACCAGCAGATTGGCGAAGGCCATGATCCGATCCCCCTCGCGCATGACCGCCAGGGGCGTGAGGTTCAGATAGTCGATGTCGAACCGGCCCAGGGAGAAGGCCTTTTCAGCGCCATTGTGCATGGCCAGCCAGGCGTCGGAAATGGCCTTCAGCTCGGCCTCCAGGGGTTTGGCCGCGCCGGGCGGCAGGACCTCGAACCGGGCGCCTTCGCGCTCGGCCCGGTTCAGAGCGGTGCGGAGGTTCTGCTTGCCCTTGCCTTCCAGGCTGAAGGCTTCGGTGCGGATGACGGCGGTCTCGCCCACCTTACGCATGGCCAGGCCCATGGTCGCCAGTTCGCTGAGAATATCGTCGCCGACCGAGTAGAAGATGGCCGAACCGCCGTAGCTGTCGGCCATTTCGGCGAAGCTCCACAACAGCTCCTGTCGTTCCTGGAGCAGACCCGCCGGCTCGCCCATGGCGATCCAGCGCCGGCCCCGCACCCGATAGGCCAGGAAGCTGCGTCCCGAAGGGCTGAACAGCAGGGCCTTGTCGCCCAGCATGGCCAACCAGGCCTCGGGCGTCGCCTCCTCCGCCGTCTCCAGGGCGATGCGGGCGCGTTCGATCTCATCGGCCGAGGCGGGGCCGTGGCTGTCGGCGCCGGGCGAGCTGAGCAGGGAACGGCCGGCGACGAGCAAGGTCAGCAGGGACAGGACCAGGCCGGCGCGGAGGAAGCCCGAGGCCTGGCGGTCCACCAGGAACCGCCACCACAGCTCATCGGAATAGGCGACGTCGCGATAGGCGAAGAAGCCCAGCCACAGCATGGAGACGACCACGGCCACCAGCAGCAGCAGCCAGCCGGGCCTCAACGGCTCGCTGAGGCGGGAGCGGCGATTGAAGGCCGTGCGGCAGGGCGCGAGCAGGACGGCGACGATGATGAGGTCGATCGATTCCTGCCAGTCCAGCCCCTTGAGCAAGGAGAAGACCGCGCCGACCGCAAGGGCCGCAAGGGCGGCCCAATAGGCGCCGCGCCGGCGTCGCCACAGGCCGGCCGAGAGCAGCAACAGGACGAAGCCGGCGATGCTGGCCACGAAGTGCGACAGGTCGATCAGGATCGGCGAGACCACGCCGGTCAGCTGGCGCAGCCGGCCGTCGAACTCGGGCGTGACGGCCGAGATCAGCATCAGGGCCCCGGCGCCGAAGGCGAAGACGGCGAAGATTTGAGGCGTCAGCTCATAGGCCAGCCCCAACAATCGGCGCAGCAGGCGGGGCACATAGACGTTGCGGCGGTTCACGCGGCCCCCTGGCGATTCGACATAATGCCTTACCTTAGACCAGGAATCGGCCAACCGGGGCAGTCTCGAGGTCTTTTCGAGGCATACGAAACAATCCGTAACATGGCGAGTTTTGGGGATGCGGGCGCCGGGCCCGTGCAACCGGATGTGAAGTCCCATGAACCTCAAGACCGCCATTCTGGGCAGCGCCGCCGCCGCCTTCATGATCGCCTCGCCCGTGCTGGCGCAGGACGCCGCCGCCACCCAGACGCCGTCGGCCGAAGCCGCGGCCCAGCCGAGCCTTTCCCTGACCCCGGGCACCACCGTCGCCGGCCCTGACGGCGAACTGGGCAAGCTGGAAGGCGTTCAGAACAACGCCTCGGGCGCCCAGGAACTGACCGTCCGCGGCGCCGACGGCCAGCTTCGCGCGGTGCCGCTGAACGGCATTCGTCAAGAAGGCGCCAATGTCGCCGTGGCCTATACAAAGGCCGAGTTCGACGCCGCCGCCGCCATTCCTGGCGCCCCGGCCGCTGATCCGATGGCCGCGCCTTCGGCCAGCTCGCCGTCCCCGACCGAGCCGACCACGACCATGCCGGCCCCGACTCCGCCGGTTACGTCTGATCCGGCGACGACCACGGAGCCGACGACGACCGAGCCGGCCGACCCGTCGGGCAGCAGCGACCCGATGGCGCCGCCCACCGGCGACCAGCCCCAGGGCTGACGACCGGCGGGCTTGGCTCGCTGATCGATAGAAACAAGGCGGCCGGGACGCGTCCCGGCCGCCCTTTTCATGTTCGGCTGCAGGGTGGCGCAAAAACAGGGTGACAAAGCGCCAAAGCGCCAAACCTGCTGCATGATCCGCCTCCCCCAAAAGCCTCTTGGAATAAGTGTAACCCCGCCTGAAGGCGTGCTGGGCTGAGAGGTCGAAACGGGGCGGGAAGCCTTGCGCCGCCGCGATTTGAAGTGATGGTCAAAAAAGTCTGAGCGCCGCCCAACTTCGGAACGCCGGCCTCGGCCCCATACGAAAAAGGGCGGCTCTTGCGAGCCGCCCTTCGTCATTTCAGTCCAAAGGGACGATCAGGCGCGACGCTTGACCAGACCCAGCAGGAACAGAAGAACGATGGCGCCGATGGTCGCCACGATGGTCGAACCGATCCAGCCGCCCCAGGCGAAGCCCAGCGCATTGGCGATGAAGCCGCCGATCAGGGCGCCGATGACGCCGACGATCAGATTGGTGATCAGGCCGTGGTTACGGCCCATGATTTGTTCCGCGAGCCAGCCCGCGACGATGCCGATGATGATCCAGGCGATAATGCCCATGGTGAAGCTCCTTCCGTTTAAGCCAAGCTGCGGACTAAATGCGCTTGAGGGATTTGGGTTGCGACCGGCTTGACGCGGCGTTCGAAGAACCGCGTAACTCCCCTGCGGCGCGACCTTCGGCACGCGGATTGCGGCGTGGAAGGCGAGCCGTCCCGCGTTGGGACAGGTCGCAAGATGAGGAACAGGGGGCCATGGCCACCGACATCGATCTCCACCTGGGCCGACGCCTGCGTCGTCGCCGTCGCCTGCTGGGCCTGACCCAGCAACAGCTCGCCGTTCAGGTCGGCATCCGCTTCCAGCAGATTCAGAAATACGAATGCGGCGCCAACCGCATCTCGGCCGCCCGCCTGTGGCAGCTGGCCGAGGCGCTGGAGACGCCGGTCAGCTATTTCTACGACGGCGTGACCGAGGCGCTGGAGCGCAAGGACGCCACCCAGACCGGGGGCGAGATGTTCTCGCGCAAGGAGACGCTGGACCTGATCCAGGCCTATTACCAGCTGGGCGAACGGCCGCGCCGACGCCTGCTGGACCTGGCCAAGTCGCTGCACGACGCGAACGACGCGGTCGCCTGACGGTCACGAGACTTCGGGCGTCGGCGGGGGCGTCGGCCGGGGGGCGTCGGTGAGGCTTCAGCCGGGGTTCTCGCGAAGGGGCGATCCGGGCTAAGAGCAGGCCCATGACCGAATTCGAATCCTTCGCCGTAGAGCTGGCGCACGAAGCCGCGCGCGTCACCCTGCCCTTCTTCCGCTCGGATATCGGGCATGAGGACAAGGGCGGGGCGGCGGGCTTCGACCCCGTGACCGAGGCCGACAAACAGGCCGAGGCCGCCATTCGCCGCCTGATCGCCGAGCGCTATCCCGACCATGGCGTCATCGGCGAGGAATATGGTGAGGACCGGCCCGAGGCCGAACACGTCTGGGTGCTGGACCCCATCGACGGCACGCGGGCCTTCATCTCGGGCCTGCCGCTGTGGACCACGCTGATCGCCCTGCGCACGGGCGGCAAGCCGACGGTCGGGGTGATCGCCCAGCCCTATCTGGATGAGATTTTCATCGGCGGTCCGTCCGGCGCCCGGCTGATGCGCGGCGAGACCGAGACGCCTTTGGCCGTGCGGGCGTGCGAGCACCTGACCGACGCCGTCATCTCGACCACCGATCCCGACATCTTCAACGGCGCCGAACGGGGCGCCTGGACCCAGGTCCGCGCCGCCGCCCGCCTGGCCCGCCTGGGCTGCGACGCCTACGCCTATGCGATGGTGGCGGCGGGCAAGATGGACCTGGTCGCCGAGACCAGCCTGAAGTCGTGGGACTGGTCCGCCCTGGTCCCGGTGATCGAGGCCGCCGGCGGGCGGGTGGTCAACTGGCGCGGCGCGGCGCCGGACGGCAGCGGGCAGATCTTGGCCGTCGGGGATGCGCGATTGATCGATCAGGCGCTGGTGACCCTGAAGCGGGCGGCGGGGTAGCGGGCGGAACGGTTTAAAGCAGACATTGGGATTGTCGGCAGAGGGTGGGAAGCGGGCGTGGACCGCGCGCCCGCTATCGCCCTGAAGGCCACTAGAGAAGGCGAAACAGGGAACGGACCTTCGACGGCTGCGCCACGCGTTTGATCCGTCGCCCGAAGTCATCTGAGGTTTCGCGTACCACACCAACAGTCCGATGATAGCGAAAGGAACTTTCCGTTTCCGAGGCAGCGCGAAGGGCTCGTTCGGCGAATTCCCTTGCCTCGGCGAAACGCCCGAGGTCGTGGGTGATGAGGGCGCAACTCCCGTTCCAGTAATAGCGGGTACTTGGGAACTGATGATCACCGGCCGTAAACCGCGATGTCAGAATATCAAGAGCATAGTCGTATTCGTTCGCAAGGCGGCGCTCAGCTACGCGCTTGGGGAAGTCAATTCGGGCCATTGAAATGTGCCGAGGATGAGCCTCCTCCCAATCGAGGGCTTTTTTGTAAGCGGAAATTTCCTCGTCGAGTTTTCCGAGCGCACGAAATGCTTCTGCTTGCGTGCAGAACGCCGTGGGGACGTCAAATTCGTCGCCGGTAGAAAAATACTCGTCGATCAGGCCTAGAGCGACTTCAGGGTACCGATCCGCTAGGTAGTTCGCCTGGATTCGCAAATATTGCGGCCGGCCGCTTCTGGATCGCGACAGCTTGGCGCGGAAAAGAGCAATCGTCTCACCGTCCCACCTGGTGTTTCGATACCAATCATCTCGACTCATCGCTTTTCCCCAGTCGATCAGGGCCGTCATCAATGCGGACCTCCCGAACGTCTACGAAATTGGCAGCCGTTTGCCCCCCGCAATCCGGACCTTGCCAACGCCCGTTATGGGTCGAACGCGGTCGCGACCTTTCGGTCCAAAAGCGGACCGGCCGGTGAAGGATGGTTAGCTGTCGTGCGCTCGGTCAATGATGGCGACCGTTAGCTTCCGATCAGGACGCATAATGGTTGCTCCTAAACCTTCCTGACGACAAAGCGCGGTAACTTCCGAAATGGCCGCGTCGTCATCATTAAACACCAGCATGCCGAGTTGGGCTTTTCTGCCGCCGAAGTCCCATTCGACCTTGTACTTCGGCATCGCTGTTCCTTTGGGTCATATGCGCTGATCCTACATAACAGCGGCGGTGCAGCAATGTCCGCAACGGGTCGGTCTGCGAAATGGCCGCCAGCACCGAAAGCCGACTTTACTCCGCTCACCTCAGCGGCAAGAACAGCCTCGCCCCCCTCAAGCCACCGACGGCGTCTCTTCCGTCACGTCTTCGACCCTCGCCGACGGATCGACGGCCGGCGCGCCCTTCAGCGGGGAGACGTAGTCGGCCATGGCGTCGAACTCGTCCAGGAAGACGGCGCGCATGGGGTCGGCTTCCATGATGACTTCGTGCTTGGCGCCGGGGATCTCGACATAGCGGCCGCGGCCCAGGCGTTTGGCGGCCCAGCGGCTGGTCTGTTTCCACACCACGTCGTCGGCGTCGGCCTGGACGAAGGCGACGGGAATCTTGACCGCCTTCAAGGCCTTGGGCTTCAGCGCCCGCTCGCCGGCGTCGAGGGCGAAGGCCAGCCAGCCGTAGGTGGGGCCGCCGATGGCCAGGTGGGGGCAGGCGTACAGCTGCTGGCGCCACATCTCGTAGCGGGTCTCGTCCGAGGTCAGGGCGTCCTCGGCGAAGGTGTGGTCGAAAGGATCGTCCGGGTCGCCCAGGATATAGTCGCCCGCATGGCCGTGGCGGATGTTCCAGCGCACCGCCAGCTTGACCGACCACATCGAGCGTTTGCCGGTCTTGATCCGCAGCATGGGGCTGGACAGGATCGCGCCCGCGAACCGGGTCTCGCCGGCTTCCAGCGTCAGCAGGTTCAGGCAGGCGCCCATGGAATGGCCGACCATGATCCAGGGCTTGGGGCACTGGCTTTCGAAGGCGTCCAGCAGGCGACCGTAATCGTCCAGGAATTCTTCGACCGCGCGGGCATGACCCTTCAACCGGTCAGGCAGGAGGCGGGCCGACAGGCCCTGGCCGCGCCAGTCGTGGGCCAGGACGCACCAGCCGCGCGCCAGGAAATTGCCGATGACCTCGAAATATTTCTCGATCGGCTCGGTGCGGCCGGGGCTGAGCACCACGGTGCCGCGCGCCGTCTCGGCCGTCAGATGCGAGGGGGTCCAGAGGGCGGCGCGCAGGCGCATGCCGCCGGCGCCGCGATACCAGTCGCCCTTGCCGCCCGGAGGCGAAGAGGCGCCGGGAACCCCCATCAGGGGCGCATTGGCGGCGAAGGCTTGGGCGCGGTTCACTCGGGTTTCCTGAACTTCAAGGTCATACGGTCGCTTTCGCCGATCTCTTCGAACTTGGACCGGTCGAACGTGGGGTCGGCGGGTTCGCCCCTGGGGGCGGTCAGGCGCATCGGCGGCAGGGTGTCGACCCCGAACGGATGGTCCTTGGTGTCCTTGTCGTTGGCGTTGATCTCGGAGGCGGCGACGAAGACGAAGCCGGCCTCGGCCGCCAGCTGTTTGACGAAGGCCTCCTGGACATAGCCGTTGGCGGCGACCGGATCCTGATCCTCCTCGGGTGCCAGACGGTGCTGTTCGATGCCCAGAACCCCGCCGGGCTTGAGGGCGGCGAAGGCGTCGGAGAAGGCCTTTTCCGCGATCCCGGCGGCCATCCAGCCGTGGAGGGTGCGCAGGAACAGGCACAGGTCGGCCGTGCCCGCCGGCGCCACGGGGCCGGAGCCGGCGCCGAAGAAGGTGAACTGGGGCTCGCCGTACAGTTTCTTGTCGCCGCTGAACCGGGTCTGGACGGCGGCGTTCAGGGCGGCCTGGGCCGGGTCGGCGGTGGGGCCTTCGGGGAAGAGGGCGGCGATGTAGGTCCCCTTGCCCTCGGCCAGATAGGGGGCCAGGATTTCGGTGTACCAGCCGCTGCCGGGCCAGAACTCGACCACCGTCATGGTCGGCTTGAGGCCGAAGAAGCGCAGAGTCTCCATCGGATGACGGAAGGCGTCGCGCGGCCGGTCCTGGGCGCGCCAGGGGCCGGCGACAGCCCATTCCAGCGACCCTTCGGGCGGGCCGGCCGGCGCGGGCGGGGCCTCGGGGGCGGCGTCCTTCTTGCGTCCGCAGGCCGCCATGCCGGTCAGGGCCAGACCGGCGGCGCCGGACAGCAGAAACCGGCGCGACAGGCCGTGGGAATTCGCAGAAAGTTCAGCCATCAAAACACCCCCTCGGAACGCCGGGCCCCGCGTCCGGCAAACCTTGGTCGAACGGGCTTACTCACGTTCGCGGCGCGGGTCAAAAGGGACTATTCCGGCTTGCGGAACCGCAGGGTCATGCGGTCACTCTCACCGATTGCATCGAAGGCCGCGCGCTGGTCCGGGGTCAGAGCGCCCGAGCCGTCGCGGGCCTGGGACTGACGTATCGGCGGCAGGGTCCAGACGCCGAACGGGTGGTCGTGGTCGTCCTTGGGATTGGCGTTCAGCTCGCTGCGCGCCTCGAGCACGAAGCCGGCGTCCTGGGCTTCGTGGATCACATAGCTTTCAGGCACATAGCCGGTCGAGGCGACGTCGGCGACGTTCAGCCCCTCGGCGCTGCGATGCTGTTCCACGGCCAGGATCCCGCCGGGCTTCAGGGCGGCGTAGAAGGCCTTCAGATAGGGTTCGGTGCGCTCGCTGCGCGACCAGTTGTGGAAAGCGCGCGCCACCAGGATGAAGTCTGCCGAGCCCGGCTCGACCCCCATGCCCTCCAGGGGCCGGTTGACGCCGACATAGCGGCCGCCGGTCGCCGCCGCATAGGGCTCCAGGATATGCCGCCACCAGCTGGCGCCGCCCGGTTCGATCTCAACCACCGTCA
>JBKBXN010000092.1:0-10818 GCA_046314055.1 Brevundimonas sp.
CATCTCTATCACGGCATGGTGCCCGACACCCGGGTCGGCATGACCTTCGGCCATGAGTTCTGCGGCGTGGTCTAGGAGGTCGGGCCCGAGGTTGAAAACCTGAAGCGCGGCGACCGGGTGCTGGTGCCGTTCAACATCGCCTGCGGTCAGTGCCACTTCTGCAAACAGGGGCTGTTCGGCAACTGTCATGAGTCCAACGCCCAGGCCACAGCGGTCGGCGGCATCTTCGGCTATTCCCACACGGCCGGCGGCTATGACGGCGGACAGGCCGAATATGTGCGCGTCCCCTATGCCGACCTCGGCCCGACGCTGATCCCCGACTGGATGGATCCCGATGACGCCGTCTTGCTGACCGATGTCGTGCCCACCGGCTATCAGGCGGCGGAGATGGGCGGCATCCAGAAGGGCGACACGGTCGTGGTGTTCGGCGCCGGTCCCGTGGGCCTGATGGCGGCCCGATGCGCCTGGTTGTTCGGCGCAGGGCGGGTGATCGTGATAGACCACGTCGAGTACCGGCTGGAGTTCGCCCGCACCTATTGCCCGGCGGAGGTCTATGATTTCCGAGAGATCGGCGACCCGGTCGTCTTCCTGAAGAAGATCACCGAGATCGGCGCTGATGTCTGTATCGACGCGGTCGGCGCCGACGCCTCCGGCAACGCCTGGCACACGTTGTTCGGCAAAAAGCTGAAGCTCGAGGCAGGCAATGCGACGCCGCTCGCCTGGGCCATCAACGCGGTGAAGAAAGGCGGCGTCGTCTCGATCGTCGGGGTCTATGGCCCCACCGGCAACATGATCCCCATCGGCAATGTCGTGAACAAGGGCGTCACCATCCGGGCCAACCAGGCCTCGGTGAAACGGCTGCTGCCGCGCCTCATCGACCACGTCCAGGCGGGCCGGATCGATCCCAAGGGACTGATCACTCACCGCGTGCCGCTGGAGGACGTGGCCGAGGCCTATCACCTGTTCTCCTCCAAGCTGGACGGCTGCATCAAGCCCGTCCTGATCCCCAATGCTGCGTGATCGGAACCCCATGACACAGAGCGACAAGGCCAACGCCGCCGCTAGCGAGGCCCCGACCGCCGCCTATCCGTTGATCGACCCCGCGACCGTGGTCGGCTGGGGTGTAGACGCCGATCCCGAAAACGATCCGACCTGGCCAATCCGCGACCGCAGCGGCGACGACGGCCCCGGCGCCAACTGGACGCCGCCCAGCGCCCAAGTGGCCGGCGTCGAAATCCTTCAATCCGTGGAGTACGGCCGTCGGCCGGCGGTGGTCGGTGAATCGACGCCGCCCGCCGGTCTGTCGGGCATGATGCGCCGCGCCGCCTTCCGCTTCAGCGAAGGCCAGTGGGGCCATTGGCTGCTTCTGATGGGCGCCGACCGTGTGAATACGGTTGAAGGCCTCTTGCAGGACGTCGGACGCGGCCGAATGCCCAATCCGCTCGTCGAAATGGGTTTCGTCAAATACGAGCGCCGACACGAGGCGGCTCTGGCGACGGCGGCCGTTATGGGCTTCGCGGTGGCAGGTCTCGTGCTGCTGAATCGTCGGCGCCGCCACATTTCCTTTTAAGCCTTACCCCACAGAAGCGAGAGACGCCATGGACCCCGAACCCCGCGAAGAAGCGCTCGATCCCGAAGACATGCCCGATGGCGACGAGGCCCAGGAAGAGGCGGCGCGTCAACGCGAGGAAGAAGGCGGCTATCAGTAAGAGGCGAACGGGTCGCCGGCGCTCGCGCTTAGCCTTCGAGCCCGCCGATGAGCTCAGCATGGCTTGGATATCTGCCGACTTCGATGGTCAGGCCGCGCCGCCTTGCCCACCGCGCCTCAATCCCAACATCCACCCCAGCGGCCTGATCTCTCGCGTCTAGCCGCTCAGGCGATCAGGCTGGAGCTCCAGCGTGTTGAGATGCTCGTCGCCGACGGAACGCCATTAGACCCCGAGACGCTCTGCCGGGATACGCAGCGTCGCGATCAGGCCGTCCTGTTCCCAGTCGAAATCGACCGACCCGGCGAAATGATGCTTGATGATCCGCGTCAGAAGCTGGCTGCCAAAACCATGCGCCGCAGTGGGGGCATTGACCACAGGCCCCCCGCGCTCGGTCCAGACGATGGACGCGACGCCGTCATCGACCCGGCAGGAAATGTCCAAAAGGCCGCTGTCCAGCGACAGTGCCCCATATTTTACGGAGTTGGTGGCGAGCTCGTGCAACACCAGCGCCAGGTTGGTGGCCGCAGCCTCGCCGATCCCCATCCTGGGGACCGAAACCCGGATCCGCCCGCTGAAGGCCCCCAGATCGTCGTAGGGGGTCAGGAGGACCGACAGCAGGTCGCCGAGAAGCGCCGCCGTCTTCGACTGACCGGGAACCGGGCGCACCAGGTCGTGGGCGCGCCCCAGGGCCGTCAGCCGGTGCGTTAGCTCGCGCGCCATGTCTTCCTTGGTCTCAGCAGAGCGCGAGGTCATCGAGGTCAGGGCGCCGGCGATGGCGATCAGGTTCTTGACCCGGTGGCTCATTTCGCCGGCCAGAAGCTCATTGGCCTCCTCGGCCTGTTTGCGGCCGGTGACGTCCAGGAAGACGCCATACATCACACGGCTGACGATGCCCTCGTCGTCCCCTCGCCCACGCGCGGAAATCCAGCGGATCTCGTCCTTGACGATGATGCGGAAGTCGATCTCGTAGGCGCCGACGATGCCGCGCGTGGCGCTGAAGGCGGCCCGCACCCGGTCGCGGTCGGCGGGGTGGATGTTGGCCGAAAGGTCCTCAAACGTCACGCCTGCGCCCCTGGGCACGGCCCAAAGCTCGTAACCGATGTCGTCCATGGTCAACTGGTCGGTGTCCACGTTCCAGGACCAAAGGGCGATGCCTGCCGCCTGGACGCCTAGCCGCAGATGTTTCTCGTCCCACACCGGCATGTCGGCTGGCGCGTCATGTGTCGCATTCATGCATCGTCCTTCCGGGGCCGCCGGAAAAACCGAGCCCCAATCGCCGGAGAGCATATCAGGTGCAGACCCCGTATGGCGCGCAGCTTCTTCACATAGCGCAGCATGTCCTCCCAGACGCCGAACCTGTCGGCCCAATCGCGGACTTCATCGTCCTCGGTCGGAAAGGTCACAGGTGCGTCGATAGCCGTGAGGTATGCGACGACCTCGGCGATGGGCCGCACATGATCGCCTCCGACCCGATCGCAGGACGATGGCCTAAAAGCGGGAGATCCCAAGGCGAGGGCGAGGGTGTGCCCCGGACGCCCTCGGGTTGGCTGCGGAGGCAGACCTCGGAGACCCGGCCTCTGCCGTTCACAGGCGATCGGGTCCTATCCGGGCCGTCTGCACCAGATCCATCGTCAGGGGGTCGGGCCTCATCCCCCATCGGGCGAGAGCTGCATCGAATATGGCGGGGTCCGGAGACACCGCAGCGAACAAGGTCATGGACGATCGGAATTTCAGGTCGTCCGGCGACCCCAACAACGCGTGTAGCGATGCCGCCGGCGCCGTAGTGGCCGCCTGAGCGGCGCGTCCAAGCCGCTCGCCCAGAACCGGATGCGCAAGATAGGCCTGGGCCTCGGCCAGTGATGCGATCCCATAAAAGCGGGCGGTAGACGAGCGGCCCAGCGCGCGGGCTTGAGGAAAGACGAACCACATCCAGTGGCTAGTCTTACGGCCGACGGAGAGCTCGACCAGCGCTCTGTCGAACACATCGGCTTGAGCCGCCACGAACCGTTGCAGTCCAGCCGTCATGCCCCAGCCCCTACCAGTGCGGCGAACCAGTCCGCATAGATCGTATTGCGCGCCACGCGCCGGTTAAGGTCTGGGGCGCCGTCGTCCCACCAGACCGGGCCGCGTTCGCCCAGAGCGATCTTGGCTTCATCAACTGCGCGGCGCGCGGCGGCCAAGGCGTCTTCGTCAGCCTCCGCCAAGGCGGACCGGACGGATCGGCGCGCCGACATCAGTTCGCGAACAAGCCGCTCTCTCGTCTCGCCGGCAAGGTTCGGATTTGCGCAACGCCAAAGGCGGCCGCGCACCACGAAATAGCGGCCGTCGGGCGTTGTGGGATAGGGCGGACGCTCGCTCATGGACGGACAACGTCCGACCCGCGAGATGGCGCCGCCCTCTTCGCGGCGGGTGTCGCCGCACGCACTCAAGACTCAGTGCTTTGGCGCGCCCCCGAAGGTATCTGTTCGCCGACGCCCTGGAGCAAACCGGCCTTCACCCGATCGGGCGATCTCGGCTGGTGGGCACGACCCTTTCGGCTGAACACGCCGGGCGGGAGTCGCGGAACACGAAAGGTTCCTGACGCCTTATGTCTGGAAACGAGACCGCCATGCCCTCTTCCCTCCGCCTCGCCCACCGCGCCCTCGACGCGCGCCATCTCTGGTTCATCCTCTGAGCGCTCGGCCGCGAGATGCGCCTGGCGAAAGCGTCGTCACCCTTCTGGGCGACTCGCTTACGGCCGGCTATGGGCTGAAGCCAGCTGAGAGCCTGCCCCGTCAGCTGGCCAGCCGGTTGGAGGGCGCAATCCCGCCCATCCGCGTCATCGGCGCCGGAGTCTCCGGCGACACGACCCGCGACGGCCTACGTCGGGTCGACCGCGACGTGCCTGACCAGACCGACCTCTGTGTCCTGGCTTTGGGCGCCAACGACATGATGCAGCTGATCCCCGCCGACCGCGTCAAGGCCAATCTCCTGGCCATTATCGACCGCCTGCAACAGCGCGGCGTGTCTGTCCTCGTCTGCGGCATGCGCGCGCCGCCCTGGTTCGGCGCCTATGCCTGGGCCTTTGACGCCGTCTATCCAGCTGTCGGCCGCGCGGCGGGCGCGCCCCTGATGCCCTTTCTCATGGAGGGGGTCGCATTGCATCCCGGCTACGTCTTGCCGGACCAAATTCACCCGAACGCAGCCGGTGTGGGCCGGATGGCGGACGGCCTCGCGCCCTATGTCCGCGCTGCTCTCGAGGCACCCGCGCCGATACAGCGGGGCTGACCGGGATGCGGATCGCCACCTTCAACATCAACGGCGTCAATCGCCGTCTACCCAACCTCCTCGCCTGGCTCGAACAGGCGCGGCCGCACGTGGTTTGTCTGCAGGAGCTGAAGGCGACCGACAGCCAGTTTCCTGCCGCCGAGATAGCTGCGGCTGGTTACGCCCCGGCCTGGATCGGCGAACACCGGTGGAACGGGGTGGCCATACTGAGTCGGGTTGGCGATCCGGTCGTCACCCGACGCCGGCTTCCGGGCGACGCGGATGATCCACAGGCCCGTTATATCGAAGCGGCGGTGAACGGCGTGCTGATCGGCTGCCTCTATCTGCCCAACGGCAACCCCCGCCCGGGACCCAAGTTCGACTACAAGCTGGCCTGGTCCGAGCGGTTGATCGCCCATGCGGCATCGCTTTACACCACGGCCGCGCCGGTCCTGCTCGCCGGGGACTATAACGTCGTGCCGACCGACGCCGACATCTACAACACCCGATCTTGGAAGAAAGACGCCCTCCTCCAGCCTGAAAGCCGCGCGGCTTTCCAGCGCCTGCTCGACCAAGGCTGGACCGACGCCCTACGCGAACGCTTCCCGAACGATCCGCCGCCATGGACCTTCTGGTCTTATTTCCGCGAGGCCTGGCCCCGCGACGCGGGCCTGCGGATCGACCATCTATTGCTCAACGGCGCCGCAGCCGAGACCCTGACCGACGCCGGAGTCGATCGCGCGGTGCGCGGCGTCGAAGGAGCCAGCGACCACGCGCCGGTCTGGATCGATCTTGGCTAAAAGGGAGCGTGGGCCGTTCATCATCAAGGCGACCGACGTGCAGGTCCTCCAGAAGTGACGTCGGGCCAATAGCTGAACCCGCCACGAACGGCGCGGGCGCGGGGGCGTCTCCGAACAGGTCGATTTGGATCGGCCCGGTCATGCCGAGGCCAGTCGATCGGCCGACGCACCCGCCTTCTCCAGATTTGAAAAGGTTGACCGCAACTAGCTGAACACTGCAGGGCCATGCGGTCAGAGAGGAAGTCGTTTCTTCTCGTGAATTCAAAGCCTTGCTTAGTCTAACGAGGTGTAAGGCGCATATTGAAATCTCTAGGGATTTTTCCCGTTTGGCTACCCCCTCGGGACGCCTCTCGGACACGAAAAACCCCGCCAGCGTTGCAGCGCTCGGCGGGGTTCGAATGGGCTTGGCACAACACTCAAGGCCGCAAGGATTCTACCCCCTGCCCTGCCCGGCCGCAACGTCGGGGGCACACAAATGAGCCGCCGCCTCGATCCCGAGAACTTCGTCGCCGAGAAACTGGCCTGGCATCAGCGCATCGCCAGCGATCCCAGGATCAGCCTCCAGGCCAAGGCCGTCGCCGGCTTCATCCTCCACGATCTGAACCCTTGCGAAGGCGGCGCCTGGCGCGGCCAGGAGAGCATGGCGGCCAGCCTGGGCGTCAGCCCCCGCCAACTGCGCCGCCTGCTCGACGAGCTTCAGACCGCCGACTATCTGGAGGTCGAGGTCCGCCGGGGACGCGGCCGCACCAACATCTGCCGCGCAACATTGCCCGACGAAACGGCCGAGGCGCCGCAAAACCGGTCATCCGCGACCGATCAAACCGGCGAAAAGCGGCCACTGGCGACCGCTCAAACGCCAGAAAAGCGGACATCTGCGACACGAAAACCGGTCACCGGTGACCGACAATACCTTTATGAACCCATTAATAGATCTCGCGCAGCCGAAAGCCGACGACCAGATGGCGGCGCCGGGACGCTGGCGCGGCTCCATCCGTTCGCCCAGACCGACATCCGCCAAGCGGTCGTCAAAATCGCGGGGGAAGGCGCGGCGGTGAGTTACCTGGATCGCGCCAGATGGGAGCCCGACGAACGGCGCATCCTCTGCACCAGCCCCACGGCGTTCGCCCGACTGAAGGATCTCGTCGGCCAGCCGCTGGCGGCCAGAGGCGTGTCCATCGGGCTGCAGCCCTGTGGCCCCCGGCAGCTCGCGGCATGATTGATAGGCATGCCGCGAATACCACCGCTATTCACTGCATAACTTGCGTCGATTATGCATTGCCCTTGCGGCGAATAGCCTCCACATTCACCGCAGAAAGTGCGGCGAATATGACCTACATCCACGAACTGACCGATTGGCCCAACCTGACCTGGGACAACAGCGCCCTAGCCCAACCACTCCCCGCCGTCCGCCATCGCCAAGGCCGGCTGATCGGACGGATGGAGGCCTTGGGCTTTCCGCTGCGCGAAGAAGCCGTCCTCCACACCCTGACCGAGGACGTGCTGAAGTCCAGCGAGATCGAGGGCGAAGTCCTGGACCGAGACCAGGTCCGCTCCTCCATCGCCCGCCGCCTGGGCATGGACGTCGTCGGCCTGGTCCCGGCTAATCGCAACGTCGAGGGCGTCGTCGAAATGATGCTCGACGCGACCCAGAATTACGCTCAACCGCTTACCGCCGAGCGCCTGTTCGCCTGGCACGCCGCCCTCTTCCCGACGGGCCGCAGCGGCATGACCAAGATCACCGTCGGAGACTGGCGCACCCCGGACGGCGACCCGATGCAGGTCGTCTCAGGACCGGTCGGCCGCGAACGCGTCCACTACGAAGCTCCCGCTGCCGACCGTCTCGACGCCGAAATAGGCACCCTCCTGCATTGGTTCGAAACCGCCTCGCCTGATCCGGTGTTGAAGGCCGGCGTCGCCCACCTGTGGTTCGTCACCAACCACCCCTTCGACGACGGCAACGGCCGCATCGCTCGCGCCATCGCCGACCTCGCCCTGGCCCGCGCCGAAGGCACGCCGCAGCGCTTCTACAGCATGTCCGCCCAGATCCGCGCCGAGCGAAAGGCCTATTACGAGGCGCTGGAGGCGACACAGAAAGGCGACTTGGACATCACCGCTTGGCTGCTGTGGTTCATCGCCTGCCTTGACCGCGCGTTCGACGGCGCCGAGACCATCCTGGCCAGCGTCATGCGCAAGGCGCATTTCTGGGAGCCACTGGCTGATCAGCCGTTGAACGAACGCCAGAAGAAGGTGCTGAACCGCCTGCTCGACGGCTTCGAAGGCAAGCTAACCAACGCCAAATGGGCAGTTCTGACGAAGACGTCGTCAGATACGGCGCTGCGGGACATCAACGACTTGGTGGAAAAGGGCGTATTGCTGAAGGATGCGGGAGGTGGACGCAGCACAAGCTATTCGCTGGCAATCTGAATTCTCAGACGTGCAAACTAAACACGCGGAATTTCAGCGAAAGTAGAGCCGCAGTCCACGCCACTTCGGAACGGGCGTAACATCGCAGATGCGCCAGGAGCGGACGTTTGCCTTCACCCGGAAAGCGGACGTTTGTTCAGCCGGCGTCGCCATCAAATCAGAAGAGCTCCCCTGATGGGCATAGAACGTGCGGCGGCCGCAGTAGATGTCTGTCATTGCGGTCTCCGAACTGTCCCAAGTTCAATCGTGAGAGTTGCTGGTCACCGGCGCCGAGATGCTCGGCCGCTACTGAACGCGGCGACGTCCTCCGGACTCCCGCGTCGGCGCAGGATCACACGGCTTGTTTCCGGTGTTCCAGCAGGCCGAGTATGCGTTGGTACTCCTCGGGCTCGAGGCGCTCCTCGAGCAGCCTCACAGGCATCTCCATGCGCATTTCTGCGAACGCGGTTTCGAATGCGGCGTCCTGCTCTGCATCCGGCAACGCGTCGAACGCTTCCGAGGTCGAACGACGCAGGTCTTCGGTCCTGTCGATCACTGACTCGGCTGAGGTGGTGATCCTACCCGCCCGTCCCCAGCCTCCGAACAGCTCGCCGCCCTGTTGGGCGAGCCGTGGCCCTTTACGGGCCGTCCGCCCAAATATGATCCTTCATCGTGGCGCGTCATTGACGACTGGCCAGAGGCCGTGCCGGTGACCGACGCGGAAATCACGGTGTTCATTGCGTGGTTCGGCGACCTGTTCGATGACCTGTTCGTCGGGGACGTCCCAGCGGCGTCCGCGCGGGAATTTCGGGAGTGACATCCCAGACGCGGGCTGATTCCCTGTGGTTCTGATCTTAGGAGACCCGCCATGACCCGCGCCGCTCTCTATCTCCGCGTCTCCACCGTGAGGCAGGCAGAACATGCGGTGTCCATCCCAGATCAGCGGAAGCAGGGAGAGGCCTGGTGCGAGGCGCGCGGCTACGATCTGGTCGAAACCTTCGTGGAGCCGGGCAACAGCGCCACCAACGACCGGCGCCCGGAGTTCCAACGGATGATTGAAGCCGGGACGGCCAAGCCGCCCGCCTTCGACATCGTTCTGGTGCACAGCTTCTCGCGCTTCTTCCGCGACGCCTTCGAGATGGAGTTCTACGTCAGGAAGCTGGCCCGTAACGGGGTCAAGCTGGTCTCCATAACCCAGGAGCTGGGCGACGATCCGATCCACGACATGATGCGGCGGATCATGGCCTTGTTCGATGAGTATCAGTCCAAGGAGAATGGCAAGCACGTCTCCCGCGCCTTGAAGGAGAACGCTCGTCAGGGATTCTGGAACGGCGCCCGCCCGCCCTTCGGCTACCGCATCGTCGCGGCCGAGACGCGGGGGACCAAGGTCAAGAAGGTGCTGGAGATCGATCCGCTCCACGCCGACACCGTGCGGTTGATGTATCGGCTAGCGCTTCAGGGCGACGGCGCCACCGGCCAGATGGGGATCAAGGCCATCGTCTCGTATTTGAACAGCCGTCGCATCTTCACCCGCGACGGCGGGCGCTGGGGCATCGGCCAGGTGCACCGTATCCTGACCCGTCGTACTTATATCGGCGAACACGAGTTCAATCGTCGAGACAAGGACGGCAATCCGAAGCCCCTCAGCGAGCGGGTCTTGGTAGACGTGCCGCCGTTGATCGACCGCGACACGTTCGACGCCGTTCAGGCCCTCCTCAAATCCCGCAACCCCAAGGTCATGCCTGCACGGGTGGTGTCGGGGCCGACGCTGCTGACCGGCCTAATCCATTGCGGCAAGTGCGGCGGGGCCATGACCATCCGCACCGGCAAGGGCGGGCGCTACCGCTACTACTCATGCTCGACCAAGGCCCGCCAAGGTCCGACCGCCTGCGAGGGCATGGCGGTCCCCATGGAGAAACTCGACGATCTGGTCGCCGAGCATCTGGAGACGCGGCTGCTTCAGCCCAAGAGGCTGGAAGAGGTGCTGGAGGCCGTGCTGGATCGGCGACAGGAGCAGGCCGGGCGGCGGCGCGATCACATCGCCGAACTGAACAAGCGGGCCACGGAGGCCGATCAAAGGCTCAAGCGCCTATACGACGCCATAGAGGCGGGCGTGGCCGATCTGGATGACCCGGCGCTGAAGGATCGGCTCGACGGCCTCAAGGCCATTCGGGACCAAGCCAAGGCCGACGCCGAGCGTGCCCAGGGGATGCTGAACAGCTCCGGGCGTCAGGCCGTCACGCCGGAGATGCTCAAACGATTCGCCCGCTCCGCTCGCCAGCGCATCCGACTGGACGACGGCGGCTATCGCCGCGACCACCTACGCGCGCTCGCTCAGCGGGTCGAGGTCGATGTAGGCGAGGTTCGTATAATTGGATCGAAGGCCCGGTTGCTTCAGGCCCTTACCGCCAACGGCGGCGCGGGCGCAGTGCCCACTCAAGGACTGAAGTGGCGGACAGAGAGGGATTCGAACCCTCGGTAGGCTTTCACCTACACACGCTTTCCAAGCGTGCGCGATCGACCACTCCGCCACCTGTCCGTTTCACCACGAGGGCTAACGCCCGGGAGGTCGCCCGGGGAGGCGAGGCTGATAGAACAGCCGGGCGCTTCGGGCAAGCGCCGCGCTGGTCAAAACGGCGGGCGCTTCCCATATGGTCGCC
>JBKBXN010000093.1:0-10689 GCA_046314055.1 Brevundimonas sp.
GCGTGGTCCATATCCACATGAAGCGCCGAAGATCCCACCACGGTCGTGGGCAGGCCTGCACGCTCGAACCAGGGTGCATCAAAACTGTAGAGCGCCAGAAGGTGATCCACGGTCCGCGCCAGGGTCTTGGCCCGAACGGGGCGAGACGCCCAGACCTGAGGGCCGACATATTTGATGAGGGGCACGTCCGGCCGTGCGGCGCGGATCGCTTCGGCCACCCGAATGGTGAAGCCCCAACTGTCGATCAGGACCACGGCGTCGGGCTGTTCGAGTGCCGCCAGGGCCGCCGTCTCCCGAACCCGGCGCCGGACCATGCCATAGGCGCGCAGGCCCTCGATCCAGCCCAGGATTGACAGCTCGGCGATATCGAACGGACTGACGACGCCCTCCGCCGCCATGCGGGGCCCGCCGATGCCGACGAAGCTCACCGTGTCGCCAAGCCGCTTCCGGAGCGCCTGCGCCAGGCCGGCGCCGAGCGCATCGCCCGAAGCCTCGGCCGCGACCAGCATGATCTTCAACGGACGGCTCATCGGTCTTCACCCCAGACGAACAGACCCAGCCGGTCCGCGGCCGCCACTATAGCCGGCCGGTCGATCAGGATCAGCCGACCCGTCACGCCGGCGATCCCCGCCAGGCCCGCCGCCGCCGCCAGCTCGACCGTGCGCGGCCCGATCACCGGCATGTCCACACGTAGGTCCTGGATCGGCTTGGGCGCCTTGACCAGCGCCCCCTTGGGGACGGCCGGAGAACCGCGAAGATCGGCCGGCAGGCCCGCCACCCGGTGCAACATGGCGTCAGTGCCCTCCTGGGCCTCGACCGCCAGCACCAGACCGTCGCAGACGACCGCGCCTTGGCCGATGTCCAGTTCGCCGGACTTTTCGGCGACATACAGCGCCTTTCTCAGATCGGCGACCTGCTCCGGCGTCGGCGTCACAGCGCCGAGCGCGCCCTGCGCCAGGGTCTCGCCGCCCAGGATGTCATCGGCGCCTTCCACCGCGAACCCTTCGGCCTCGAACACCGACAGGATCTTGCGCAACAAGGCGTCGTCGCCCTGGGTCGCCGCGGCGACGATCCCCGGCAGCAGGGTCGCGCCCTTGAAGTCCGGCTTCAAACTCTTGAAATCCGGCCGGTTGACGATGCCCGCCAGACAGACGGTCGTGCAGGCTTCCGCCTTCAGCGCCTTCAGTATGGCCCCGATCTGGGCCATGCCGAACTCGGCGCCCGGCCAGCGGGTCAGATGGGGGTCGGCGAACCCGGCCAGACGGATGATGAAGACCGGCCGCCCCTCGGCGTCGCACCGCGCCGCCACGGCCGCCGGCAGGTCGCCGCCGCCGGCGATCAGGCCCAGCTTTCCGGAAGGGCTCATTCCGCGTTCGGCAGACACAGCGGACGCCGCCCGCCGTCGCGGATGAAGGCGATGATCTCCATGATTTCGGGCAGGTCGGCATAGGCCTGGGCCACGCCCTCGATCCGGCCGGCGAACTCGCCCTGGCCCTCGAACAGGTCGCGATAGGCCGCCAGCAGACGCCGCACCTGATCCTTGCCATAGCCCTTGCGCTTCAGTCCGATCAGGTTCAGCCCGCGCAGTCGCGCGTGATTGCCCCAGGCCGAGCCATAGGGGATGACGTCGCGGGTCACGGCGGCCAGGCCGCCGATGATCGCCCCCTGCCCCACACGGCCGTTCTGGTGCACGGCGCACAGGCCGCCCAGGAAGACCTTGTCGCCGATATGAGCATGGCCGCCCAGGGTGGCGTTATTGGCCATGACGAGGTTGCTGCCGACCACGCAGTCGTGGCCCACGTGGGCGCCCGTCATGAACAGATTATTGGACCCGACGACGGTCACGCCCGTCCCCTGCGGCGTGCCCCGATTGAAGGTGCAATGCTCGCGGATCAGGTTGTTCTCGCCGATCTCCAGCCGCACCGGCTCGCCCTTGTAGCCGTTGTGCTGAGGGTCGCCGCCGATGACGGCGAACGGATGGATCACCGTCCCCGCCCCCACCGTCGTGTCCTGCTGAACCACCACATGGCTGACCAGACGCACGCCCTCGGCCAGGACCACATTCGGCCCGACCGTGCACCAGGGGCCGACCTGGACCCCGTCGGCCAGGGTCGCCGTCGCGTCGATCAGGGCGGTCGGGTGGACGGTCATCAGGCGGCGGGCTCTGTCGCTGGAGTGGGCACAGTCACGACCATGGCCATGAATTCGGCCTCGGCCGCCAGTTTGCCGTCGATGAAGGTCTCGCCCCGGAACTTGTAGGCGTCGCCGCGCGCCTTGATCACCTTGACCTCCATCCGCAGCTGGTCGCCCGGCCGCGCCGGTTTGCGGAAGCGCACGCCGTCTATGGACATGAACATGATGACCTTGTCGGCCACGGCCACGTCCAGGGTCTTGGACATCAGCAGGGCGCCCGTCTGAGCCATGGCTTCGACGATCAGCACGCCGGGCATGACGGGGTCGATCGGGAAATGGCCCGGGAAGAAGGGCTCGTTGTGTGTGACGTTCTTGACGCCCACGATGGAGGTGCGCGGCACGAAGGCCTCGGCCTTGTCCACCAACAGGAAGGGATAGCGGTGCGGCAGCCGCCGCATCACCTCGGCGTAATCGATCTTGCCGTCTTCGCTCATCCCTATGATTCCTTCGGGGCCTTCTTTGAAGAGGCCTGTTTGGCGAGCCAGACGGTTTCGCGCAAGAACTGTCGGATCGGACGGGCCGGATAACCGGACCAGGTTTCGCCCGCAGGGATGTTCGCCAGGACGCCCGCTCCGGCCGCGACGCGCGCACCCTCGCCGATAGTGATATGGTCCCCGACGCCGGCCTTACCGCCAAATATGACATTGTCGCCAACGGTCACCGAGCCTGAAATGCCGGTGTTGGCGACCAGCAGGCAGTTGCGGCCGATGACGCAGTTGTGGCCCACCATGACCAGATTATCGATCTTGGTATTCTCACCGATGACCGTGTCGTCATAGGCGCCCCGGTCAATGCAGGAATTGGCGCCGACCGTGACTCCGTCCTGCAAGATGACGCGACCCAGCTGGGGGATGTCCATAACGCCGGAAGCCGTGCCCGTAGCGCCGAAGCCGGCCTCGCCGATGCGCGCGCCAGCGTAAAGCTTCACCCGGTCGCCGACCAGGGCGAAGCCGACGGTGACGTTCGAACCGATCACGCAATCGCGGCCGATCTGCACGCCCGGACCGATGACGGTGTTGGCGCAGATTCGCGTGTTGCGTCCGATGCGGACGCCCTCGCCGAGCACGACGCCCGGTTCAACGATCACACTGTCGTCCTCGGCCGCCTCGGACGCCGCGATGGCGCGGTCCAGCGTCACCGGGCGGTGCAGGAGGGCGGAAGCCATGGCCCAGGACGCCTGGGGCGTACGCGAGACGATGACGGCGGTCTCGGCAGGCGCAGACGCCACAGCCTCGGCCGGCACGATCACGCACCCCGCCTTCGTCGCAGCCAGGGCTGCGGCGAACTTGCGGTCGCCCAGAAACGCGATCGCGCCCCCGTCCGCAGAGGACAGGGGCGCGACGGAACCTATGATCCGATCCCCGCCCCTCTCGACCTCGCCTCCGATTTGCGACGCCAGATCGGCGACGGACAGGGGGGCGAGGGTTTCGAAGAAGCGGGTGTCGGGCATGTGGACCTTAGTTGGCGGCGGCCGGCTGTTGCGACTGCTGGGCCGGAACCGCCATGCGGTTGAACGACAGGGTCGGCAGGGCCGTGTTCAGGCGCTGGATCGCAGCGTCGGTCAGGTCCATGGCCGGGTTCATCATGAAGACGCTCTCGCGGTCCAGCAGCAGGCCGCAGCCCTTTTCCTGGTACAGGGCGGTCAGGATCGGCGATACGGCCTCGGTGATGGCCTGGCGTTGCATGGCCAGGGTGTAGCGCAGTTCGTTCTCGCGCGTGCCTTCCAGCTGCTGTGCCTCTTGAGCCCGCTGCTGCAGGGCCTGACGGCGCTGCTGCAGCTGGTCGGCGGGGATGCTGGCGCCCTGAGACTGCAGTTGCTGGGCTTCCGTCTGGATCTGAGTGGCGTAGGGCTGGAGCTCGCCCTGAACTTCCTGGGCCAGTTGCTGCATACGGGCCTCGACGGCTTGACCGGCGGCCGACTGGGCCAGCAGGCGGGCGTTGTAATAGACGCAGACGCCCGGAATGACCGGACCCGGGTTGGCGGGCGCGGCCGTCTGGGCAGAGGCGGCGGTGGCGACCAGAGAAGCGGCGGCCGTGGCGGCGATGATGAGAGCTTTCATGGGGTAATCCTCGTGCGAGCGCTTTTGCGTCGCTTCCTTAGAACTGGGTGGAGGTCGAGAAGCGGAAGGATTCCGTCTTGTCGTAGTCTTCCTTGGACAGGACCTTGGAGATGTCGAACCGGATGGGCCCCATCGGCGACTTCCAGTGGATGCTGACGCCGGCCGAAGCCCGCAGCGACAGTTCGTCGGCGATTGTCGCATCGACGCCGCCGGTCGAGGTCAGTTTGTAGCGGTCATCGAGCACGCCCAGCGTACCGACGTCGGCGAACAGCGAGGTCTTGATGCCGTACTGTTCCGGCAGATAGTTCGGCAGGGTCAGCTCGACGGTGCCGATGGCGTAGAAGTTGCCGCCCAGGGCGTCGGTCGTATCCAGATCGCGCGGCCCCATGCCCGCGGTTTCGAAGCCGCGGAAGCTGTTGCCGCCCTTGAAGAAGCGGTCGTTGATCCGGATCGGATCGCCGTTCCAGCCGCTGATATAGCCGGTCGATCCCTGGACGCTGACGACCCACTGCGGCGTGAAGCCGTAGTACCAGGCCGCGTCGGCCTCGGTCTTCACATAGTTCACGTCTCCGCCCAGACCGGCGAAGTCCTGGCGCAACGAACTGGACCAGCCACGCGTCGGCCGAACCGGGTCGTTGGTGTAGTTCATCTGCAGCGTATAGCCGATCGACGAGTTGATATAGCTGCCGACCTGATCGCACAGGGCCGACGAACCGCTGCCGGTCGTGGTGCAATAGCCGGTCGGCACGATGATTTCGTCCGACTTCAGGAAGTAGCGGGTGCTGAGCAGCATATTGCCGTTCAGCGGATAGGACAGCCTCAGGCCGCCGCCCGTCGAGCGGTAGTCGTACGACGAATATTCGCTGAGGTCGTAGCGCGAGTGGAACAGATCCCAGCCGGCGCGCAGATCGCGTCCGAGGAATTTCGGCTCGGTGAAGCGGAAATCGACCTGCTGGCGCAGCGAGCCCCATTCCATCCGGGCGACGACATTCTGGCCCCGACCACGGAAGTTCCGCTCAGAGATGCCCAGGTTGACGGTGAAGGAGTCGACCGAGCTGAACCCGGCGCCGACCGAGAGCTCGCCCGTGGGCTGTTCCTCGACATTGACGTTGATCACCGAGCGGTCCGGCGCGCTGCCGCGCGTCTCCTCGATCGTCACATCCTTGAAGAAGCCGAGTGCGCGCAGATTGTTGCGCGAACGCTCCATCAGGGCGCGATTGAAGGCGTCGCCTTCGGTCAGCATCAGTTCGCGCCGGATGACCGGATCAACGGTGCGGGTGTTGCCGACCACATTGATGCGGTCGATGTAGACGCGCTGGCCTTCGGAGACGTTGAAGGTCACGTCCACCGTGTCGGTCTCGGGATTGGCCTTGTAGGTCGGATTGATTTCGACGAAGGCGTAGCCGGCCGATCCGGCGGCGAAGGTCAGGGCGTCGACCGCCTGCTCGATCTTGTCGCTCTCATAGAGCTGGCCTTCGCGGATCGGCACCAGGGCCTTCAGGAACTCGGCGTTCAGGCGGTCATTCTCTGTGATGACGTCGACCTTGCCGAAATTGTACTTGTCGCCTTCGTTCAGGGTCAGAGAGATCTGGAAGGCCTGATCATCCGGCTGCAGCTCGGCGACCGAAGAGATGATGCGGAAGTCGTAATAGCCGCGGTTCGTATAGAATTTGCGCAGCTGCTCCTGGTCATAGTCCAGGCGGTTCGGATCGTAGTTGTCGTTGCTGGAGAAGAACTTCCACCACTGCGAGCGCTCCGTCACCATGACGTCACGCACGTCATTGTCGGAGAAGGCCTGGTTGCCCAGCACATTGATGGCGCTGATGCCGGTCTGAGGACCTTCGTTGATCTCGAAGATGACATCGACGCGGTTCTGCTCAAGCTGGACCAGCTTGGGCGTCACGGTCGCGGAAATACGGCCTTGCAGGCGATACAGTTCGACGATGGCGCCGACGTCTTCCTGCACCTTGGCGCGGGTGTAGATGCCGCGAGGCTGGAGCGTCACTTCCTTGGTCAGCTTGTCCTCGGACAGGGCGCTGTTCCCCTCGAACACCACCTGGTTGATGATCGGGTTCTCGACGATCTGCACGATCAGGTCGCCGTTCTGGACGCCAAGTTGCACGTCCGCGAACAGGCCGGTGCGCGACAGGGTCCGCACTGCGACGTCCAGCACCTGGGCGTCGACATTGTCCCCGGGTCGGATCGGCAGATAGGACAGGACCGTCGTCTGGTCGATCCGTTGCGCGCCCTGGACCAGGATGCGGTTGACGGTCAGCGTTTGAGGCGCGGCGATCTCGACGCGCGGCGGTTGGCCGTCAGCGGGCGCGGCCTGCGGAGCCGGGGACGGCGCCGATTGCGCCAGAGCTGGGGCGCCGAGCCCGGCGGCGACGGCCAGCGCGAGGAGGCTGGAACGGGCGCCCAGTCGGACGGCGGCGCGAGATTTCATGTCGTTCATTCTGAAAACCATCGGGGGCTGGCGTCGGCTCACGAGACGAGCCCGCCGAGGAATTGGAAGATGTTGAGCTTCTGTAGGTCGTTCCACGTCGCGAACAACATAAATCCCGCCAGAAGCGCAAGACCTGCGCGATAGCCCATCTCCTGATACCGCGCCGCCACGGGCCGCTGGGCTACGGCTTCATAGCCGTAGAAAAGCAGATGGCCGCCGTCCAGCACAGGAATGGGCAACAGATTTAGAAAGCCGATTCCGATCGAAAGTATGGCGGCGAAGGTTGTCAACGTCAGCAGAAGATTGATCACAATGGCGCCGGGATCCGGATTCGCCTCGACAGCGGCGGTCGTCAAGGACCCGGTCGCCTTGGCTATGCCCAGCGGGCCGCTGAACTGATCGCCGGACTCACGCCCTGTCACCAGACGTCCGAGATAGGTCAGGGTCGAGCCGATGACGTCGCCGGTCTGGCGGACGCTCTCGACCACAGCTTCGACAGGTCCATAGCGGACATGCCGCAAATCTCCGGCCGCAGGCGCGAGCCCCAGGCCGATACGGCCGACCTTGACCCGACCGGCGATGGGATCGTTTTCCTCGCGGCGTTCGGGCGTCGCCGTCAGTTCAACGGCCCGCCCCTGACGTTCGATGGTGAAACGAACTGGATCGCCGCTCGACAGCATGACGGTGCGCGTCACCTCGCCGCCGTCCTTGATGGCCTTGCCGTTCACGCCGGTGATCAGGTCGCCGACCTGGAAGCCTGCAGCAGCGGCAGGCGAACCGGCCTGGACCTGAGCCACCCGGGCGGGACGCAATTGCGTGCCCACACTCATGAAGACGATCGCAAAGATGGTGATGGCCAGCACGAAATTCGCCATCGGGCCCGCCGCAACGATCAGCGCGCGCTGCCATACCGGCTTGAAGTGAAAATAGTCACGCTCGGCGCCCGGCCCACCCTCGGCGATCACTCGCTGGCGCAGTTCAGCCAACCCCGCTTGGTCAGGCACGCTGGAAGCGTCCAGATCACCTGAGAACTTCACATAGCCGCCCAGGGGCATCCAGCCGAACCGCCATTCGATCCCGTGGCGATCCGTGCGGCTGAAGATCGCCTTGCCGAAGCCGATAGCGAAACGGTCCACCTTCACGCCGAAGGCGCGGGCGACCAGAAAGTGACCCAGCTCATGAATGGTGACGATGAAGGTCAGCACCAGCAGGAACGGCACGATGTAGATCAGGATCTGACCCAGGGCGCCCAGCATTATATATTCGTCTCCCCAGGCCGATCAGGCCGCGTTCGCCAGTCCGGCGATTATAGCTCCAGCCATGAGACGGGCCTCGGCATCGACCGAAAGGGCCGCGCCACAGGCGTCTCCAGAGCCGAAAACCATCCCCGCTTTCGTCGCACGCTCAAGGGTTTCGGCGACGACTGCGGCAATATTGAGAAAGCCCAGCTTGCGGTCAAGAAATGCGAAGGCCGCGACCTCGTTGGCGGCGTTGAACACAGCCGGGGCGGCGCCCCCCGCGGCCAACGCCTGGCGCGCCAGATCCAAGGCCGGAAACCGCGCCAGATCGGGCGCTTCAAACGTCAGCCGCCCCAGGGCGGCCAAGTCCAGCCTGGGTGCAGGCCAGGCGATCCGATCAGGCCAAGCCAGGGCGCAGGCGATCGGCGTGCGCATGTCCGGGGGCCCCATCTGGGCCAGGGTGGAGCCATCCACATATTCCACAAGGCTGTGGATAATCGACTCCGGGTGCACCACCACGTCGATCCGCTCCTGCGGCATGGCGAACAAATAGGCGGCCTCGATCATCTCCAGGCCCTTGTTGGCCATGGTGGCGCTGTCGACCGAAATCTTGGCGCCCATGCTCCAGTTCGGGTGGGCCACGGCCTGTTCGGGCGTGACGCCCGCCATCTGGGCGAGCGACGTCTGCCGGAAAGGACCGCCGGACGCCGTCAGCACCAGTTTCGCCACCTGTTCGGGCGCCTCGGCGGGAAAGACCTGGAAGATGGCCGAATGCTCGGAATCGACCGGGATCAGCCGCCCCCCTGCCCGCTTGACCCGCTCGATCAGCGCCGGTCCGCAACAGACCAGGCTCTCTTTGTTGGCCAGAGCCAGGACCGCGCCTGTGTCCGCCGCAGCCCAGGCCGACTTCAGACCCGCCGCGCCGACGATCGACGCCATGATCCAGTCCGCCGGCCGCGTCGCCGCCTCGACGATCGCCGCCTCCCCCGCCGCCACGGCCACGCCGGTTCCCGCCAGCGCGTCTCGCAGATCGTCCAACTTCGCCGGATCGGCGGTCACAGCCAGTTTGGGCTTCCACCGCCGCGCCTGCTCGGCCAGCTTTACGATATTGGCGCCGCCTGTCAGGGCCTCGACTTCGAAACCGCCCGTGCCCGTCGCCTCGGCCTGATCCATCAGATCGAGCGTCGATGAGCCGACCGAGCCGGTCGAGCCCAGAACCGTGACGCGACGACGGATCAAGACGCGCCTCGTTCCAGAAGAACCACCAGCAGACGGCCGGCCGCCACCACGACCACGGCGAACATCAATCCGTCCACGCGGTCCAGCAGGCCTCCATGCCCGGGTATGGTGTTGCCCGCGTCCTTGACCCCGAACCGCCGCTTAAGCCCGGATTCCCAAAGATCGCCCGCCATGGTCGCCAGCGCAGCCGCCAGACCCAGGATCGCGCCCCAGAAAATCGTCAGCCGCCCCATGTCGAACCAGGCTGTCAGCACGGCGCCGGCGACTGCGCCCGCCAGAATGCCGCCGACAAAACCGGACCAGGTCTTGTTGGGCGAATAGCGCGGCCACAGCTTGGGACCGCCGAAGGTGGAACCGGCCAGATAGGCCAGGATATCCGCCGACCAGGTGACGGCGAAGACCAGCGCCGTCCAGTGCAGCCCGACTGGGCTTTCGCCGTCACGCAGCCAAATCAGCAGAACGGACGGCCAGCCCAAATACAGAACGCCATAGGCCGCATCTATCGCCTGCTGTCCCTGTTTGCGGGCGTAGAGGCCCGCCGCAGCAGCGCCGAACACCAGAACGACGAAGGCCACGGACATGACGCCGAAATAGGCGCTGACGACCGAGGCCATGACCGCGAGCGCGACAGCGACGCCGACCGGGCGTCGGGCTCTCGGCGCGCTCATCGCTCCCCATTCGAAGGACAGCACCACGCTGGCGGCCAGAACCAGCGCCAGGAACCAGACGCCGCCGAACCAGGTGGCCGCGACGGCAGCCGGCGCAAGCACGGCGGCTGACGCCGCCCTCAGCGCGATATCACGTCCCTTGACCGCCATCAGGCCGACACACAGGCAGGCGCGGTTTCTCGTCCGCCATAGCGGCGCTCACGTTGGGCGAAGGCCGCGACCGCCTCGCCCAAGGCCTTGGGGCCGTAGTCGGGCCACAGGATGTCCTGGAACACCAGTTCGGCATAGGCCGCCTCCCAAAGCAGGAAGTTCGACAACCTCTGCTCGCCCGAGGTGCGGATAATCAGATCCAGTGGAGGCGACCCGGCCGTCGCCAGCCCGGCCGCGAAATTCTCTTCGTTCAGCGGCTCGGCCGTCTCGCCGGCCAGGATGCGCTCCGCATGCCGTCGCGCGGCGTCGATCAGATCGGCCCGGCCGCCATAGTTGAAGGCGACCTGAAGCATGAACTTCTCATTGTGGGCCGTTTGCGCCTCGGCTTTGTCGATAATGGCGGCGATGTCGGCGGGCAGCCCCTCGCGACGCCCCAGGATACGCAGACGCACCCCCGCCTTTTCCAGTCGCGCCAGGTCGCTGGCGACATAGGTCCGCACCAGTCCCATAAGGTCCGAGACCTCTTCGGCGGGGCGGCTCCAATTCTCGGTCGAGAAGCCGAAGACGGTCAAGCAACGAATGCCGAAGTCCGGCGCGGCCTGGATCGTCCGTTTCAGCGCCTGCACACCCTCGCGGTGGCCCAGCGCGCGCGGCAGCCCCCTCGCCTTCGCCCAGCGGCCATTGCCGTCCATGAT
>JBKBXN010000094.1:0-10535 GCA_046314055.1 Brevundimonas sp.
GAAGAAGGTGATCAGCAGGGCCGCGATATGGGCGCCGTCCACGTCGGCGTCGGTCATGATGACGATCCGCTCATAGCGCAGGTCGTCGATGTTGAACCGGTTTCCGGGCTGGACGCCCAGGGCCAGGGCCAGGTCGGACAGTTCGATATTCTGGCGCAGCTTGTCCGCCGTGGCGGAGGCGACGTTCAGGATCTTGCCGCGCAGGGGCAGGATGGCCTGGGTGGTGCGGTCGCGCGCCTGTTTGGCCGAGCCGCCGGCCGAATCGCCTTCGACGATGAAGAGTTCGGTGCCCTGGGCCGACTGGCGGCTGCAGTCCGACAGCTTGCCCGGCAGGCGCAGCTTGCGCGTGGCGGCGGCGCGCTGGACCTCCTTGTCCTTGCGGCGGCGCAGGCGGTCCTCGGCGCGATCGACGACGAAGCCGAGCAGGGCGTTGGCCTGTTTGGGGCTTTCGGTCAGCCAGTGGTCCAGCGGGTCGCGGAGCAGCTGCTCCACCAGCCGGGCGCCCTCGGGCGAGGACAGCCGGTCCTTGGTCTGGCCCTGGAACTCGGGATTGCGGATGAAGACGCTGATCAGGGCGCCGGCGTTGGCGACGACGTCCTCGGCCGTGATGATGGCGGCGCGCTTCTCGTTGGTCAGTTCGCCGTAGGATTTCAGACCCTTGACCAGGGCGGCGCGGAAGCCGGCCTCGTGGGTGCCGCCGTCGGGGGTGGAGACGGTGTTGCAGTAGGACTGGATGAAGCCGTCGGCCTCGCCGAAGCCGATGGGCGACCAGGTGACGGCCCATTCGAAGGCGCCGGCCTCGCCCTGACGCTCGGCGCGGCCGGCGAAGGCGGGGGTGACGGTCTCCAGCTCGCCGATCCGGTCAGTCAGGGCGTCGGCCAGGCCGCCGGGGAAGTGGAGCAGGGCCTGGGTCGGGGTGGCGTCGGTGATCCGCTCGGGCGCGCAGGTCCATTTGATCTCGACGCCGCGGAACAGATAGGCCTTGGAGCGGGCCATGCGGAACAGGCGGGCGGGCTTGAAGGCCGCGCCCATGCCGAAGATCTCGTCGTCGGGCTTGAAGCGGATCAGGGTGCCGCGCTTCTTGGACGGCTGAACCTGCTGGATCGGGCCCAGGACATTGCCGCGCGAGAAGGACTGTTTCCACTCGAAGCCATCGCGCCAGACGACGACGTCCAGGTGCTCGGACAGGGCGTTGACCACCGAGACGCCGACGCCGTGCAGGCCGCCCGAGGTCTCATAGGCCTTGCCCGAGAATTTGCCGCCCGAGTGGAGGACGGTCATCACCACCTCCAGCGCCGACTTGCCGGGGTGTTTGGGGTGGGGATCGACCGGGATGCCCCGGCCGTCGTCACGCACCGACAGATAGCCGTCGGCGTCCAGATCGACGGTGATCAGTTTGGCGTGGCGGGCCACGGCCTCGTCCATCGCATTGTCGAGGACTTCGGCGAACAGGTGGTGCAGGGCGCGTTCGTCGGTGCCGCCGATATACATGCCGGGCCGCTTGCGGACGGGCTCCAGACCTTCCAGCACCTCGATGGAGGAGGCGGAATAGGCGTTCTGGGCGCCGGCGGTAGGGGCTGGCGTTGCGGCTGGGGCGACGGGCGTCGGGACCGCTTTTGGCGCAGGGGCGGGAGCGGCCTGGGGCGGGGTCACCGCGACAGGTTTGGGGGCCTCGGGCTTGGGAGCGTCGGGCGTGTCGTCAAAAGCGAAGAGGTCTGCGGCCATTCACATAGTCTGAGGCGATTCGGAGCCGGTTCTGGTAGGCCCGTGTCGTCGGTCGAGCAAGCGGCGGTCGCACCGGAACCGGATCGAAGGTCACGGCGCGGGCCAGAATCGCCAGCATCAGCACCCAGGGCAGGTTGGCGTGGGTCAGAAGGACGCTCTCGGACAGGCTGAGCACAAAGAAGCCCGCCATATAGCCGATGCTCCAGAACCCCTCGCGGGCGCCCATGCCGTTGAGGCGGACCAGGATCAGGATGGCCGAGACGGCCATGAGGGTTCCGACGGCGACCGCGCCGGGCCAGCCCAGCTGGACCAGCAGATCGATCCAGCCGTTGTGGGCCGAGGGGACGGGCCACTGGGTCTCCAGCCGGATCTCGCGGGCAGGAATGGAATCAACGCCCCAGAAGGCGCTGAAGCCGTAGCCGGTCCAGGGACGGTCGGCGACCTTGCGCATCAGGGCGTCCCAGATCAGGGTCCGGCCGGTCAGGGAGGGGTCCTTGCCCAGGGCCTCGAGGATGGCGGCGGAATCGGTGTTCCAGACCCAGGCGCCGACGGCGGCGGTGACCACGCCCAGCCAGACGGCCGCGACAGTGACGGCTGCGCCGCCCTGTTTCAGCGTCCACCAGCCGCCGACCATGCCGACGCCCAGCATCCAGCACAGCAGGGAGGTCTTGGACTGGGTGGCCACGACCAGGAGGGTGGTCAGGGCGAAGGTCACGACGGCGACCCAGGGCTTGCGCCCATTCTGGGCCAGATGATCGGCGGCCAGGCAGGCGGCGGCGGAGACGGCGCCGACCACCATGACCAGGCCCATCTGGTTCTTCTCGTACCAAAGGCCGCGCCACAGGCCGGCGTTGTCGAACTGATGAACCCCGATGCGAGGGAAGGCGAAGACCATGATCAGGCTGCCGACCGCCATGACCAGACAGGTGTGCATCAGGACGCGCGGCAGGGCGGCGCCCCGGAAGACGGCGCCCAGATAGACGGCGAAGGCGCTGTTGATCGCCAGGGCGATAACGCGCCGGTCGGTGACGCCGGGATCTATGGACCAGTATTGCGAGACATAGGCCAGGCCGACCAGGCCGCCGACCATCAGCCAGGCCGGCCAGGCGCGGACGACCTTGTCGAAGCGGAACAGGATCAGGCCCAGGGTGACGGCGTAGACCGGCAGCCAGAGCAGGCGGAGGATCGGGGTCTCGCCCTGGTCCGGGGCGATGACGGGGGCGAACAGGGCGCCGGTGAGCATGAAGACGACAAAGCCCGCCGCCCCCTGTTCCCAGGCGGGCGGGGCGTCCGAATCATCGATCTGGACGGGCGAGGCGTGCACGGGGCGACTGTCGCCGCCGCCGCTTAAGGAAGGGTGAGCGCCGTGCGGAAGGCGGCGAAGCCGTCTTCGAGGTCGGCGATCAGGTCGGCGGGGTCCTCCAGCCCGATGTGCAGGCGGATCAGTTCGCCCTCCAGCGCGGGGGGCTGGTCGCGATAGGCCATCTGGTGGGTTTCGTGGGTGATCAGGCTTTCGAACCCGCCCCAGGAATAGCCGATCCCGAACAGGGCGAGGGCGTCGAGCAAGGCGCGGGCGGCGACCTCGGTCCCGCCGTTCAGCACCACGCCCATCAGGGAGGCGGCGCCGGTGAAGTCCCGCTTCCACAGATCATGGCCGACCGCGCCGGGCAGGGGCGGATAGAGGACGCGCGACACCTCGGGGCGGGACTGCAGCCATTCGGCGACGATCAGGCCCGAACGCCCCTGTTCTGCATAGCGGAGCGGCAGGGTGCGCAGGCCGCGCAGGGCCAGCCAGGCGTCGTCGGGCGAGACGTGCCAGCCCAGATCCTCGATCGTGTCGGCGACGGCGCGCAGACAGGCGGGGGCGTTGGCGGCGATCCCGCCCATCAGGACGTCGGAATGGCCCGAGACATATTTGGTCAGGGCCTGGACGCTGACATCGACGCCGTGGGCCAGGGGCTTGAAGGCCAGGCCCGCGCCCCAGGTGTTGTCGAGCATCGTCAGGACGCCGCGCTCGCGACAGGCTGAGGCCACGGCGGCGACGTCGATCATCTCGAAGGTGAGCGAGGCGGGCGACTCCATCAGGACCAGGCGGGTGCGGTCGCCGAGGGCGGCGATCAGGCCCGCTGCGTCCGTGTCGGCGGGCAGGAAACGGGTGGTGACCCCACGCGCGGCCTGGTAGCGGGCCAGGAAGCGGCGGGACGGGCCATAGACGGCGTCGGTGGCGATCACCTCGTCGCCGGGCCGGGTCAGGGCCAGCAGGGGAACGGTCACGGCGGCGAGGCCGGAGGGGACGATGAAGGCGTCGGCGGCGCCTTCCAGATCGGCGAGAGCGGCGCGGAGCTGACGCGCGGCGGAGCCGCCGTCGAGGCCGTAGGTCGGGCCTTCGGCGTCGTCCCGCATGGTCTCGGCCCGGTCGCTGAGCATGGTCGAGGCGCGCTCGATGGGCGGATTGACCGGGCGGCGGCCCTGCCCCCGACGGGTGGCGGATGAGATCAGGCGGGTACGGTCCGAATGCGGCGACATGGCCTCTCCGATGGGTTGCGGATCAGGGCCTAAAGGCCTCTAAAGTCAGCGGGGCGCAAGCGGCGGAGGATGCGAAACGCGATGCGGGTCTTGACGATCGGAGTTATGGCGGCGGCCCTGCTGCTGACGGCGGCCTGCGGACGCGGGAATCCCGACCCGACGCCGGAAACCGCCTCACAGACCCTGCCGGCGCCCAGCGTGGCGTCGGATCGTCCCGACAGCCCGACCCTGGTCGCGGTCAAGCGACGCGGGCGGCTGAACTGCGGCGTGCATCAGGGGCTGGTCGGCTTCGCCTATACCGACAACCGGGGCCAGTGGCGCGGATTCGACGCCGACTTCTGTCGCGCCATGGCGGCGGCCATCTTCGGCGACGGGAATGCGGTACGGTTCGTGCCCCTGTCGGCGTCCGACCGGTTCGCGGCCCTGAACGAAGGGCGGGTGGACGTCTTGTGGCGCAACTCGTCCTGGACCATGAGCCGGGACGCCGGCGAGGGCTTTGTCTTCGCAGGAATCAACTATTACGACGGTCAGGGTTTCCTGGTGCGCCGGTCCCTGAGCCTGAACAGCGCGACGGAACTGAACGGCGCCCGCGTCTGCGTCCAGGCGGGATCGACGGCCCAGGCCAACGCCGACGACTTCTTCCGTTCGCGCGGCATCGCCTATCGCCCGGTGGTTCTGCCCAGCGAGGAGGCGGCGCGGGACGCCTATGGCCGTGAAGACTGCGACGCCTTGAGCGCCGACATCTCGGCCCTGGCCGCCGCTCGCACGGTTCTGGCGGATTCGCAGGCGCACACGATATTGTCAGACGTTGTGTCGAAGGAGCCGCTGGGGCCTGTCGTCAGGGCCGGAGACGAGCGCTGGGCCGACGTGGTGCGATGGACCCTGAACGCCGTCATCCTGGCCGAGGAATTCGGGGTCACGCAGGAGAACGCCGACGCCCTGGCGAAGACCTCAAACGACCCGCGTATCAAGCGTTTGCTGGGGTCGGAGGGCGAATACGGCGCCCTGCTGGGCCTGTCCGACGACTGGGCGAAGGAGGCCATACTGTCGGTGGGAAATTACGGCCAGATCTTCGACCGGAACCTGGGTTCGCAATCGCCGCTCGACCTGGCGCGCGGATTGAACGCACAGTGGAACGCGCGGCCGCCCGGCTTGATCTATGGTCTGCCGATCCGATAAGCGCCGCAGCTTGAGTCTTTTCCTGGGGGATAGATGACCGAGACGAAACCTGGGGGCATCGCCCTTCACTGGCTGATGCTGATCGGCTTCGCCGTCGGCCTGGGCGGCGGGCTGTGGGTCAACCTGACCCTGGGAGCCGATACGGCCTGGGTGATCTGGGTGACCGACAATATCACCGGACCGGCGGGGCAGATCTTCCTGCGCCTGCTGTTCATGATGGTGGTGCCGCTGCTGTTCTCGGCCCTGGTGATCGGGGTCGCCGAGATGGGCGACCTGAATTCCCTGGGGCGGGCGGGGATCAAGACCCTGCTGCTGACCATACTGGTGTCCGGCATCGCGGTGGTGATCGGCCTGGTCATGGTCAATCTGTTGCAGCCGGGCCGGGGGGTCGATCCGGCCATGGCGCAGCAACTTCTGGAACAGGGACGCGACGGCGCCGCGGGCATCGTCGAAAAGGCGCCGGAGAGCATCCAGCTGGGCGACTTCTTCCTGGACCTGGTGCCGTCCAACGCCGTGACGGCGGCGGCGGAGAACCAGATCCTGCCGCTGATGGTCTTCGCCCTGTTCTTCGGCATCGGCCTGGTCATGGCCAAGAGCCCCGCGACCGATCGCCTGCAAGAGGTGATCGAGGGCCTCTTCGAAGTGACGATGAAGCTGATCAACCTGTTCATCAAACTGGCGCCCTTCGCCATCGCCTGCCTGATGTTCAACTTGGCGGCCCTGTTCGGGTGGGATCTGCTGGTGCGTCTGGCGGCCTTCGTCGGCGTGGCTGTCGGGGCCATGGCGATCCATATGTTCGTGGTCTATCCGCTGGTGATCTGGCTGCTGGGCGGCCGTTCGCCGATCACCTTCTTCAGGGCTGTGCGCGAACCCATGGTGGTGGCCTTCTCCACCGCCTCGTCCAACGCCTCGCTGCCGGTGTCGCTGAAGGCGGCCGAGCAGAACCTGAAACTGCCCAAGAAAATCGCCCGTTTCGTGCTGACGGTCGGCGCCACCGCCAACCAGAACGGCACGGCCCTGTTCGAGGGGGTGACGGTGCTGTTCCTGGCCCAGTTCTTCAACATCGAGCTGAGCCTGACCCAGCAGGTCATCGTCATGCTGGTCTGTATCCTGGGCGGGATCGGCACGGCCGGGGTGCCGGCGGGCTCGCTGCCGGTGGTGGCCATGATCCTGGTCATGGTGAAGGTGCCGCCGGAAGGGATCGGCCTGATCCTGGGCGTCGACCGCTTCCTGGACATGTGCCGCACCACGCTGAACGTCACCGGCGACCTGGTTCTGGCCACCGTCGTCTCGCGCGGCGAGAAGGACGATCCGGTCGAACCGGTCGATCCGATGGAACCCGAAGATCTTCCGGGGGCCGCCCGACGCGGCCTGAAGCACGGAACGGCGGGCTGAGTCAGTCGAGAACGACGGGGGTGTCGGTCCGAGACCCCCATTCGGCCCATGAGCCGTCGTAGAGACTCGACGGCTCGTCGAGCGTGGCAAGGGCCAGGGTGAGGATGGCGGCGGTGACGCCCGAGCCGCAGCTGGTGATGATCGGACGGTCGAAGGCCACCCCGGCATCGCTGAACCGGGCGCGCAGGGCCTCGGGCTCCAGAAGGCGGCCGTCGTCGCCGATCACGGTGAGGAAGGGCAGGTTCAGCGCCCCGGGCATATGGCCGGAGCGGAGGCCGGCGCGGGGTTCCGCCGCCTGACCGGCGAACCGGGCCGCCGGCCGGGCGTCCAGAATCTGCGCCTCGCCGGTCAGGGCCGCCAAGACCGTGGGCAGGTCGGCGACGGCGTCGCCGCGCCGTGATGCGGCGAACGACGCCGGGGTCGGGGTCTGCGCCGGACCCGAGATCACAGGCCGTCCTTCGGCCCGCCAGAGCGGCAGGCCGCCGTCCAACACCCGGACGTTCGTCGCCCCCATCAGCCGGAACGTCCACCAGACGCGCGGGGCGGAGCGCAGGCCGATCGTGTCATAGATGACGATGGTGTCGGTTGCGGCGATGCCGAGGCTTCCGGCCGCCTCGGCGAAGGCGGCGGCGGTCGGCAGCATGTGCGGCAGGTCCGAGCCGTGGTCCGAGACCGCCTCGAGGTCGAAGAAGACCGCGCCCGGCAGTCGGGCTTGGTCGAAGTCCGCCTGGGCGTCCCGGCCGTCCAGATGCCACGACCCATCGACGATCCGCAGCGTCGGGTCCTCCATCAGGGCGGCGAGGGCGTCGGTGGAAATCAGGGGCGAAGACTGGGTCATGCCCCCAGCCTAATATCAGGCGCGATCCAGCACCAGTTGCACCACGTCGGTCCGGCGCGAGCGGAAGCCTGCTTCGCAATAGGCCAGATAGAAACGCCATAGCCGGCGGAACCGCTCGTCGAAGCCGGCGATGCGGCGGATGTCGCCCCAGGCCGCTTGGAACCGGTCGTCCCAGAGTTTCAGCGTCTCGGCATAGTCCAGGCCGAACCGTTCGATCGGCCCCCAGGCCAGACCGGCGGCGGCGACGACCGGCTTCAGCCGCTCCTCGGACGGCAGCATGCCGCCGGGGAAGACGTATTTCTGGATGAAGTCGGTGCGGGCGTTGTATTCCTCGAACAGAGGCTCCTGGATGGTGATGACCTGCAGGCCTGCGCGGCCGCCGGGCTTCAGCACCTCCTGAATTTTGCCGAAATAGGTCGGCCAGTACTCCATACCGACGGCCTCGAACATTTCGATGGAGGCGACGCGGTCGAACCGGCCCTGGACGTCGCGATAGTCCATCAGGTCGATTGTCGCCCGTTCCGACAGCCCGGCGTTGAACAGACGCTGGCGGGCGAAGTCGTGCTGTTCCTTGGAAATGGTCACGCCGGTGACCTGGGCGCCGATCTCGCCGGCGGCGAACTCGGCGAAACCGCCCCAGCCGCAGCCGATCTCCAGCACCGACATGCCGGGCTTCAGGTCCATCATCCGGGCCAGGGCGGCGTATTTGGCCTTTTGCGCGGCCTCCAGCGGAGCGTCCGTCCGCTCGAACCGGGCGGACGAATAGGTCATCGAGGGGTCGAGCCAGGTCTGGTAGAAGGCGTTGCCCAGGTCGTAGTGGGCGTGGATGTTCTTTTTCGACCCGGTCCGGCTGTTGCGGTTGCGCCGGTGGGCCAGCCAGTTGACCGCCATCATCAGCCAATTGCCGTCGAACAGGCGGCGGATGTGGTCGTAGTTCTCGACCAGGGTCTCCAGCAGGGCGGCTAGGTGCGGGCTGTCCCATTCGCCGGCCATATAGGCCTCGGCGAAGCCGATGTCGCCGGCGGCCAGGACGCGGCGGGCGAAGCCGTAGTCCTTGACGTCGAGCACGCCGCTGGGGCCGGGGCGTTCGCCCTCCAACACATGGGTCTCGCCATTGGGCAGGTGGACGGTCAGGCGCCCGAAGGTCCAGTTCGACGCCAGCAGCCGCAGCAGCATGGCGAACATGCGCGGCGTGCGGGCGGCGGCGGCCTCGATATCGACGGTGGCGACACTCATGCGGGAACCTCTTTGTGCGTCGTCAGTCATGACCGGCCTGGTCGTCTCGGCCGCTGACGGCCTTCAGGGCGTCGAGGGCGCGGGCGCGGGCCTGAGCATGATCCAAGATGGGGTGGGGATAGTCTTTGCCAAGTTGCACGCCGGCGTCGCGGAGCACCTCGGGCGGGGCGGTCCAGGGCGACTGGAGCCAGCGGTCGGGCAGGCGGCGCAGTTCGGGAACCCAGCGCCGGACGTAGCCGCCCTCGGCGTCGAACTTCTCGCCCTGGGTGATGGGATTGAAGATGCGGAAATAGGGGGCGGCGTCGGCGCCGGATCCGGCGACCCACTGCCAGTTCTGCACATTGCTGGCCAGGTCGGCGTCGACCAACGTGTCCCAGAACCAGGCCTCGCCCTCGCGCCAGTCGATCAGCAGATGTTTGACCAGGAAGGAGGCCACGACCATCCGCACCCGGTTGTGCATCCAGCCGGTCGTCCACAGTTGACGCATGCCGGCGTCCACCAGCGGATAGCCGGTGCGGCCGCGTTTCCAGGCCTCCAGCCCCTCGGGATCGTCGCGCCAGGGCATGGCCTCATATTCCGGGCGGAACGCTCGGTCAGTGAGGGTGGGGAAATGGTGGAGCAGATGGGCCGAGAAGTCGCGCCAGCCCAGTTCGGCGACGAACTTGGCCGCCTCGGCCGGCGGGACGGCGCCGGCGTCCGCCGCGTCTCGCGCCCGCTGCGCCGCGCGCCACGGACTGATCTCGCCCCAGTGCAGATGGGGGGACAGGCGGCTGGTCGCGGGAATGGCGGGATGGTCGCGGCCCTTGGCGTAGGTCTTGAGGCCCCGTGTGAGGAAGTCGGACAGGGCGGCGTCGGCGCCGGCCTCGCCCGGCGTCCAGTCGAAGCTCTGGGACCAGTCGTGGCGGGTCGGGTGGAGACCCCAGTCGTCGACCGACTCGGTCTGGACGGCTTCGGGCGTGTCGATGCGGCGCGGGGCGGGCGAGGGCGGCGGCGGCTCGGCGGTGGCCAGCAAGGCCTTCATGAAGGGGGTGAAGACCTTGTACGGGGCGTCCGATCCGTTCAGCACGGCGCCCGGCCGCGCCATCAGCGACCCGTTGAAGCCCCGGCAGTCGACGCCGGCCGATTTCAGCTCATGGGCGATTTCGGCGTCGCGGGCGAAGGCGGCGGGTTCGAACAGCCGGTTCATGAAGACGGCGTCGGCGCCGGTGTCCTGGATCAGGCTCTGAAGCTGGACCAGCGAATCGCCGCGCCGCAGGATCAGCCGCGAACCGCGTTCCTGAAGCGCGGCGTCCAGGGCGCGCAGGGACTTGTCGAGCCACCACAGCGAGGCCGCGCCGGCCGGACGATCCGGGTCGCGGTCCAGGACGAAGACCGGCAGGATCGGACGGCCGGTGGCCACGGCCTGATACAGGGCGGGATTGTCGTTCAGGCGCAGATCGCGGCGAAACCAAAGGACGACAGGCTTGGTGGCCACGCAGGCGAACTCCATGATAACTTGCGCTGACAGAAAACGAGCGCCACCTGATGGCCTCATAGCTGCGGCAAACGCCGCTCCCATAACGCCCGAACTTCGAAAGAGCCGCCTCGTGAGCCGACCCAACGCCGTCATTACGTTGTCCGAAGGTCTTCGGACGCC
>JBKBXN010000095.1:0-10389 GCA_046314055.1 Brevundimonas sp.
AAGCCGCCGCCGCCTGATCGGCGATAGCTGAAACTGTTTCTGGAAAAGGCCGGCGGCGACGCCGGCCTTTTTCTTTGCGCGCCTTCCGGGGCAGGACTAATCCCGAACCGTAACCGGAGGGGATTCCGCATGACTGTCGCCCGCACCCTGGCCTTCACGGCCGCCGCTATGACGCTGTCGGCCTGCGCCACCCTGGGCGACGCCCCGACGGCGATGCGGGACTCGACAGCCTACACCCTGGCCACCGACCAGCCGCTGACCACCGAGCAGCAGGCGATGCGGTTCGACACAGCCGATCTGTCGATCCGGGTCATCCCGCAGGACAAGGCGATAGACGCCGTCGCGGTGCTGGGCTTCACCGCCCAGGCCCCCCTCGATCGGCTGGTGGTGGATCTGGACACCCTGTTGCCCATCTCCTCGGTTCAGATCGACGGCGTCGTGGTCGCCGCGGACCGCTGGTCCAACCCCGAGGGACGGCTGACCGTCGATCTGCCCCAGACCCTGGCGCCGGGCCGGTCGGTCGCCCTGCGCGTGGCCTATGCCGGCCAGCCCCGCGTCGCCCCCCGCGCCCCCTGGGACGGCGGCTTCGTCTGGTCCACGGCGCCTTCCGGCGAGCCCTGGATCGCCACCGCCGTCCAGGGCGAGGGCTGCGACATCTTCTGGCCCTGTATCGACAGCCCGCATGGCGAGCCCGCCCGGGTCGACCTCCACATCACCGTCCCGTCCGACCTGTCGGCGCCGTCCAACGGCCGGTTTCTGGGCAAGGTCGATCACGGCGACGGCTGGACCACCTGGAACTGGTCGGCGAAGAGCCCCAACACCTACGCCATCGCCCTGAACGTCGGCCCCTACGAGGAGGTTAGCGGTCAGTATCAAAGCCGGTTCGGCAATACGATCCCGATGAACTACTGGCATCTGAAGTCAGACGCGCCCGAGAAGGTGCAGGCCCTGTTCGACGAGTTCCCCAAGATGCTGGACTTCTTCGAGGCGACGGTCGGCCCCTTCCCCTTCGGCGACGAGAAGATGGGCGTAGTCGAGACCCCGCACCTGGGCATGGAGCACCAGACCATCAACGCCTACGGCAACGGCTACAAGATCGACGGCCGGGGCTATGACTGGCTGCTGCAGCACGAGTTCGCCCACGAATGGTTCGGCAACCAGCTGACCAATCGGAACGCCGACGACATGTGGCTGCACGAGGGATTGGGCAACTATATGCAACCCCTCTACGCCCGATGGCTGCTGGGCGACCGCTATATGCAACGCGAGCTGGCGAACCAGCGCGAGGGGTTGGCCAACAAGTTCCCGGTCGTATCGGGCACGCCCAAGACCGAGGACGAGGTCTACAAGGGCGACGTCGGCCCCGGCGGCGATATCTATTCCAAGGGTTCGCTGATCAGCCATTCGCTGCGGATGCTGATCGGGGACGACGCCTTCCATAAGGCCCTGACCCGTCTGGTCTATGGAACCGATGATCCCCGGCCGGGCGCCTTCCAGCCCCTGTACCGCTCGACGCCGGACTTCCTGCAGATCGTCAATGAGGTGACGGGCCAGGACTACGGCTGGTTCTTCCGCGGCTATCTGTATAACGCCGCCCTGCCGGTGCTGAGCCGGACGCAAGAGGGCGGGGTGCTGCGGCTGGAATGGGCCAGCGGGAACGGCGAAACCTTCCCCATGCCGTTGGAGGTCGAAATCGATGGGCGTGTTCAGACCGTCGCCATGACCGACGGTCGGGGTCAGGTCGCAGTCCCAGCGGGAGCCCACGTCCTGATCGACCCCCAGAACAAGGTGCTGCGCCAGATGGACGAGATCGACGCGCTGCAGGCCTATAAGGCGGAGCAGAAGGCGCGTTAGAAACCCCGCTCATCCCGCGTTCACGGGATGAGCGGAAATAGAAGACGCTAAGCCGGCGCCACCGTCACCGACTGCCGCACCATTTGGCACCGCTCCTGGGTGGTCAGGAAGGCGATGTCCGCCGCGTCGCGTCCGCAGGCGATCCGGACCAGCCCCTCGACCGGCGCCAGCCGCGTCGCGTCGACCAGCCACCAGCCGTTGTCCAGCCAAACCTCGAAGATGGCGTGGAAGTCGGGCGGATTCAGCTGGTGCGCAAAGGCGCTGACCGCCCGCGCCGGAATGCCCGACGCCCGGCAGAAGGTCATGCCCAGATGGGTGAAGTCCCGGCACACCCCGGCCCGGTCGATAAAGGTCCGCGCCGCCGTCGTCTCGGTGTCCGACACCCCGTGTTCGTAATCCACGTTCTCAGTGATCCAGTTCAGGATCGCCAGCACTCGGGCCCCGCCCGAGGTGTCGCCGAACTCGCGCGTGACGAACCGACCGAACTGGTCCGACGGGCAATAGCGGCTCGGCTGCAGATAGGGCAGAACCTCGGCCGGCAGTTCACCCCAGTCATGTTGCGACACGCTGGGCGGCAGGCCCTTCAGCACGCCGTTCTCGACCAGCGCCTCATAGGTCAGGGTCACTTCGCCCTCGACGTGGCAGCGCAGGGTCCGGGCGCCAAAATCGACGTCCTCGTCCTCGTGAAACTCGACGGGCGGGTCGAAGGTCAGGGTTTCCTCGAGGATATCCTGACCCGGCCAGTGGGCGACCTGAATCTTGTAGATGGCGTCTGTCGGCGGATCGAAACGATAGACGAGCTCGGCGCGGACGCGCAGTTTCATATAGCGACCAGTCAAGATGGGGGGACGACGCCCCAACGCCATGCGACTGCGGCCGTTCCATGACCAAGGGCGTCAGGTCGTCGATACGGCAAACGAAATGTCCGGCAGCGGACACTTCAGACCCGAAATAGACAAGCCTCAGCAATGTGTTACGCTGATTGTTGCATGAGCTTCCCCACAATCGATACCCGCCCCCTGGGGTGGGAACCGCCACGCTTAATCCGCGTTTTTTCGTTTCGAACCTTTGTCGCTGGGGAAGCCGCCATCGCGACCTCCCGCGACTGGGAAGCTGAGGATCTTCGCGCCCCTTTGCCGTTCCCTTCCACGCAGGGCCGACAGGCATGACCCATCTCGCAAGTCCTCCCGGCGTCGACCTGACCGACTGTGATCGCGAGCCGATCCATATTCCGCAGGCCATCCAGCCCCATGGGTTCCTTCTGGTGCTGAACCCCGCGGCCCTGACGATCGAGCAGGGCGCGGGCCTTATCGAGGATCTGACCGGCAAGACGGCCTGGGTCGCCCAGCCTATCGCCGCCCTTCTGGGCGAGGTCGTCGGCCGCCGGCTGTTTGATATGGCCAAGACCCGCGAGACGGGCTTCGCCGGTCGCTGGCGCGCCGCCAACCGGCTGGAATATGATGTCGTCGTCAAGTACGCGCAGGGCCAGCTCGCAGACCGAATGGTCGTCGAGGTCGAACAGAGCTCGCAGCAGGCCAGGCTCGGGGTCGAACTGATCGCCCGCCTGGACGCCGCCGCCGGCGCCCTGGAACGAGCCGCCACGGTCCAGACCGTATGCGAACGCGCGGCGGAGGCCTTTCGCGCCCTGACGGGGTTCGAGCGGGTCATGATCTACCGCTTCGGCGACGACGAGGCGGGCCAGGTCGTCGCCGAGTCGCGTCTCATCGACACCGGCTCGTTCCTGAACCATCATTTTCCGGCCACCGACATCCCGCGCCAGGCGCGGGCCCTGTATCTGCGCAATCCCGTCCGGGTCATCCCCGACAGCCGCTATACGCCCCAACCGCTGCGACCGGTCGCACCCGGAGAGCCGCCGCTGGACATGAGCGACATCGGCCTGCGCGCCGTCTCGCCGGTCCATATCCAGTATCTGAAGAACATGGGCGTGCGCGCCTCGGCCTCGGTGTCGATCATCGTGGACGACGCCCTTTGGGGTCTGGTCGCCTGCCACAGCCTTGCGCCACAGCTCTTGCCCTATGAGTTGCGCGTCGCCTGCACCACCCTGGCCCGCAATCTGGCGCGGCAACTGAAGACCAAGGCCGAAGCGGAACTGTATCGCGAGCGCGTCCGGCTGCGCCGGATGGAGGACGAACTGATCGTCCACCTGCCCGCCGACCGCCCTCTGGACGCCGCCCTGGCCGAACGCGCGGGTCCGTTGACGGCCCTGGTCGGCGCCGACGGCCTGGCCATCGTCTGCGAGGACCGCGTCGCCAGCTTCGGCCGCACCCCGCCCGAGGCGGCCGTGCGCCGTGTGTCCGACTGGCTGGGCCAGCAGCCGGGACTCCGGCCCGTCGCCTCCAACGCCTTGAGCGCGGTTTTGCCCGAGGCCGAAGCCTGGCGGACCCACGCCAGCGGCCTGCTGGCGGTCCGCCTGCCGGGCGAACAGCCGCTGTCACTCCTCTGGTTCCGTTCGGAAATCCTGGAAACGGTTCGCTGGGCCGGCGATCCCTCGACCGCCGTCAAGTCCGGCGCGAGCGGCGCCCTGACCCCGCGCGCCTCGTTCGAGGAATGGTCCGAGACCGTGTCCGGTCGCGCCCGTCGCTGGAGCGCCGCCGCAGTAGAGTCGGCGGCCCGGCTACGCGACACCCTGGCCGACTTCATCGCCGTCAGCCAGTTGCGCAGCCTGAACCAGTCGCTTCAGGCCCGGCTGACCGAACGGGATCTGCGGATAGAACAGCAGCAGTACCTGATGCGCGAGGTCAATCACCGGGTCCAGAACAGCCTGACCCTGGTGTCCAGCTTCCTGGGCCTGCAGGCGCGCGAACACGGCGACAATCCCGCCGCCGCCGCGCTTCAAGAAGCCCGCCGCCGCGTCCGGGCCGTCTCGACCGTCCATACCCGCCTCTATCGCGGCGACCAGGACACCACCATCGACATGTCCCGCTACATCGGCGACCTGGTCGAGGATCTCGGCGCCAGCATGGGCGTGGATTGGGCGTCGGTCATCGAGACCGACCTGGCCCCCGTCTGCCTTGAGGCGGACCGCGCCGTCACCCTGGGTCTGATCCTGACCGAACTGATCATCAACGCCCAGAAATACGCCTATGACGGCCGGCCGGGCCCGCTGCGCATCGTTCTGACCGAGGCGGACGACAGCTTCCGCCTGGTCGTCGCCGACGACGGCAAGGGAGGGCACAAGGCCGGCAAGGGCTTCGGTTCGATGATGATCGCCAGCCTGGTCGGCCAGTTGAAGGGGCAGATCGACTATCGCGACCTGGCGCCCGGCCTCGAGGTGGCGCTGAAGGCCCGGATCGACCCGCTGATCTGACCTGCGGCCTGTGGCGGAAGGTCGCGGTGCGGCGTAAGAGGCCCCCATGCCTCCCCTCGCTTCACGCGTCTCGTCGCTCGTCTCCCCGCGCGCCTTCGCCCTGATCGTCCTGCTGATCGCCGCCTGCGTGCTGGGTCTGGCGCCGATCCTGGTGCGTCTGACCGAGACCGGTCCGGCGGTGGCCGGCTTCTGGCGGTTCGTCTTCGCCCTGCCTCTGCTGACCCTGCTGGCGGCGCGCGAACCCGGAGGCATCGCCGCCCCGTCGAAATGGGCGCTGCTGGCGGGGCTTTTCTTCGCCCTGGATCTCAGCTTCTGGCACTACGGCATCGTCATGACCTCGGTCGCCAACGCCACGGTCCTGTGCAATCTGACGCCGGTCGTGGTGACCCTGTTCGGCTGGATCGTGCTGAAGGAGACGCCGCGCCGCCTGTTCCTGCTGGCCCTGGTCCTGGCCATGGGCGGCGCCTTCGCCATGGCGGCGGGCGCCGATGGGGGCCAGGGGACCAATCCGCCGCTGGGCGACGCCTTCTCCCTGTCGGTGGCGGTCTGGTACTCGGGCTATTTCCTGGCGGTGAAGGCCGCGCGCGCCACGGCGGGCGCCATGCGCGTCACCTTCTGGGCGACCCTGCTGGGCGCGCCCCTACTGCTGATCGTCGCCCTGGTCCTGGGCGAGGACATCATCCCGGCAAGTACGGCAGGATGGGTCGCCTGTGTGGCCATGGGGGTGATGCACGTCTTCGGCCAGGGCGGCGTCGCCTGGGCCCTGGGCAAGCTGCCGGCCTCGATCACCGCCGTGACCATCCTGATCCAGCCGGTCGTCGCCGGCCTGCTGGGCTGGTGGATCTTCGGCGAAACCCTGACCCCGTCTCAGGCCCTGGGCGGCGCCCTGGTGCTGGGCGCCATCGTGATGGCCCAGCGCTCGCAGCGGACGAAACCGACGCCCGACGAGCTCAAGTAGCGTGAAGCGCGATAGCCCAAACACAATGAGGCTCAAGCAGCCCGAAGCGCGGCAGCCCAAAAACAAAACGGGCGCGGAGGCATAAGCGCCCGCGCCCGTTCCTTAGCCTTATCGGCCGTTCGGCTTAGAGGAGCTTGAGGTCGATCGCCGAGGTCTTGCCGCGCTGGTTTTCCAGCTCGTATTCGACCTTGGCGTTCTCATCGAGGCCCTGAAGGCCGGCCTTCTGAACGGCGGTGACGTGAACGAACACGTCTGCGCCGCCGCTGTCGGGCTGGATGAAGCCGAAGCCCTTGGTGGGGTTGAACCACTTGACCGTGCCGGTCGCCATATCTGCGTCTCCGTAAACGCGCTTCCAGGCGGATCCCCCTTGGGGTGACCCGACAGTCCTCTGGACAGCTCGTTCAGGCGAAGGAGCGAAACGCGGGTGTGGACCCCACGCAAAATCCGGACTGTGCTGATGTTGTCACCCGGCTTTTCCGGGCGGTCAACAGCAAAGCGATTCGCCCCAGGGGTGATTCAACCTTAACGGCACAGGCCTCGTTCCGCCCCGTCGATATGCAGATGGTTCTCGTGCGCGGCGTTGTAGTCGGGCGTCAGCACGGTCGAGAAAAGCCGGCACGCCCCATCGCGCACCGCGTGCAGGAACCGCCCGCCCGGCTCGCCCGCCGGCCCCTGGCCGCGCCAGTCGTTAAGCACGCTGATGGTCCGTCCGTCCTCCAGCGTCACACCCGCAACATCGAGGGCGTTAGCGCGCGCGTGTTCGCTGGGCCGCTCCTGCACATCTTCCGATCCATAGATCCGGCGACACGAATAGGTCCCGTAGTTCTCGACCCGCGCCGGCGCCGATCCCAGAATTTCGCGCGCCGCCGGCTGCAGCACTTGGCGATCCCAGATGACATAGCGGACCGCCAGCGGGCATTGCATGACCACATCGGCCGGAGCCAGGGGCGTGACGGCGCCGCCGGTGATCCGCACTGCGCCCCGCACCACGCAGAAGCCGCCGTCGTCGCGATCCGCCGCCCGCTCGACCTCGACCCCCGCCGTGCGCAGCGCCTGCATACAGGCCTCGGTCGCGCCCTGAACCTCTTCAGCCGAAGCCGTGGCGGGAATATCGAAATCCGCCACCTTGGCCGCCGTCGCCCGGCCGACCGGATGACTGAGGTCCAGCGGCTTCCACGGCAGATCCTGCGGCGGCGCATAGGCGTTCAACAGCGCAAAGGCGGCGCAGGCCAACAGCCCGACCTCCCAAAGCAGATTCCAGAAATCGGCGAAGTCGCGCTTCATACATCCCCAGCATGGACCGCCCACGGCCCCGCTGGCAAACGCCGCGAGGACGCGAAACGTTCATCCTGCGCTTGATCGGGTCGAAGAGGCCGCGACAGCCTTAACACTTGTTCGGATTTGCCCGCTGTGCTGGGTATGCGCCTTTCGCGCGCCCAGTTGCGGCGCGGCAGTTGGGAGTGAGCCGTTGACAGCGACGGACTTGGGGACAGCGCGACTTACGCGACGCCTGTATGCAAATTGGGGGGGCGCGGCATGAACATCGTCGTCGCCCTTGGACTGATCATCACCTTCGCCACCGGCGTGCCGGTGCTGATGCAGATCCTCAAACACCATCCGCGAGGGCTAATCATCCTGTTCTTCGCCGAGATGTGGGAGCGTTTCTCCTACTACGGCATGCGCGGCATCCTAATCTTCTTCCTGACGCAGCACTTCCTGTTCGACGACTCGATGGCGGGCTCGACCTACGGCTCCTACACGTCTCTGGTGTATCTGCTGCCCCTGCTGGGCGGCATCATGGCCGACCGTTTCATTGGCACGCGCAAGGCCGTAGCTTTCGGCGCTCTGCTGCTGGTCGCCGGTCACGGCATGATGGCCTTCGAGGGCCGCCCGGCGACAGAAACCCTGACTTACGCCGGTCAGACCTACCAGATCGACGCCGAAGGCCGTGGTGCGGCCCGTGACGTCGCGATCGTCATCGACGGCCAGAAGTACAAGTTCGAACCTGCCGAAAACGGCATCGCCATTCAGAACCTGCCCGCGACCTCGACTCTGCCGGCAGTCCTTCCGACTGCCGATTACAAGATCGAGGCCACCCGCGACATGGCGGGGGTGAACGTCTTCTATCTGGCGATCTCCTTGATCATCATGGGTGTCGGCTTCCTGAAACCGAATATCTCGACCATCGTCGGACAGCTCTATCCGCAGGGCGACCCGCGCCGGGATTCCGGCTTTACCCTCTACTATTACGGCATCAACCTGGGGGCCTTCTGGGCCGCCGTGCTGTGCGGGCTTCTCGGGCAGACTGTCGGCTGGTGGGCGGGCTTCGGCTTGGCGGGCATCGGCATGGCGCTGGGTTGGGTCGTCTTCATGCTCGGCAAGCCGCTGCTGCAGGGCAAGGGCGAGCCGCCGGCCGACGCTGATCTGAAGAAGCCGTTGCTGGGACCGATCAACCGCGAATGGTCGATCTATCTGCTCAGCACCCTGGGCGTCGGCGTCGTCTGGTTCATGGTCCAGCGAAACGCCCTGGTCGGCTGGGTCCTGGGCGCCGCGACGGTCGCCTCGCTGCTGTTCATCCTCTACGTCATCGTCAAGGTCTGCGAAAGCAAGGCTCAGCGCGAGCGGATGATGCTGGCGATGGTGCTGATCTTCGGATCGGTGGTGTTCTTCACCCTGTTTGAACAGGCCGGCACGTCGCTGAACCTGTTTGCCGATCGCAACGTGGACCTGAGCATCACGCCGCAGGCCTTCCAGTTCCTCGGGGTCACGGTCGGAACACCCACCCAATTGGCCGCCGCCGGCATCACGCCGAGCGGTTTCTGGATCGACGCGACGATCACCGCCGCCCAGACTCAGTCTTTCAATGCGGGCTTCATCCTGATCTTCGCGCCCATCATGGCCGCGCTGTGGGCCTTCCTGGCCAAGCGCAAGCTGGACCCCAATCCGACAATGAAGTTCGGCCTGGGCCTGCTTCAGGTCGGTCTGGGCTTCATGATCGTGGTGTGGGGCGCTGGCATGGCCGACTCGGCCTTCCAGATGCCTCTGCTGCTGCTGGGCCTGCTCTATCTGTTCCACACGACGGGCGAACTTTTCCTGTCGCCGGTCGGCCTGTCGGAGATCACCAAACTGTCGATGGCCAAGGTGGTCAGCTTCATGATGGCGGTCTGGTTCCTGGCCAGCTCCATTGCCCAATACGTCGGCGGTTGGATCGCCGGCTTGGCGGGTACGGAGACCGTCGGTGGACAGGTGCTGGACCCCGGTCTGGCCTTGCGCACCTCGCTGGAGGTGTTCAGCATGCTGGGGCTGTGGGGCATGGGCATCGGGGTCGCGTTCGTTGTGATCAGCTTCTTCATCAAGGGCTGGTCGCATGGAGCTAACGACGGCGACGGTCATCCCGGCCCGACCTTGAGCGATCGAGGCCAGGAAGATGGGAACATCACTGCGCCGCGAACCTCCACCGTCGGCTGATCGTCGAGGATCGACAAAAGGAAGGCGGGGGGCAAGCGGGCCCCGCCCTATTTAAAATAAGACAGTCTCAGAAAGTCGTTAGGCCCCGGACCGAGACGAAGGTGCGGGGATCGGAACTGCTGTCCTCGACGAAGGCTACGGCGCGGGTGTCGCGGTCGGCGAAGACTGTGCGGGTGCTGGTGAAGTCGTCCCACAGGTTCAGCTGGGCGCGGATGGCCAGGGTGGGGCTGGGCTTATACTCGGCGAACATCTCGAAATAGTCCGTGCCGCGCCATCTGGAGACCTGATCCGGCGAATAGTTGGGCTGGCCCAGATAGGGCAGCCAATTCACGCCCCACTGCAGCTTCCAGCGGGTGATGTCCTGTTCGATGCCGATATTGGCCTGGGTCGGCCGCACGCCCGAGATCGGCCGCTCTTCGCCCGTCGTCGGGTCGGTGACGGCGGTCTTGTTCCAGTCATTCTTGAAGGTGAAGCGGGCGCCTGACACGCCCAGTTTGTCGAGCGGCAGGGTCACGTTCAGCGACAGCTGGTCCAGCGTGCCCTCGCCGATATTGCCCACGGCCGACAGGCCGTCGCCCAGGGGGATCCGGTCGATGGCGTCGATGATCTCGTCATGGCGATAGCCGATTGAGACGACGCCCTCCCCCCAGAAGCGACGCTCATAGGTCAGTTCCGAAATCCAGCGCTGCTCCGGCTCCAGATCGACATTGCCGCCATAGACGTTCTCCTCGTCCAGGTCGGCCGAGGCCGCGAAGTCGGAGAAGTCCAGCTGGCCTAGTTC
>JBKBXN010000096.1:0-10226 GCA_046314055.1 Brevundimonas sp.
GCCATCAGCCCCCCGCCCGAGGCGCCGCACAGCAACTTGTCCATCGGCGCGTCGGCCTGGTCCAGCATCTCCAGCGCCGTCGTCCCCTGGCCCTCGATGATGAAGGGATCGTCGAACGGCGGCACGAGGACGCACCCCCGCTCGGCGGCGATGGCGGCCCCGATCTCTTCGCGGCTCTCGGTCCAGCGGTCATACAGCCGCACCTCGCCGCCAAAGCCGATCACGCCCTCGACCTTCACCTTCGGCGAGTCCGACGGCATGACGATCAGGGCCGACGTCCCCACCAGAGCCGCCGCGGCGGCCACGCCTTGCGCATGATTGCCGGACGAGAAGGCCACAACCCCCCGCGCCCGCTCCTCGGCGTTCAGCCGGCTGATCCGGTTATAGGCGCCGCGGAACTTGAAGGCCCCGGCCCGTTGCAGGCTTTCCGCCTTCATCAGAACCCGGCCCCCGATCACGGCGTTCAGGGCGGGGCTCTCGATCAGGGGCGTGCGGACGGCGACGCCGTCGATCTGGCGGGCGGCGTCGAGAACGCCTTCATAGCTGGGCAGGTGCGTCGTCATATGCTCCCCTTAGCCCGAGCCGCAGGCGCCGCCCAAGACGGCGTAGGAGAGAAATTCATGAGCCTGATCCTCGCCATCGACCAGGGCACGACCTCGACCCGGGCCATCGCCTTTGAGGTCCGGGACAAGGATCTTCGTCCGATCGCCGTCAGCCAGATCGAACTGGCCCAGCATTTCCCGCGTTCGGGCTGGGTCGAACATGACGCGGCCGAGATCTGGTCCGCGACCCTGCAGACCTGCCGCGAAGTGGTGCGCCAGGCGGGCGGCGTCGACCGGTTCGCCGCCATAGGCATCACCAACCAGCGCGAGACGGCGGTGATCTGGGACGCCGCGACCGCCGAACCTCTGCACCGCGCCATCGTCTGGCAGGACCGCCGTACCGCCGACGTCACCGCCCGCCTGACCGCCGAGGGGCATGAGCCGAGGGTCCAGGCTGAGACCGGCCTGATCCTCGACCCCTATTTTTCGGCGACCAAATTCGCCTGGCTTCTGGACGCCGTGCCAGGGTCGCGCGACCGGGCGGCGAAGGGCGAGGTCAAGCTGGGCGCGATCGACGCCTGGCTGATCTGGAAACTGACCGGCGGCCGGGTTCACGCCACCGACGCCACCAATGCGTCTCGCACCGCCCTGATGGATCTGAAGATGGTGGAATGGCGCGACGACCTGTGCGCCCTGTTCGACGTGCCCCGCGCGGCGCTTCCCGCCATCGTCCCCTGCGCCGGTCTCATCGGCGAGACCGAGCCCGGCCTGTTCGGCCGCCCCCTGCCTATCGCCGGATCGGCGGGAGACCAGCAGGCGGCCTTGGTCGGCCACGGCGCGCTGCGCCCCGGCGACGCCAAGATCACCTATGGCACCGGCGCCTTCCTGGTCGCCAATGTCGGCGCTGAACCGGTGACCTCGAAGCGGCGCCTGCTCGGCACCCTAGGGTATCGGGCGGATGGCCAGACCGCCTATGCGCTGGAGGGGTCGATCTTTTCGGCCGGGTCGGCGATCCAGTGGCTGCGGGACGGGGTGAAGCTGATCTCCGAGTCCCGCCAGTCCGAAGCCCTGGCCCAGAGTCTGACCGACAACGGCGGGGTCTATATGGTCCCCGGCTTCACCGGCCTGGGCGCGCCCTGGTGGGAGCCGGAGGCGCGCGGGACCGTGGTGGGGCTGACGCGGGATTCGGGCCCGGCCCATTTCGTCCGCGCCGCCCTGGAAGCCCTGGCTTATCAGACGCGCGACTTGCTCGACGCCCTGTCCCAGGACGGCGCCCCGCCGCTGAAGACGCTGAAGGTCGACGGCGGGGTCACCGCCAACAGTTTCGCCATGCAGTTCGTCGCCGACATCTGCGACGTCGAGGTCGAACGTCCCGCCTTCCAGGAGATGACGGCTCTGGGAGCGGCGCGCCTGGCCGCCCTGGGCGTCGGCCTGCTGTCCGATCTGGAGGCCCGTCCCGCAGAAGCCCCGGCCTGCTGGAAACCCCGAATGAAGCCCGAGGAACGCGAACGTCTGCTTTCCGGCTGGCGCCGCGCCGTTAAGGCCGCCATCATCGCCGCGCCGGACCGCGCCTAAGACGCGGGCGGTGCAAAGGAAACGACAGGGCTACACATGACCGACGCCACCGACGCGCCCATGCAGGATGCTCAAACCGCCTTTTCCGGCACGCGCGAGGTCGATCCCCGCTACCGGCTGGATCAGGCGGCGCTGGACGCCTGGATGACCGAAAACGTCGCGGGCTACGCCGGCCCGCTGACGGTGCGCCAGTTCAAGGGCGGCCAGTCCAACCCCACCTATGAGCTGACCACGCCGACCGCCGCCTATGTGCTGCGCCGCAAGCCGCCCGGCGTCCTTCTGCCCAGCGCCCACGCCGTGGACCGGGAGTTCCAGGTGATCTCCGCCCTGGCCGCCCAGGGCTTCCCGGTGGCCAAGCCCCATGCGCTGTGCCTGGACGAGGCCGTCATCGGCTCGATCTTCTATGTGATGGACAAGGTCGAGGGCCGCATCCTCTGGGACCTGAAACTGCCCGGCCTGACCCCCGTCGAACGCCGGGCCATCTATCACGCCCAGACCGACGCCCTGGCTCGGCTCCACGCCTTCGATCCCGCCGCCATCGGCTTGGCCGACTATGGCAAGGCCGGCAATTATTTCGCGCGCCAGGTCGGGCGCTGGACCAAGCAGTATCGCGCCTCGGAAACCGAATCCGTCCCCGCCATGGACCGGCTGATCGCCTTCCTGCCGGACAGCCTGCCGCCTGAAGGGCCCAGCCGCATCGTCCATGGCGACTTCCGCCTCGACAATATGATCCTGGCTGAGGATCGGGCCGAGGTGCGCGCCGTGCTCGACTGGGAGTTGTCGACCCTGGGCGACCCGATGGCGGACTTCTCCTATCTGCTGATCGCCTGGGCCATTCCCGCCAGCCTTCGAAACGGCCTCGCCGGCGCCGACCTCGAGGCCCTGGGCATTCCCTCGGTCGAGGAGACGGTGGACCGCTACGCCGCCGCCACCGGCATGCGGCCCGCCGATCTGGACTGGCTCTACGCCTATAATCTGTTCCGTCTCGCCGCCATCTGCCAGGGCATCGCCGGCCGCGTCCGCGACGGCACGGCGGCCAGCGCCCACGCCCGCAGCATGGCCGCCCAGGTCGGGCCGCTCAGCGACGCGGCCTGGGGCTTTGCGAAACGGGCGGGCGCCTAGGTCGGATACAGCGGGTTCGAGGCGTCCCTCTGGCCTTCCAGACTGTGTTTCAGGGCGTGCATCTCGTCATGACCGACCTTGATCGCCGCATAGGCGCGACGGACGGTCTCGCGTGTGGTGGCCGAGATGCTCGTGTCCTCCAGCGCCTTTTCGAACTTGTCGGCGATGAAGCCTTCCCCGCTATTGATCGAGCCGACGACGGAATCGTCGTTGCGCATCAGGGCGTGTTTCACATCCAGGAAGGCGCGATGGGCCTTGGCCAGGATCGATCCATGCGGCTCGGGGTCGCCGCCCAGGCCGCGGACGGCGCCCGACAGTTCCTCGACCACCTGCCGCCGTTCGGCGCTGCGGTTCTCGAACAGGGTGCGATAGTGCGGATCCTCGGTCTGTTCGGCCGCTTCGCGATAGCCGTCCGCACTGTCCAGCGTGGTTTCGATCAGCCCGTTCAGAACCTTGATGTCGTGGGCGTTGGGATTGGTCATGTCGCTTCTTCCTTCCGCATTGCGGTCGAACGGCGAAATGGCCGGGCGTGGCGAAGGTTGCCAGGTGCGGCAATCAGACGATCAAAACGGCGTCAGAGCGCGTCGGGTTTGACCCCGCTACGCACCCAATTTTCCAAAAGATAAGCCGCCTGTTTTCAAGCCTGCCCCCCGCCTCGGGTGCGGGTCAGAGGCTGGTGCGCAGCGACCACAGCTCGGGGAAGCAGCGCTTGGTCAGGGTCGAGGCCAGATAGGCCGCCCCCTCGGTGCCCCCGGTGCCGCGTCGCCGGCCGATGATCCGCTCGACCGTGACCACATGCTTGTGCCGCCAGGTCAGCAGAGCGTCGTCCAGATCGACCAGCTTCTCGGCCAGCTGATACAGGGGCCACCAGCGTTCGGTGTCGCGATAGACCTCCAGCCAGGCCGCCTCCACCGCTTCGGACGGCTCATAAGGCTGGGTCACGTCGCGGTTCAGCACCTCGGCCGGCACCGGCAGGCCGGCCTTGGCCATCTGGGCCAGGGCGTCGTCATACAGGCTGGGCGCGGCGATGGCGGCCTGGAGCGCAGCCAGAGCCTCGGGCCGGTCCGTGTGGAACTTCAGGAAGCTGGAATCCTTGAGCCCCAGCATGGCCTCGAACCGGCGGAACTGATCGCTCTGGAAGCCGGAGGAGGAGCCCAGCGAGCCCCGGAACCGCAGATAGTCGGCCGGGGTCATGGTCGACAGAATGTCCCAGCTCTGGGTCATCACCGCCTGGATGCGGCTCACGCGGGCCAGGCTCTTGTAGGCGGGGACCAGGTCGCCGGCCCGCACCATGGACTGGGCCAGGGCCACCTCGTGCAGGATCTGCTTGAGCCACAGCTCCTTGGTCTGATGGATGACGACGAACAGCATCTCGTCGTGCTGGTCCGACAGCGGATGCTGGGTGGAGAGCAGGTCGTCCAACGCCAGATAGCCGGCGTAGGTGATGTCGCTGGATTGGGTCATGCCCGCCTATCGCCCGCTCGGGCGGGCGGCGCAAGCGGCCTACTGGCGGGATTGGCTCGTGGCGTTCGAGGCGATTTGGCGGCCGGTGTCGAAGGCGTCGCGGGCGCCTTTGTAGATGAAGCCGTAGGTCGGATAGACGGTGGTGCCCAGGTCGCTGATCGGATTGTACCAGACCTTGACCTGCGACCAGTCGTTGGCCGGCGAGACGTCGACGACGGTGACATTCTCCTCGACCTTGCCGCGGCTTCCGCCCCAGTTGGCGTGGGTCACGCGGACCACGCGGTCTGTCAGAATGTCGGAAACGACGGCGACATGGCCCCGGCTCATCCGGCCTTCAGGACGGAAGACCAGCACCGATCCGGTCTCGGGGGCGTCGCCTGTGCGGAACTTCTCGGCGGCCTGACGCCACCATGTCCAGGCGTCGCCGAAGATGTTGATGCCGGAGAACATGCGGGCGAAGGTCACGCACTGCCAGTACGGCTCATCGGCCTTTGCGGAAGAGGGCGCGACGCCCAGCGCAAGAAATCCGAAGGTCGTCGCAACCGCGACGGCTTTGAGCCGTTTAATCATGCTGAGGCCGTATCCCGACTGCCGATGGTGGTTTTTAGAACACAGAGCCTCAGGATTCGACAACCCCTTTCGGCGTATCGCCGTGCGGCAGGGGCTCTCCTGTCTGTTCGCTTGACAGGGGATTTCGACCCTTGCCCCAACCCCTCAAAGCCTTGCGCGCTGGGTGTTCTATGAGGTGGTAGGACAAGGCCGCTACGACCGGCAAAAGCGCCAGAATCGCCAACCACACGAAAACGTGAACTTGCTTGTCGGGGGCGTCTGTCGCCTTGGCCGCCAGGTTTACGGCCAGCAGTTTCCACGGCACGCAGACCATATAGACCGAATAGCTGATCTCCCCCAGATAGACCGCCGGCTTGGACGCCAGCCATCCGGCCCGTTCGTTCGGCAGGGACGCCAGCGACAGGATCAGGGCTCCGGCCAGCAGGACGGTGATCCCGTCCCAAAGACCCAGGGCCGCGCTCAGCACCATCAGGGCGAACGAGACGGCGGAGGCGGTCCAGGGCGCCCTCAGCGGGGCGCGGCGATAGACCAGGTACAGGGCGCAGCCCAAGGCGAAACACGGCACGATCCGCAGCGCGCCCCATCGAATGGTCGCCTCGGTCAGGGGGAAGCCCGCCAGCCGCTCGAACCCGGAGTAGAGGGCCGCCAGGAAGACCGCAGCCCCGACCACGGCCATGACCGGCCGCTGACGCAGCCGCCAGAAGACCAGGGCGAACACAGGGAAACACAGATAGGCGAACCACTCGGCCGAGATCGACCAGGACGGATGGTTCCACCCCGCCACCGGCGCCAGGCCCCAGGCGTGGACCATCAGCAGATTGGCCGGCAGCGACGCCCAGCTCAGCACATTGCCGTCCACGCTCATCCCCGCGACCACGGCCGCGCCGGCCAGCAGCCCCACCCCGACCAGGGTCGCCAGGTGCAGCGGATAGACCCGCGCCACCCGCGCCCACAGGAAGCTGCGGTACGAGAACCGCTTCTCACCCGCCGCCTGCAGATAGACATGGCTCAGGATGAAGCCCGAGAGGACGAAGAACAGCTCGACCCCCAGATAGCCCTTGTGGACCAGGCCAGACGAGGGCGCCCCTGCCAGGTTCTCGCAGAAAGTATAGACGGCCACCCAGATCGCCGCGCCGAAACGCAGGGCGGTGATGGGGCGAAGATCGGCGGGAGTCTGGACGGGGGTCATGGTCTCACCTTGGCACGTCGGTCTTGTCGAACCGTGAAGGCCCGCAAGCTTGGCGCCCCCGCGCCTTATCCCGCCGCCTTACCCCGCCGCCTACCCGACCCAGGTCCCGTGGAAGCCCGCCGGCAGGGCCGTGCCCGCCTGCCAGGTCGCCACCGGCCCGTCCTCGACATGGGCCGCGTCGAAGACGTGCAGTTCGGTGCGACCCGCCGCCAGGTTCACCGACGGTCCGACCAGCCAGGCGTCGGTCTCGGCCGTGGCGTCCGGCTTGGGCACGAAGACCGTTTCCTCGACGATCTGATGGAGGCCGAAGGTGAAGCCGTGCGACCGGCCGCTGTCCCAGTCCTGCACGGCCAGACCCGTGGGCAGGGGGCGTCCGGCCGTCTCGCCGCTGGTGTGGACGGTCAGGCTGCGCTTCAGCCCCAGACGGCGCGGGTCGGCCTTGGGGAATTCGCCGACGGCGTCGGTGGTCATCATGTCGGCCTTCCCGTCGGGACGCAGGGTGATCAGCGCCAGCTTGGCCGGATCGCCCGGCACGACTCCGTGTCCCTCGACCAGAATCCGCGCCCCATCGACGGCGAAGCGCGGATCGCCGCTGGCCGCGACATCGAAGCGGATCGTCCCGTCCGCCTCGGCCCAGGCGTCGCCCAGATGGAAGTGGAAGAAGCCCGGCAGTTCATACAGGCGCGACTGCGTCAGGTCGTCCTTGTCCAGCACCATGACCTGGGTCCCGGTCTCGGGACGCCACGCGAGGCCGTTGATGACGGGCAGGGCCTGACGTTCCTGGATCCAGGGCTGGAGCACCAGGATCACATGTCGGTCGGTGGCGGTGAAGTCGTGCATATAGCTGGCGCGTGGCAGGCGGACGATCTCGGCCCGGTTCAGGCCGCCGTCGGGGTTCAGCCGCCAGATCACGGCCCGTTCGCCGGCCGTGCCGACATTCCAGATCGAGCCGTCGGACGCGCGGCGGGGGTGGGCCTGGAACGGCATGCCCTTCAGGTCGTCGCGCAAGGTGACGAAGCCCTGGCTCGACAGGTCGGACGCGTCCATGGCCAGAGGCGAGCCGCCTTCCCACAGGGCCCAGACCTGGTTTCCCGCCGCCATGACCGCCGTATTGGCGGCGTTGGAATCGTCGTTCGAGCCGACGCGGGCGCGGGCGTCGCCCCTCGTGCCGAAGCCGGGGGTGACGACGGCGTCCAACTCGGTCTCGACCCGACGCTTGGGCGTATCGGCGAACCGGGCCTTCAGCGTGGCCTGGCCGTCGTGGATGCGGAAGGCCCGCATCAGGCCGTCGCCGTCGAACCAGTGGGTGACGGACCCGCCGGGCCGTCGGAACCGACCGGGTCCGTTGCGGAACAGGGCGCCCTCCAGGCCCGCCGGGGCCCGGCCGTGGATCAGGCGCATCGTCTGACGCGGCAGGTCGCCCTCGACATCGCGGGTGGCCAGGGCCCAGTCGGCCTTGGCGGCGACGTCGAGAGCCGCAGCGGCGCGAACCATCTCGGGCGTGGCGACGGCGGCCGACAGGGCGGCGGCGCCCAACAGGAAGGAACGGCGGGACGGGGTCATGATCTGGCTCCAGCTGGGACGGACTATTTGAGGCTGATGGTCTGGACGACCGCGCCGGTCGCGGCGAATCTGGCGCGATCCCACGAAGCCGGGCCCATGTTGCCGACGGCGTTGTTGGAGAAGGCGAAGGGTTCGACCGGCATGCCGAACGGATTGGTCTTCATCTTCCCGTCGCCGTCCATGTCGTGGAAGGCGCGCATCGCGTAGTCGCCGTCCGGCAGATCTTCGAACGTCACCCGCCGGGACGGCGCGCCCGCCTCGACCATGGCGTAGCGAACCGGATGACCTGCGCCGCCATAGTTGGCCTCGCTGTCGAACAGGGCGACCATGATCCGCCCCGTCGGCGCGGCCACGTCGAAGTCGAAGGTGACGTCGGCGGCCAGGGCGGACGTCGACGCCAGGGCGGCGGCGGAAAGGGCGGCGCAAGCGCAGAGGGCGGAAAGGGTCTTCATGGCGCGGTGTCCTGTTCAGGGGGACCGACGACCGGCCCTCGATGACCTGACCCTGAAGACGACGGTTCGCCTTCGCCATCGGACATGCGGGAATGGCCACCCGGCCTTCGTGAATGACCGTCTCCGCCGCCGACGAAGCGTCGATGGACGCCAGCTTGTCGAAAGTCTTGCGCCCCATCTTGCCGCTACAGCGCGTTACAGGTCGAAACGCGCACGACATCCGCCACAGCCAGACCCGTGGCAGTCTGCACGCGTTACGGCCTGGTGGCGGAGTGGCTACGCGGCGGGCCTGCAAGCCCGAAAACCCTCCGTTCGACTCGGAGGCCAGGCCTCCATCCTCTTCGCCTCTCAGCGGTCAGAGGAAGGAGTAGGGATCGACGTCCACCGTCAGCCGGACCGAGGCGGGGACCTTCACCCGCGCCAGCCACGCCCGCAGAAACGCCTGAAGGTTCACATCGCGGTCGGCCCGCACCAGCAGCCGCTTGCGCCGCCGTCCGCGCACCAGGGCCAAGGGCGCGTCGGCGGGGCCATAGACCTCAAGCCGCTCGGCGTTGGGAATGGCCTGGGCCAGGTCGGCGGCGACCTTCTCCACTGCGGCCGCATTCTCGCTGGACAGGATGATCGCCGCCAACCGGCCGAACGGGGGCAGGGCGGCGGCTTCCCGCTCGGCCATCTCCGCCTCGACGAAGGCGTCCCGGTCGCCGGCCGCCAGGGCCTGAAGCACCGGATGTTCGGGGGTCCAGGTCTGCAAGATGGCCCGCCCCGGTCGGTCGGCGCGCCCCGCCCGCCCCGTCGCCTGGGCCAAGAGCTGATAGGTGCGCTCGGCCGCTCGCAGGTCGCCGCCTCGCAAGCCCAGGTCCGCATCCACGACCCCGACCAGGGTCAGGCGGGGGAAGTTGTGGCCCTTGGCGGCGGCCTGGGTCGCGACCAGGATGTCGATCTCGCCGTCGGTCATCCGCTGGATCAAGGCCCGGGCCGACTTGGCGTCGGGCACGGTGTCAGAGCTGAACACCGCCGTCCGCGCCTCGGGGAACAGCTGGCGCACCTCTTCCTCGACCCGTTCGACGCCGGGTCCGACCGAGACCAGCGAGTCCTCGGCCCCGCACGACGGGCACAGTTTGGGCCGCGCCATGGAAAAGCCGGTCAGGTGACAGACGAGACGGCCGGTATAGCGGTGCTCGACCAGCCAGCTGTCAGTGTCCGGCGCCGTCAGCCGGTGTCCGCAGACGCGGCACAGGACGACGGGCGCATAGCCGCGCCGATTCAGGAACAACAGGGTCTGCTCGCCCCGCGCCAGGGTCTCGGCCACCGCCAGACGCAGCGGTTGCGACAGCCATGTCTGGGGATCGGGCGTATGCTGGCGCAGGTCCAGCAGTTCGATATCGGGCATCACCGCCACCCCGTGACGCGCGCCCAGCTTCAGCCAGTCATACCGCCCGGCCTGGGCGTTCCACAGGGTCTCCAGCGACGGCGTCGCCGAGGCCAGGACCACGGCCCCCTTTTCGATCCGCGCCCGCGCCACCGCCAGGTCGCGCCCGTGATAGACCAGACCTTCTTCCTGTTTGAACGAGCTGTCGTGCTCCTCGTCCACCACGATCAGCCGCAGATCGACGAAGGGCAGGAACAGGGCCGAGCGGGCGCCGACCACCAGCCGCGCCGCCCCCTCGGCCACCGCCCGCCAGGCCCGCCGCCGGCCGGCCTGGCCGATGCCGCTGTGCCATTCCACCGGCGGCGCCCCGAAACGCGCCT
>JBKBXN010000097.1:0-10205 GCA_046314055.1 Brevundimonas sp.
CTGCAACCAGCAACGCACCCGCGCCGCAGCCCAGGCCAACGCCAACACCTATCGCGCCGGCACGAACCTGCGCATCCGCAGCGGCCCCGGCACCGGCTTCCGCCAGGCGGGCAGCCTGTCGGCCGGCCAACAGTTCACGGCCGTCGCCTCGCAAGGCGATTGGATTCAGATCGCCGGCGGCGGTTGGGTCAACGCCAACTATGTGACCCGCTAAGGGTCGCTTTTAGAAAGACCGTTTCGGCGGCGGGACCGTTCATGCCCCGTCCTGTTCCCGCCGCCGGGACCGTCGCAAGGCTCGCGGTTCGCCGTTGGAGCCTGGCCCCGTCCGGTTCGCCGGGCGGGGCCTTTTACTGACTGACCCACAGGATGCGCGCCATCCATTCAATCTCGCGCCGGGGCACGACGCGGGGCGGATAGTCGGGATTGATCGAGGACAGGGTGGCGGCGCGGGCGGTCAGGCCGGCCAGCTCCTTGGCCACCACCTCGCCCGAGGTCAGGCGGACCACGACCCGGTCGCCGCGCCGCACGGCGGGGTCGCCCCGATCGACGATGACGCGGTCGCCCTCGCGGTACAGGGGGGCCATCGAATCCCCGCTGATCCGCAGGCTGAAGGTGGTGGCGTTGACGCGCGGCAGCTCGGTCTGGTCCCAGCCGTCGCCGGTCGGCAGGCCCGCATCGTCGAAGAAGCCGTCCAGACCGGCCCGGGCCAGGCCCAACAGGGGCACGGTCGCCTGGGTCTGCGGCGCGTCCTCGGCCAGGGCCGCGAACTCGGCCAGGGACACGCCGGTCGCCTGGAGGATCAGGGTCATGCTCTCGGTCGAGGGCCAGCGGGGACGCGGCGGATCGCCGGCCCCGAACCGTTTGGACGGATTGAAACTGGTCGCATCCAGCCCCGCTCGCCGCGCCAGCCCCGACGGCGACAACCCCTCGCGCCGCGCCAGGGCGTCCACGGCTTTCCACAGTTTGGCGTGCGACAGGGGCATGGGAATCCCGACAGTGAGTCGAGGGATTTTAAGGGAGCGAGTTAGGAATATCTACCTAGCTGTCCGCTGTTCATACTCGGCGGCGGCCTTACGTTCTTGCCAGACGAAGAAGGTGCCGACGCCGATGCAGAGGATGATCAGGTAGCCCACCAGATTCATCACCGTGTAAAGCGACGCTATTGGTACTGTCTTCGTCGTCAGGATCATGATGTGACCCATGACGGTGATCAATTGCAGGCCCGTCACCCAAACAGGCCAAGACTGGGGCGAGCGCCAGGCCAAGGCGGCAAAGAACACAAGAGAGAAGAGGTCGATCAGAAACATGCCGATCGGCAGGCCGCGAAAATCGCTGTTTTCTTGAACAAGCAAGGACGCGAACCAGGCGAATATAAGATAACCTGCGCCGATCTTTTCGCGTGTGCCGCCTTTTAGGAAGGCGAAAAGGGCCATGCCGACCATGAAGATCGCGCCGACAACTGCATAACCCATGTTAACCATGCAAATCGCCCCCGCGCTGAATGCACAGGGGCGATCATGACCTAATTCCGGTTAAGCGGAAATGTCAGTCTGCTAAGCTTACCAAGAATTCACCCGACCGAGCGGAGATGGCCGGTCTGCTTGACCGGCTTGGGGTCGAGCCAGTCGTCGGGCTTGCCGACGGGGCCGATGGCGTAGGTTCCGAAGCCCAGGCGACGGTGGTCTTTTTGGAGCTCGGCGTGGCAGGCGACGATGGATTCGCGGGCGGCGGCGAGGGCGGCGATGGTTTCCATGGCCTTGGCTTGCGACGCCGTGGCGGCGACGGGCGAAAGCGAGAGGGCGGCGCGGGCGCCGATGAAGGATTGCACCAGCACGGTCGCCTGGGTGATGGCGGCGTCGATGGCGTGTTCAGTCGCGTGCAGATCGCCGGCGACGCTGGCGATGACTTCAGTCCGTTCCATTAGAAAAGCCCCTCAAACTAAGGTTTACAATGGATGAATCTTAACATGGCTTAACCATATTCGATAGAGTCTTGTTAACCGTTTAAGCAATTCCGCGCTGAGGTGCGACGTTCGTCGATCCTTGTCTTGTAAAGCTTTGGAGGAAGGGGCGAAGGCGCCGGAAATCCTTAGGGATTGTCCAGCAAGAAGTGGGCGGTGAGGGAGGCGATGGGCTGGCTGCGGGCCTCCTGCCAGGCCTCGGCCTGGACATGGGCGACGCGACGGCCGGCGCGGCTGATGCTGGCGCGGGCGAAGACGTCGACCGGGCGGCCGGTGCGCAGATAGGCGACCGTGACATTGATCGGGCGCGGCAGGCGCGGGCTGGGGAAGGCCAGGGCGACCTGGGCCATGGCCGTCATCTCGAGCAGGGCCGCGGTCGAGCCGCCGTGCAGGGCGGGCAGCATGGGATTGCCGATCAGCCGGTCGGCGAAGGGCAGGATGACGGTGACTTCGTCGCCGCTGACCAGAGTCTGGAGGTTCAGGAAGCGGGCGTAGGGGATGCGGTCGAGAAGGTCGCTCATGCTCTAGCCTCCTCGCGAGCCGGGCGGGGGCTGGGGCGAGGGCGGTTCAGCACATAGGCGGACTGGGCGGCGGCGACGGGGTCCGACGGATCGACCTCGAAGGCCCAGGCGCGGACGAAGGCGATGGTGGGCGTCAGGCGGAAGCATTTCGCCTGGGCCAGAAGATCCACGCGCGGATGGGCGGCGCGCATATAGTCCACCCGCAGGTCCAGGGTGGCGATGGGCTGGAACTCGTCCATGGCGGTCCAGACCGCGAGGCCGCCGATATGGTCGAGAAGGGTGGTGACGAGGCCGCCGGCCAGGACGCCTGTGTCCGGATCTCCGACCAGGTCTTCGCGCCAGGGGACGCGAATGCGGGGCTCGCCGTCATGAAGGCCGTCGAAGATGAAGCCCAGGGCCCCCGTGTGGGCGGCCCCCGCCGCCAACTGGGGCAGGATGGTGTCGACGAAACTGTCGTGCATGCGAACGGACGCCCGTGAAGCCGATGATTGTCTCCTGTATGGAGGGGGGACCCGACGGCGTCGAGAGCGTTACGGTCCCATGATCCGCCCCGAAGACCTGCTGCACCCCACGCCCGCCGGCCTCTACTGCCCGCCGGGCGACTTCTACGTCGATCCGGTGCGGCCGGTGGACCGGGCGGTGATCACCCATGGCCATTCGGACCATGCGCGGGCGGGGCATGGCGTCGTCCTGGCCACGCGCCAGACCCTGGCCATCATGGCCGAACGCTACGGCGTCGATTTCGCAGGGCGACAGCAGGCGGTCGAATACGGCGAGGCCGCCGCCATCAATGGCGTGGACCTGCGGCTGGTCCCGGCGGGCCATGTGCTGGGCTCGGCCCAGGTCGAGGTGAAGTGGAAGGGCCTGACCATGGTGGTGTCGGGCGATTACAAGCGTCGGCGCGATCCGACCTGCCCGGCCTTCGAGCCCACGCCCTGCCATGTCTTCATCTCGGAGGCGACCTTCGGCCTGCCGGTGTTCCGCCATCCGGCGGCGGAGGAGGAGGTCGCGCGGCTGGTGCGGTCGCTGGGCCAGTTTCCCGAGCGGGCGCATCTGGTCGGCGCCTATGCCTTAGGAAAGGCGCAGCGGATCATCATGAGCCTGCGCGAGGCGGGATGGGAGCGGCCGATCTATGTCCACGGGGCCATGGAGCGGTTGAACGCCCTGTATGAACGCGAAGGGGTGGCCCTGGGGCCGATCCTGCCGGCGCGGGGTCTGGGCAAAGGAGCGTTGGGCGGCGAGGTGGTGATCGCCCCGCCGTCGGCGATCCAGGACCGATGGGCGCGCAGTTTCGCCGATCCGGTGACGGCGTTTGCGTCAGGCTGGATGGGGGTGCGGGCGCGGGCGCGTCAGAAGGGGGTGGAGCTGCCGCTGGTGATCTCCGACCACGCCGACTGGGGCGAGCTGATCGCCACCTTCGAGGATTTGAAGCCGGACGAGGTGTGGATCACCCACGGCCGCGAGGAGGGGCTGTTGCGCTGGGCGGAGCTGAACGGCCAGAAGGCGCGGGCGCTGCGCCTGGTCGGCTACGACGAGGAGGACGAGGAGACGCTGGAGGTCCGGCCGGACTGACGCCGGATCAGCCGGCCTTGCGCGTGGGCGTGGATTGGGGTTGCTCGACCCGTTCAACGCTGGCCAGGGCGGCGTTCATGGCCATGCGCAGACGCTCCGGCTTGATCGGCTTTTCCACCACGGCGGCCATACCGACGGACAGATAGTGTTTGGCGTCTTCCGGGTCGGCGTTGGCGGTCAGGGCGACGATGGGAATGCGGCTGACGGGACCGTCCAGGGCGCGGATGGCCTGGGTGGCCTGGACGCCGTCCATGCGCGGCATCTTGATGTCCATCAGGATCAGGTCGTAGTTGTTTTCCTGAACGGCTTGGAGCGCCTCGAGGCCGTCTTCGGCCAGTTCGGAACTGCAGCCGAACATTTCGCACAGGGCCTGGGCCACGACGCGGTTGGTGGCGTTGTCATCGACGATGAGGACGTGCGGCGTGGACTGGAGGTTCAGCTCGGACAAGTCCGACACGTTCGACGGCGTCTCGACGGCGGCGACGGCGCGTCGTGCCGCCAGATCGAAGGCGAAGGTGGCGCCCCGGCCCTTGTTGTTCTCGGCCCAGATGCGGCCGCCCATCCTGTCGATCACCTGGCGGCAGATCGACAGGCCCAGGCCTGCGCCGTCCGGACCGGAGCCATGGACGAAGGGTTCGAAGATGGAATCGACGCGGTCGGCGTCCACGCCGGGGCCGTCGTCGCGGACGCGGGCCTCCATGCGCACCTGATCACCCTCGACCCAGGCCTTGAGCCCGGCCTCGACCACGCCGTTTCGCGCAAACTTGAGCGCGTTGCCGATCAGGTTGTTGAAGACCTGTTTCAGGCGCATGCCGTCGATGACGGCCGCCAGTTCGGTGTCGCCCTCATAACCGACCATCAGGGTCACGCCGTCCTGGGACGCACGCGGCTCCCACAGGGACTGCACATCGTCCATGACGGCCCGCAGCGGAGTGGGGGCGGGGTTCAACTCCAGTTCGCCGGCTTCGGCCTTGGACAGGTCCACGGCATCCTGAAGAATGCGCAGCAGGCTTTCCGAAGAGTCGACGATGGTCTGGACGTGGGCCTGGGCCGCCGCGTTCAGAGGTTGGCGGCGCAGCAGTTCGGCGACGGCGAGCACGCCGTTCATCGGGGTGCGCAACTCGTGGCTCATGATGGCCAGGAACTGGCTCTTGGCGCGGGCGGCGGCGAGGGCCTGGGCGCGGGTGTCGTCTAGGATGGCGGCCTGGTCGGCCATCTGGGCGTCATGCGCGCGCTGGCGATCCGTCGCGACCTTGAGCAGTGTGGCGGCGGTGCCGACGCCATGATAGCGGCCGGCCTTGGTGACGATAAAGCCGCGCAGCAGGGCGGCGGGACCGCCCTTCAGAATGATGTCGCAGAAGGCGTCCATCTGGACGTCGCCTTCGACCACCGCCGGTTCGGGGTCCATGGCGAAGCTGATGGGGCGGCCGTCGTAGAGGGCGTGGCCGAAACGGCCGGCGATCTTTTGCAGGAAGGCGGTGCGTTCGACGAGGCCGACGGGGCGGTCATTCTCGACCACCGGAATGACCAGCGTGTCCGGTTCGCGCTCGAACCGGGCGAGGACCTGGCAGCCGAGGGTCGAAGGCGCGACCGGCTGCGTCTGCTCTGAAAGGGTCTCGATAATCGGCATACTGCCTGGAACTCCTTACTCGCCCCCCATATGCTCCGGTAGCGCTTGCGGATTAGTTAAGCCGGATCAAAAAGTTTCGTGCGTTACAAGCGGTGTCACAGGCGGATTTTGCGCCCGGACCGGGTCTGGTGTAGAAGGCCGCCCCGACCCATCTAGGGTCCTCATCCCTTTGTGCATGCGCGCGGCCGACCGGCCGACCGCAGATTCGTCATGAGCGTCATCCTGGAAAAGACCCCCCAAATCGTGGCGAAGACCGCTTTGGTCCTGTTCTCCGGCGGGCAGGACAGCGCGACCTGTCTGGCCTGGGCGCTGGAGCGGTTCGAGCGGGTGGAGACGGTCGGCTTCGACTACGGCCAGCGTCATCTGGTCGAGATGGAGGCGCGCCAGGCTGTGCGTGCGGGGATCAAGACGGCCCTGCCGCAATGGGCCGACCGGCTGGGCGACGACCATGTGGTGGACCTGACCGGCTATGGCCGGATCGCCGAGAGCGCCCTGACCGCCGACCGCAAGATCGAGATGGATGCGCGCGGCCTGCCGACCACCTTCGTGCCGGGGCGCAACCTGATCTTCCTGGTGGCGGCGGCGGCCCTGGCGGATCGGCGCGGGCTGGAGGTGCTGGTCGGCGGCATGTGCGAGACGGACTATTCCGGCTACCCCGACTGTCGCCACGAGACGATGGAGGCCATGGCGCGCGCCCTGTCTCTGGGGCTGGACAAGCCGGTGGTGATCGACACCCCGCTGATGTGGCTGACCAAGGGGCAGACCTGGGCGCTGGCCGAGCGGATCGGCGGCGAGGCTCTGGTCGAACTGATCATCGAGGACAGCCACACCTGCTATCAGGGCGACCGGACGCATCGGCACGCCTGGGGCTATGGCTGCGGCGAATGCCCGGCGTGCGAACTGCGCGCGGCGGGGTATGAAGACTGGGTCGCATCCCAGGGCGCCAAGACGTGACCTATTCGGCCAAGGAAGTGTTTCTGACCGTCCAGGGCGAGGGCGGACAGGCGGGACGGCCGGCGGTCTTTCTGCGCTTCGCCGGCTGCAATCTGTGGAGCGGGCGCGAGCAGGATCGGGCGAGCGCTGTCTGCAGCTTCTGCGATACGGACTTCGTCGGAGTGGATGGTGACGGCGGGGGCAAGTTCGCCACGGCCGACCTGTTGGCCGATCATGTCGCGGCGATGTGGCGGGGCCGGGCGGGGGATCCGAATCTGGTGGTCTGCACCGGCGGCGAGCCCCTGTTGCAGTTGGACCCTCCGCTGATCGCGGCCCTGCGGGCGCGGGACTTCGAGATCGCCATCGAGAGCAACGGCACCCTGGCGGCGCCCGACGGGATCGACTGGATCTGCGTCAGTCCCAAGGCCGACGCCGATCTGATCCAGGTCAAGGGCCAGGAGCTGAAGCTGGTCTATCCGCAGGTCAAGGCCCTGCCGGAGCGGTTCGAAGACTTGGATTTCGAGCGGTTCTGGCTTCAGCCCATGGACGGCCCCGACCAGGCGGCCAACACCGCCGCCGCCATCGAATACTGCCTGACCCATCCCCAGTGGCGCCTGAGCGTCCAGACACACAAGTATATCGGCGTCCGCTAATGCCCGTTTTCGAAATCACCAAACAGGCGACCTTCGACGCCGCCCACCATTTCCCCAACGAACCCGAGGGCAGCATCTATCGCCGCGTCCACGGCCATTCCTTCACGGTCGAGGCGACGATCCGGTCCGAGACCCTGGACGCCGAGCACAACTGGGTCGCCGACCTGGGCGCGCTGGACCGGGCGCTGAAGGCGGCGGCGGAACAGCTGGACCACGGCATGCTGAACGAGCACGCGGGGCTGGAACTGCCCAGCCTGGAAAACCTGTGCCTGTGGTTCGTGAAGACGCTGCAGCCCGATTGGCCGGGCCTGTGCCGGGTGCAGGTGGCGCGGCCGACCATCAACGAGCGGTGCGTGCTGAGTCTCTAAGCGTTCAGCCACTCCACCAGCGCCGCGCTGATCGCCTCGGGTTGTTCCAGCGTCGAGGCGTGGCCGCAGTCGGGGATGATGGCGAGGCTGGCGTCAGGGATGGCGCTGGCGATCTCTTGTGCGCGATCCGGCGGCGTCAGCGGGTCACGGTCGCCGACCAGGACGAGGGTCGGGACCCGGATGTGGGCGAGGTGTGGACGCGAGTCGATCCGCTTCGTAATCGCCGCTTCCTGGCGGATGAAGCCGTCTGATCCGACATCGCGCCCCATGCGGATCTGGATGTCGATCAGGTCCTGACGGCCGCGATGGTCGGGATGAAGCAGGTTGGGCGTGACCTGGGCGAGGACTGCTTCCAGTTCGCCGTTCCGAACGCGTTCCATAAGCAGGCGTCGCGCCTCGATCTGTTCAGGGGTGTCGGCACGCGCCGAGGTATTGAGCAGGGCCAGTTTGATGATCCGTTCCGGCGCCTGTCGCAGGATCTCCATGGCGATATAGCCCCCCATCGAGATGCCGCCGAGCGCGAAACGGGCGGGGGCGTCGCGCAGGATGGCCGCCGCCATGGCGGCGATGCTGTCGCCCTCAAGCGTCGAGGCGACGGTGACGGGTCCGTGGGGCCACAGGGCGACAGTCTGGGAAGCGAACATTTCGGCCGTGCAGGCGAGGCCGGGGATCAGGACGGTCGGGGTCATTTGAGGACCGTACCACGAAACCTCTCCCTCCCGCGCAGGGGGCGAATGAGGCTGTGTATGGTTCAGCGGGTCAGCAGGTCTTGCCTTGGCGCTGGCGTTGTTCGCAGCGGCGTTGCTGGCGTTCGTAGTCGCGCTGTTCGCGTTCGCGGCGGGCGCGGGTTTCCTCGTCGGAGGTGGTGACGGCGTCGAAGCCGGCGCCGACGACCGCGCCCCCGGCCTTGGCCGTGCCGCCCACGACGGCGGCGGTTCCGCCGACCACGGCGCCGACGAGGCAGCCCTGGAGCATCAGCGCTGCGCCAAGCAGGAGGGGGAGGGCGGCGGCGCGCAGGGGACGGCGGTCGGTCATCGGAGGAGTCTCTCGTGAGATGTCGAAGATACAGCCCAATGGTGAACGGGGCCTGACCGCCGCTGGGGTCACGCGCCCCGTTGCGGGAGCAGTTTGCGGCGTTGTCGCGAGATCGCCAGCGGGGTTCCGTCCGCGCCCCAGGCGGTGGCTTCGTCCACTGTCCAGCCCAGGCCCAGGTCCAGCATCCGGAACTCGAAGAAGGCCCAGCCGTCGGGCGCGGTCTGCGGCGTCGGGTCGGTCAGGATGTCGATCCGCAGATCGACGGTGGTCATGGGCGCCGGGGTGGACGAAGCCGTCCAGGCCGGGGGGTAGAGGGCGTCCAGCAGATAGCAGAGCCCGACCTCGTCCAGCGGCCGACGGTCGGCCATCCGCATCCAGGTGCGCTCGATCACCGGCCGGCCCGCATTGCCGCCCAGGATGTTGGGACCGCCGTCGAACCGGTATTCGACGTGCTGGGCGAAGTGGGGCGACATCGGACCCTGGATGGTGGCGGCGGGGTTCAGGCTGTCCAGCGGGGGCGGGGGCAGATGGAGCGGGGTCAGGGGCGGCGTGTCCCCGTCCAGGCCATAGGTGCCGGTGGCGTGGTGGGTCATGCGGCCGTCCTGCTCGGCCTCGACCGCCGCATAGATCACATTGCGGCCGCCGCGCAGCAGGCGCGGACGAAAGGCGACCTGATCACCGAACTTGGCTGCTGACAGATACTGGACCGACAGGGTGCGCAGCGGCGCGGTCAGGGACAGGCCCTGACGCATCGACTGGGCGCACAGGGCCGCCAGCAGGCCTCCGAAGGGGAAGCCCTTTTCCGGCGCCAGGCCCGACGGGCCATTGGAGAAGTGACCGGGCACGGGCGCCGACAGACCGCCGTCGTCCAGGGTGTGGAAGGCCAGGGCGGCGTCGAGGGAGATGGGAGTCGTCATGTGAGCCATGGGCGCGATCCTGCGTCAGGCGAAGAAGAGGCGGAAGGCTAAAAGAGAGCCTTCCGCCAGTCGGGAACAAGGTCGGCGAACCGGGAGGTTCGTCAGTCCGTTGCTAAACAAGACTGACCTAGCGGGTTCGGTTTGGCAACCCTCTTGCCAAGCGGCTGACGCGAGGTCACTTTTGTCCCATGGGACGCACCGCAGACTACAGCCGCCAAAGCTGCTCCATCGCCGCCACGCTGGAGGTGATCGGCGATCCGTGGACACTGCTGGTCATCCGCGACGCCTTCAACGGGGTGCGCCGATTCGAGCAGTGGCAGGACAATCTGGGCGTCGCGCGCAACGTTCTGGCCGCGCGTCTGAAAAGCCTGGTCCAGCATGGGGTGCTTGAGCCGCGCCCCTATTCGGAACGCCCGCCGCGCAATGAATATGTGCTGACGGCCAAGGGCAAGGATCTGTACGGGGTTCTGGTGACCCTGCACGGCTGGGGCGCCAAACACGTCTATGGCGAGACCGACTGCGGCATCGAAATGGTCCACTCGACCTGCGGCCAGACCCTGACGCCGCGCATCGCCTGCGGCTGCTGCAACGAGATCGTAAAGCCGAGGGAGATACT
>JBKBXN010000098.1:0-10150 GCA_046314055.1 Brevundimonas sp.
CGCCGCGACCAGGGTCGCGGCCAAGACGACCGTGGCTGTGATCCGGCGTTTCATCCTAGGCCTCGACGATATATGGCTGGCAGCCAAGCGGCTCGGGAATCTGTTACCCCGCCCGCCGCCGGTTTGGCCATGGGTCGACCGCGCAATCGTTCAGTCCGAGGCTCCATGTCCCTGCCCCCCGTTTCGTTCCTTCCCTTCGACGGCCCGTCCGTCTGCCTGTTCTGCGGCTCTTCCGACCGCGCCGACCCCGCCTACACAGAGGCCGCGCACGCCTTCGGCAGGGCGACGGCGCAAGCCGGTTGGCGGCTGGTCTATGGCGGCGGCGGGGTCGGACTGATGGGCGCCTCTGCGCGCGGCGCGCACGAGGCCGGCGGCCGCGTCGTCGGCATCATGCCCGCCTTCCTGCGCAGCCGCGAACGCCTGTTCGACGAAGTCGAGACCGTCGTGGTCACATCGATGCACGAGCGCAAACAGCTGATGTACGATCAGTCCGACGCCTTCGTGGTCGCGCCCGGCGGCATCGGCACCTTGGAAGAGGTCGTTGAGCTTCTGTCTTGGAAGCGGCTGGACCTCCATCAGAAGCCAGTCGTCTTCCTCAATCTGAACGGCTTCTGGGACGGCTTCTTCGCCCTGATGCGCCACAGTGTCGAAGAGGGCATGACCCCCGCCGCCTTCCTAGACGCGTGGACCGTGGCCGACACGGTCGAGGAAGCCATGGTTCAGATTCAGGCCAAGGACGGCGCAACCGAGCGGAAGTATGATCGCCGATAGGTTATCGCCGCTCATAAATATTTTTCAGGTCGGGTTGACAGTTTTTATCGGAAACTGACATTGGCCCCGACGGCACGACGCCGTTCTTCAATCCGGAGAGTTATCATGCGCGTCCTGCTCGTCGCCGCAGCCCTGTTCGCCGCCGCCCCCGCGATGGCCGAAGCCCCCGCAGCCACCCGCCTGACCCTGGCCGACGCCGCCACCGCGCCCGCACGCGCCACCATCATCGACGGCGCGCGCTGGTCCTGCGAAGGCGCGACCTGCACCGCCGCCGGCGGGACGGAACAGCCGGCGACGCGCGCCTGCCGTCGCGTGGTGCAGAAGTTCGGCCGCGTGACGGCCTTCTCCTACAAGGGCGTCGAACTCAGCGCCGAAGAACTGGCCGTCTGCAACGGTTGATCGAGGTCGAGGCGGCTTAGGCCGCCTCGCCTTTCAGACGCCGCTGGAGGGTTTCGCGACCGATCAGCGGCGCCATGGCCGCCATGTCCGGCCCATGCGCCTGCCCCGTCAGCGCCAGACGCAGCGGCATGAACAGCGCCTTGCCTTTAGCGCCGGTCTCGGCCTTGACGGCGTTGGTCCAGGCGGACCAGGCGGTCTCGTCAATCACTTCAGGCAGCAGGGCGGCGGCGGCGTCAATGAAGGCCGCGTCCTCGATCACCGGCTGGATCGGGCCGCGCACGATCTTCGCCATTTCAACCACATCGGCGAACTTATTCAGGTTGCCGCGCACGACCGACCAGAAAGCCTCGCCCAGGTCGGCGTCCAACGCCTGTAGCCGCGGTTGGGCGGTGGCGTAGTCCATCACGTGCAGCGCCTGGGCGTTCAGCCGGTCCAAGTCTGCCGTATCGTAGCGCGCCGGCGAACGTCCCATCTTGGTGAAGGCGAAACTGGCGCCCAGAGCCCGGACCGACTCACCCACCTCCAACGGATCCGAGGTGCCGATCCGGCCCAGGTGGCTGGTAATGGCGATCGGCTCATAGCCCTGGTCGCGCATGTCGCTGATCGACAGCGAGCCCAGGCGTTTGGACAGGGCCGCGCCGTCGGCGCCGACCAGCAGGGGCATGTGGGCGAAGCCTGGAACCGTGGCGCCCAGCGCCTCGAAGATCTCGATCTGCGCGCCGGTGTTCGTGACGTGGTCCTCGCCCCGGATGATGTGGGTGATGGCCATGTCGATGTCGTCGACCACGGACGGCAGGGTGTAGAGGAACAGGCCGTCCTCGCGGATCAGCACCGGATCCGACATGGAGGCGGTGTCGACCTCGGCATGGCCGCGCGCCAGGTCTTCCCAGGCGACGCGCTTGCCTTCCAGCTTGAACCGCCAGTGCGGACGACGGCCCTCGGCCTCATAAGCGGCCTTCTGCGCGTCGGTCAGTTCCAGGGCGGCGCGGTCATAGATCGGCGGCAGGCCGCGCGACAGTTGCACCTTGCGACGGCGGTCCAGTTCATCGGCAGTCTCATAGGCAGGATACAGCCGGCCCGACGCCTTCAGCTTGGCGGCGGCCTCTTCATAGCGGTCGAACCGCTTGGACTGGTTGTAACGCTCGTCCCAGGTCAGACCCAGCCAGGTCAGATCGTCCTCGATCCCCTGTTCGAACTCGGGTGTGGAGCGCGCCAGGTCGGTATCGTCGATCCGCAGCACGAATGAACCGCCCTGCCCCTTGGCGAACAGCCAGTTCACCAGGGCGGTGCGGACATTGCCGACGTGCAGCTTACCCGTGGGGGACGGGGCGAAACGGACCTTGACGGACATAGGAGAGCGACCTTGAAAGCGAGGCGGCTAGGTCGCGCCGCAACCCGGCGAAGTCAAGGCGCGGGTTGGATCGAAACACCCGTCATGATAGACTTATCGCCGTCATGAACGCTCCAGTGCAGATCAGGAAGCCCGAAGTCGCCGAGCGACTTCGCACCCTCGCGCGACGCGAGGGTCGATCGATCACGGACCTGGTCGATGAAATGGCGCGCGAGCGGGAAGAGCGCACGGATAAGGCGCGACAGGCGGAAATCGATCGAAAGATTGCGGCGGTGAACGAGATCGTGCGGGAGTTCAACGCCTTGCCGATGTTAGGGCCGCTTCTGACCGACGACGACATCTACGATGAAGATGGGCTTCCTAAGTGACCACGGCTGTCGATGCTTCCGCCATCGTCGCCATCCTTCTGGACGAACCTGAGAAGCAGGCATTCATCGAGCGTATCCTCGCCGACAAATGCGAAATCTCCCCAGTCGGCTACTGGGAAGCTGCAGTCCGGGTCAGGCGACTCCATGGCGAAGAAGGCATGAAACGGCTTGATCGCTTGATATTGGAACTGGACATTCGGATCGCTCCGGCTGTCGCAGAGACCGCGCAGCTAGCCACCGACGCGGAACACAGTTACGGCAAGCGCACTCCTGCCAGGCTGAACCTGGGCGATTGTTTCGCCTATGCCCTGGCGAAAGAACGCAACCTACCCCTGCTCTATAAGGGCGGCGACTTCATTCACACCGACATCGAACCGGCGCGCTGAAGGCCTGATCAATCGTCGCGGTGGACGCGTTCGCGGCGTTCGTGGCGTTCCTGGGCCTCGACCGACAGGGTCGCCGTCGGGCGGGCCTCAAGACGCCCCAGACCGATCGGTTCACCCGTGTCCTCGCAATAGCCGTACGACCCGTCCTCGATCCGACGCAGCGCGTCATCGATCTTGGAGATCAGCTTGCGCTGACGATCACGGGTGCGCAACTCCAGCGCGCGATCCGATTCCGAAGACGCCCGATCCACCAGATCGGGGTGATTTTCGGTCTCGGCCTTCAGATTGACCACCGTGCCCTTGGACTCGCGAAGGATCTCATCCTTCCAGTCCAGCAGCTTCTTTTTGAAATAGGCAAGCTGCCGTTCACTCATGAACGGCTCGTCGTCAGACGGCCGATACGGACCGGTTTCGTCGGACACAACGGACGCCAAAGCGTTCATCGCACTCACGCTCTCTAAGCACGCCCCCCTGTGGCGTATGGGCCGTATAGTCAGCCCGGAGAGTCCCGGCAACGGCGCTCGCGATTCCGTGATCACGATTAGGCGAAGGGCGTGCCCCGCGTGACATTTGTCGCGCAGTTTCGGCCGTAAATTTTGAAAACCCGACGTTTTTAGGTTCAGACGCCGCCGCGTCTAAGCTCTGCCTTGGCCAACTCGACCGACGCCCGCAGGTCTATCTGGTCCAGCAGGGCGTTCAACTCGGGGTTCCCGTCATCCGGCCGCTCTTCGCGCAACGTGCGAGCGAGTCGGTCCAGAGTCGCGTCGTCCGCCTCGCCGGACAGCAGGGCCATCTTCATTTCGTCAAGACGATCCAGCAGGCCCGTACCCCGTTTCACAGCGCGGCGCCGTTTCTCAAGCGGCCCCTCGACCCCCTGTAGCGCCATCAGGGCCGAGACGTCCGCGACTGTCGAGGCTGCAGCGCTGGCCGCCGGGGCGGCTGCCCCGGGAGTCGCCGACGCCTGGCCCAGCGAAAAACCGGACGCGGAACGTGCGGCCTTGCCGCCGGCAGGGGCGTTGGGGCCCGTCGTCCCTGTGACCTTCATCGGCGCATGCTCCGGCTCATGCTGGCATCCTTGGCGAACGGAATGACCGTTTGGTTAACGGCCCGGCAAATACTGCCGAAAGCAAGACGCTGCTTGGCCACCAGTCTCATTGTTTTCAAGACTTTAGCCTGCGGCACGATCTTCGCAACACATCGAATGAAACGCCGTAAGGACGTCCGACCGATGCAGAATCTGCTTGCCCGCCTTGTCGCCCCCCTCGCCGTCGTCGCCGCTCTGGGCGCCGTGGCGTCGCCGGCCCTGGCCCAATCGCGCATCAAGGACATCGCCGCCGTAGAGGGCGTGCGCGGCAACCAACTGGTCGGCTATGGCATGGTCATGGGCCTGAACGGCACCGGCGACAGCCTGCGCAACTGCCCCTTCACCCGACAGTCGCTGGAAGGCATGACCGAGCGTTTGGGCGTCAACATCCGCGGCGCCAACGCCAATACGAAGAACATGGCCGCTGTCATGGTCTCGGCCGAACTGCCGGCCTTCGCCACACCCGGCTCGCGGATCGACGTCAACGTCTCGTCGATGTGCGACGCCAAGAGCCTGTTGGGCGGATCACTGGTCGTGACCAGTCTGCAAGGCGCCGACGGGCAGGTCTATGCGGTGGCGCAAGGCTCGGTTCAGACCGGCTCTGTCTCGGCCTCGGGCGGTTCCGGCTCGTCGGTGACGCGCGGCGTGCCCACCGCAGGCCGCATTGCTTCGGGCGCCTCGGTTGAGCGCGAGACCGGCTTTCAGATGGCCAATATGAACGAGGTGCGCCTGAACCTGCGCAATCCCGATTTCACGACGGCCCAGCGGGTGGCCGCCGCCGTCAACGCCGCCTACCCGGGCACGGCTCTGGCCGAGAACGGGACGGTGGTGGCCCTGCGCGCGCCCGGCCAGATGGGCATGGCCGGCTTCATCAGCCGCGTCGAGAACCTGCCCGTCACCGTCGACTCTCCGGCCAAGGTCATTATTGACGAGGTCAATGGCGTCATCGTCATGGGCGACGCGGTCCGCATCTCTCGCGTCGCCATCGCCCAGGGCAATCTGACCATCTCGGTCGATGAACAGCCGTTCGTCAGCCAGCCGGCTCCATTCAGCCAAGGTCAAACTGCCGTCGTCCCCAGCACCCAGGTCAGCGTCGAAGAAGATCTGGGCACCCAGATGCGGCTCGTCGGCGGTGGAACCAGCCTGTCCACCCTGGTCAACGGCCTCAACGCACTGGGCGTCAGCCCACGCGACATGATCAGCATCCTTCAGGCCATCAAGGCGTCCGGCGCCCTGCAGGCCGACATCGAGGTGATGTGAGGATGACTGACCTCGCCGTCTCCGCTGACTTGCTCCGCCCCGCTCAGGGCCTGACCTCCAACGCGGCCGGCGCGTCCAGGGACAAGGTCAAGGAAACCGCCGAAGCGTTTGAAGCCTCGTTCCTGTCGCAGATGCTGAAGCCGATGTTCGAGGGCCTTTCCACCGACGGCCTGTTCGGCGGCGGTCAAGCCGAGGCCACCTGGCGCAGCTTCCTGCTGGACGAAATGGCCAAGAAGACGGTCGCTGCGGGCGGCATCGGCCTGTCGGGTTCAGTCATGAACGAAATGCTGAAGATGCAGGAGGGCGCGCAATGAGTGATACAGATCTCGCCACCGCTCGGGTCCGTCAACTTCTCGAACTGACCCGACGCCTGACGGATCGGCTGGCGACCGAAACCCGCGCCTTCGAAGAAGGTCGACCTCAAGATGTCGCCGCCAGCCTGACCGAGACCCAGGAGATGGCGAACCTGTATCGTCGCGACTCCGGCCATGTGAAAGCCAACCCCGCCCTGCTGGCCGGCGCTCTCGCGACCGAGCGCATGGCCTTGATCGAGGCGACCCGCGCCTTCGAAGCGGTTCTGGCGCGTCATGCCAGCGCGGTGGACGCGGCGCGCAAGATCTCCGAAGGTCTGGTGCGCGCGATCGCACATGAGGTCGCCGCCGCCCGCACGCCCGCCTCGGCCTATGCCGCCGACGGCCGTGCAGCCCAGGGCGACGGCCGCGCGGTCGCCTTCAACCGCAAGGCCTGAAGCCAAAAGATCGGCGATCTGGGAATCTCGCCGGCGTTGCCTATTTTTTAAGCGGCGACCGGCATGGTGGCGGCATGTCGATGACTGCTCGCCTTCTCGGTCTGGCCTTCGCATCTGCGGATGCTCTAGTCGAAATTGACGCCGAAGGCCGCGTCGCCTTTGCGCTCGGCGCAGGCCCTTTGCCCGGCACGGACGTCGGAGCGCTCTGGACGGGCAAGCCGCTCGTAACCTTCCTTCATGAGGGCGACGCCGCGCTTGAGCTTCTGCTGAGAACAAGACCTGGCGCACGCAGCTCCGCCGCCCAAATCCTGATCCAGGCGGGGCCGGGGCGCGTGCGACGAGCCTCCCTGCGCGCCTTCATCCTGCCCCAGCTGGCGCCGGCCATCTCATGCTCGATCGCCTATGAGGGACCTGCCATAGCGGTGGCCTCGCTTGAGACGCCGCCCCTTATGGACGCGGAGACCTTTATGGCCGACGCCGCTCGCGTCGTCGCATTGGCCCCCAGCCTTTCACTCGCCTTCCTTGATATTCGCGGGCTTGAGGACCTGGCCGGAGAGGTTGCGGAAAAGGTGCAACGCCGAATCGAAGCGACGCTTCAATCCGCAGCGGCGCATGGATCCTCGGCGGCTCAGATCACCCCCGAGCGCTATGCCCTGTTCCGCGCGCCCGGGGACACCCGCGATCTGGCCGCCGAGGTCGTTGAAGCCGGCCGCGCGGAGGGCGTGGATCTCGACGCCGAGTCTTACGCCTCCCCCCTTCCGGAGGGTGGAGACACCCTGTGCGTCCTGCGCGCCATGCGGTACGCGATCGAGGCTTGTCTGAAGGACGATGGTCTCGCCAACCCGCAAGTCGCCTTCTCCGAAGCGCTGAAGCGGACCTTCCGGGACGCGGAGGCTTTCCGCGCCGTGGTCAAGTCGCGCGAGTTCCAGGTCCACTACCAACCGATCGTGCAACTCACCTCGCGTGCGGTCCACCATTTCGAAGCCCTGGCTCGTTTCAGCGCCGGCGCCGGCCCCGCCAACGCCATCCGCATGGCCGAGGAGCTGGACATGATCGAGTCCTTCGATCTGGCCGTGGCTGAGAAGGTGCTGAAGCGGATGCGCGCACCCGGCGCGGGCCTGCTGAAGATGGCGATCAATGTGTCCGGCGCCTCGCTGGGCGACGACACCTATGTCGAGCAACTGCTGCAGATGACCGCCGGCTCGCCGGCCGACCGCAAGCGGCTGATCGTCGAAATCACCGAAACCTCCGCCCTGGCGGACATCGGCGCCGCCAACCGACGCCTGGCGGCCCTGCGCGAAACAGGCATCAAGGTCTGTATCGACGACTTCGGCTCGGGCGCGGCCTCGTATGACTACCTGCGCAAGCTGTCGGTCGACGCCGTCAAGATCGACGGCGCTCTGGTCCGGGAGGTCCAAACCGACGAAGTGGTGCGCAATATGGTTGGCAACATCGTCGAGCTGAGCCGGTCGCTGAAGCTTGAGACCATCGCCGAGATGATCGAGACCGAAGAGGTGGTGACCGAGCTCAAGGCGTTGGGCGTCGAATACGGCCAGGGCTGGCTGTTCGGCCGCGCCGAGGCGGAGCCGCGCACGCAACTGGCCAGCGCGGCCCCGGTCCGCCGCCGCGGCGCCGTCGAAGCCTGGGGCTAGTGGGCGGCGCCTGCGGGCAGATGTTCCTTCTCGAAGCGGCCCACCCGATCAACTAGCGTCCGGGCGGCGTGGTTCATGCCGATGATGTTCACTTCGGCGCCCTGGCGGCGATAGCGGAACACGACCTTGTCCACGGCGGCGACGCCGGTCAGGTCCCATAGATGGGCCTCGGTCATGTCGATCTCGACGCGCTTGGGATGGCCGTGGTGCTCAAAACTGGCGGCGAACAGATCGGCCGAGGCGAAGAAGAGCTGGCCGGTGACGCGATAGCGCAGCACGCCCTCCTCCGCAGTCTCGATATCGGTCACGGCGATGGTCTTGCCGACCTTGCGCATGAAGAAGACCGCCGACAGCAGGACGCCCAGGATCACGCCCTTTGACAGGTCGTGGGTGGCGACCACTGTGACGGTGGTGGCGATCATGACGACCGACGACTGGAACGGGGTCGAGCGCAGCTTCAGCACCGAGCCCCAGTCGAAGGTGCCGATGGAGACCATGATCATGACGGCGACCAGAGCCGCCATAGGGATCTGGGCGACCCAGTCGCGCAGCACCAGGATCAGGAACAGCAGGAACAGGCCGGCCCACAGGGTGGACAGCCGCCCGCGCGCGCCGGAGGTGACGTTGATGATCGACTGGCCGATCATGGCGCAGCCCGCCATGCCGCCGAACAGGGGCGACAGGATGTTCGCGATGCCCTGGCCGCGCGTCTCGCGGTCCTTGTCCGACGGGGTGTCGGTGATGTCGTCCAGCAGATTGGCGGTCAGCAGGCTTTCCAGCAGGCCGACGAAGGCCAGGGTCGCCGAGATGGGGGCGATGATGACCAGGGTCTCCCAGGTCAGGGGCACGGCCGGCAGGTGGAAGACCGGCAGGGTCGAGGGCATCTGGCCCATGTCGCCGACAGTGCGGACGTCCAGCCCGGTCATCATGACGAAGACGCTGATCAGGACGATGGCGACCAGGGGCGACGGCACGGCCTTGGTCAGGCGCGGGAAGCCGTAGATGACGACCAGGGCGGCCCCGACCAGGGCGAAGGTCTGCCAGTTGGCGCCGATCAGCTCGGGCATCTGGGCCAAGAAGATCAGGATGGCCAGGGCGTTGACGAAGCCGGTCATCACGCTTCGGCTGACGAACTTGATGTAGCGGCCCAGCTTGAGCAGGCCGATGAGGATCTGGAACACGCCGCACAGGATGGAGGCGGCGAACAGGTATTCCAGGCCGTAGTCGCGGACCAGGCCGACCATCAACAGGGCCATGGCCCCGGTGGCGGCCGAGATCATGGCCGGACGGCCGCCGACGAGGGCGATGGTCACGGCGATGACGACGCTGGCGTAGAGGCCGACGGCGGGATCGACGCCGGCGATGATCGAAAAGGCGATGGCCTCGGGGATCAGGGCCAGGGCGACCACGGCGCCCGCCAACAGGTCGCGGCGAGGGTTGGCGAGCCATTGCTGGCGCGCGGAGGCGATAAGGGACATGAGGGGTTCATCTGGTCTGCCGCCGACCTGGCGCGCGGCCATGGGTCGTATGCGGCGGGTTTCCCGGCGGATCGGCGGCCGGGATAGCCACCCGACGCTTCAAACAGGCCGGGTCCGAGGTGAGGCCCGCCTGATGCCCCGTCCCGGCCCGAAAGGCAAGGCCGCCTAGCCGGCGGCGGGCTTGGCCAGGGACGGTCGCTCGGCGGCCTTGGCGGCGGCGCTCGCCTCGACGGCGCGCATGACGCGCAGCAGGTTCTCGCCGGCGATCTTGCGGATGTCGGCCTCGGTCCAGCCGGCGTCCATCAGGGCGGCGAGGATGCGGGGATAGGCGTCCACGCCGGTCATGCCCTCGGGCAGGCTGCCGATGCCGTCGAAGTCGGCGCCCAGACCGACGTGATCGATCCCCGCCACCCTACGCACATGCTGGATGTGGGCGACGACGTCGGCCAGGGTCGCCTCCGGCGTCGGGTGGGCGGCGGACCAGGCCGTCAGACCGGCCTCGACGGCGGTTGGATCGCCGGGGTTCAGGGTCTTCAGCCGCGCCTCTTCGCCCGCGCGGTCGGCGTTCCAGGCGCGGACCCGTTCGGAGACGAAGCCGGGAGCCAGGTTGATCATCACGATCCCGCCGTCCTCAGGCATCATCCGCAGCACCC
>JBKBXN010000099.1:0-9965 GCA_046314055.1 Brevundimonas sp.
CTGTGCTGGTGCGCGAGGACTCCTACTACAGGGACGCCGCCAGCCTGCCCGGTTTCGACGCGGCGACCTTCGATTTCGACGATGTGGCCGCCCGCGACCATGACCTGATGATCACAGATCTGAAGGACCTCAAGGCCGGTCGTTCAGTGACCGCGCCCCTCTAGTCCTTCATACACCACGGACGCGAACCGGGCGGCGAACCGATCCCGGCGGCCGAGGTGGTGATTGTCGAGGGCACCCATGTGCTCTGCACCGCCGACTTGACCGCCCTGTTCGACATCCGGGTTTTCGTCGACACGCCCTCTGACATCCGTTTCATCCGCCGCCTGCTGCGCGACCAGTCTGAACGCGGGCGCTCGGCGGATTCGGTCGTGGCCCAGTATCTGGCCACTGTGCGACCCGGCCACGAGCGTCTGACCGAGCCCTCGCGCACTCACGCCGATTTCATCATCGCCGACGCCACGGCGGCGGTTCGGCTGGAGGATCCGCAGGCCGTGGTGCGTCTGGCGGCGCCCGTCCTCGCCCACCCCCTGCTGCTTCCCCTGCTGGAGGCCTGACGGCGCCCGTCGAAGGCGGACCGATTCGTTTTCTGTGGACGCCGTCCGCGCCGCTGCGGGTTCCGCGTTTCGAATCACTCAATCTGAGGCAAGCTCTCGGCATGAACGCTCAGGTCGCCACCATCGAACTTCAGGCTCGGACCGCCACGGCAGCCGCCGACCATCCCGAGCGGCAGTATCTGAACCTGCTGCGCGACATTCTGGACAATGGCGTGCGACGCGACGACCGCACCGGCACGGGCACCCTGGGCGTCTTCGGCCGTCAGATGCGGTTTGACCTGTCCAAGGGCTTCCCGGTCCTGACGACCAAGAAACTGCACCTGCGCTCGATCATCGTCGAACTGCTGTGGTTTCTGCGCGGCGAGACCAATATCGGCTGGCTGAAGGACAACGGCGTCCGCATCTGGGATGAATGGGCCGACGCCGAGGGCGAACTGGGCCCGGTCTACGGCAAGCAGTGGCGGTCCTGGACCGCGCCCGACGGTCGCGTCATCGACCAGATCGAGAAGCTGGTCCACGGCCTGAAGACCAACCCCAACAGCCGCCGCCACATCGTCACCGCCTGGAACCCGGCCGACGTCGATGACATGGCCCTGCCGCCCTGCCACTGCCTGTTCCAGTTCTTTGTCGCGGACGGAAAACTGAGCTGCCAGCTGTATCAGCGCAGCGCCGACGTCTTCCTCGGCGTGCCGTTCAACATCGCCTCCTACGCCCTGCTGACCATGATGCTGGCCCAGGTGGTCGGGCTTGAGCCCGGCGACTTCGTCCACACCTTCGGCGACGCCCACCTGTATCTGAACCACCTGGAACAGGCCGAGCTCCAGCTGACGCGCGAGCCCCGGCCCCTGCCCGTCATGCACATCGCGCCGAAGACCGATCTGTTCGCCTTCGAACTGTCGGACTTTACGCTCGAGGGTTACGAAGCCTGGCCGCACATCAAGGCCGCAGTGGCCATTTGATGGACCTCAAGTCGCTGCAGGAGTCTGTCCTGCGCATCTCCGATATCTACGCCGAAGCGCACAACATAGACCGCGACCGCGACTGGGCTCTATTGAAGCTTCAGGAAGAGCTGGGCGAGCTGACGGCCGAGCATCTGCGTCTGTCGGGTCGTGCTCGGGGGACACCGAACGCCGACGCCCTGGGCGACGAGGCGGCGGACGTGCTGGGCATGCTGTTGATCTATTGTGCGGGCGCCCAGATCGACCTTGAGACGGCCATGCGACGCAAATGGCTGAAGTGGCTGGAGCCTCAGACCAAGGCCTGAGCCTCAGGCGCGATCATGATCATCGGCGTGAGACGCAGGCTCAGCGTCTCACGGCTCTCGATCCGCTCGACGACGATCCGGTTCTTCAGCGCGCCCATCTGCATGACGGCGCGGAAGGCGACGACGTCGCCCGGCTTGGCGATAAAGCCCTCGACCGTCGGCTTGTTCTGTTTGCCCGCGAGACCGCCGAACGCCATCGAGACCTGGTGGCCGCCCGGTGCGACTGAGACAGCAGTGAAGCGCGGGCTCTTAAGCTGGGCGACGAACCGATCATCGACCGACAGGTCCATGCCCACGGCCTTGCCGACGAAGCCTTCGCGGAAGATGATCAGCAGGGCCTGCCCCGGCTCCGGCCGGAAATCGAGCACGGCCTGCTTCTGCTCGGGCGTCGCGGCCCTGCCCCGCCGGGTCCCCGCCAGATTGGCCATGATATAGGCGGTGAAGACGCCGACCATCAGACCCAGAAAGCTCGGCAGATAGCCCGCGTCACCGCCGGACGCGGCTACGAAGGCGCTCAAGCCGAAGCTGACGAGGACCGCCGCCAGGAAACCGACGACGATGGCGGGGATGTACTTGCTCATGGGGAGGCTCGCGTCCATTGGAATGGGCCTCCTCAACGCGTCGATAAGGTCAAGGTTCTTGCCCATACCCCTGATTTCTCTTGTGGTCGCCCGAGGCCGCAACGGCGTCATCGGCCGTGATGGCGACCTGCCCTGGCGACTGCGCTCGGACCTTCAGCGGTTCAAGGCCATTACCGTGGGCAAACCCTGCCTGATGGGCCGCAAGACTTGGGAGAGCCTGCCGCTGAAGCCCCTGCCCGGCCGGTTGAACCTGGTGCTGACCAAGGACGAATCCTACGAGGCCGAGGGGATGTCCAAGGGCGCTCTGGTCTGCGCCACCCTGGACGAGGCCATAGAGATCGGCCGCGAAACAGCCGAGGAGGACGGCGTGGACGAAATCTGCGTCATCGGCGGCACCGCCGTGTTCGAAGCCGTCCTGCCGCGCGCCAAACGCCTCTACATCACCGAGGTCGACGCCTCTCCCGAGGGCGACGCCGTCTTCCCGGCATTCGACGAAACGGCCTGGGTCGAGGTATCGTCGGAATCACACCAGGCAGGCGAGAAGGACGATCACGCCTTCACCTTCCGGGTGCTGGAACGCCGCTAGGAGAAGTCGATGTACGTCACGACCACCAACGACCTGCCCGGTTTCCGCGTCACCCGCCATATCGGCCTGGTGCGCGGCGTGACCGTACGCTCGCGTAACGCCATTTCCGACGCCATCGGCGGGGTCCAGTCGATGCTGGGCGGCCGGGTCGGGGCCTATGTGAAACTGGCCGAGGCCGGGCGTCAGGAAGCCTATGACGAATTGGTCAAACACGCCGAGGAACACGGCGCCAACGCCATTCTGGCCGTCCGCTACGACGCCACCGAGATCATGCCGGGTGTGACCGAGGTGCTGTGCTACGGCACGGGCGTGATCGTCGAGCCGGCCTGACCTCCGCAGAGACCGGACCGGCTCGACTCACCGGGTCAGGACAAGCTCATCAGGGCCGAACGTTCGAAATTCTGGAGTTCGTCCGAACGCCCCTCTCGGATCTTGGCGGCCCATTGCGGATCGGCCAGCAGAGCGCGGCCGACAGCCACCAGGTCGAATTCCTCGTTCTCCAGTCGGCGCAGCAGACCGTCGAGTGACGCGGGTTTGGACCCCTCGCCGCCGAAGGCTGCGATAAACTCGCCGTCCAGGCCCACTGAGCCGACAGTGATGGTCGGCTTGTTCATAAGCTTCTTGGTCCAGCCGGCGAAGTTCAGGTCCGATCCCTCGAACTCGGGCTCCCAGAAGCGGCGTTGCGAGCAGTGGAAGACGTCCACTCCGGCGTCCGACAGGGGCGTCAGCCATTCGACCATCTGGTCCGGCGTCTCGGCGATCCGGGCGGCGAAGTCCTGCTGCTTCCACTGCGACAGGCGCAGAATCACCGGGATGTCGTCGCCCACGCCTTCGCGCACCGCCTTGACCACCTCGGCGCCGAACCGGGCGCGGTCGGCGATGGTCGGGCCGCCCCAGCGGTCTTCGCGCACATTGACGCCGCCCCAGAAGAACTGGTCGATCAGATAGCCGTGGGCGCCGTGGATCTCGACGGCGTCAAAGCCCAGTTCCCGCGCCGCGCGCGCCGACCGGCCGAATGCGGCGATGGTGTCGGCCACATCTTCCTCGGTCATCGGCTCATACTTGGCCTTGCCCGGCGCGGTCAGGCCCGACGGGCTGTCGACCTTGCCCAGGGGCGACCAGTCCTCGCCCTGCCCCCGCGCGGAGCCGACGTGCCAAATCTGCGGCGCGATCAGCCCGCCGGCGGCGTGGACCTCGTCCACCACCGTCTTCCATTGCGGCAGGGCGTCGCCGTGGAAGACCGGGACATTGGCGTCGTTACGCGCGGCAGGCCGCTCCACCACCGTGCCCTCGGTGACGATCAGACCCACCCCGCCCTCGGCCCGTCGGCGATAATAGCCGGCCACATCAGAGGTCGGGATGCCGTTGGGCGAGAAGGACCGCGTCATGGGGGCCATGACGATGCGGTTGGGCAGGGTCAGCCCCTTGATGGTGAAGGGGCGAAACAGGGCGTCGACGCTCATCGGATCTCCTTGGGTATCGGTAAGACCCAAGGTGGCGAATACAGTTGCGTTTGAAAACCCCCTGCCGTGAAGTTTCTACAGGCCCAGGGCGACCGCCACCTGATCGGCGATCGCGGCGAACCGGACAGCGATTTCGCCACTCGGGTCGTCCGCCACAACGGGCAGACCCGCATCTCCGCCTTCGCGCAGCGCGGCGTCCAACGGCAGGTCCCCCAGGAAGGGAATGGACAGACGTTCCGCCTCCGTCTTGGCTCCGCCTTGTCCGAAAACCGGGCCGGTCATGTTCTCGATCAAGCCGAGAGTCGGCACATTGACCCGCTGGAACAGGGCGTGCGCCCTCCGCGCATCGGCCAGGGCCACTTCCTGCGGCGTCGAGACGATGACGGCGCCGTCCAGCGGCGTCTTCTGAATCAAGGTCAGTTGCACGTCGCCGGTGCCGGGGGGCAGATCAACCACAAGCACGTCCAGCGGCGCCTCGGCCGTGCCCCACCGGGTCTGTGTCAGCATCTGGGTGATCGCCTGCGACGCCATCGGCCCGCGCCAGATCATGGCGTCGTCCATCTTGGTCAGCAGGCCGACCGACATGGCCTTCATTCCATGGGCGACGTGCGGAACAATGGCGCCGTCCTCATAGGCGGGCTGGCCGCTGATCCCCAGCATGGTCGGCAACGAAGGCCCATAGACGTCGGCGTCCAGAACCCCGACCGACAGGCCGCGCGCCGCCAGGGCTGCCGCCAGATTCACCGCCACCGTGGACTTGCCCACCCCGCCCTTGCCGCTGGCGACGGCCAGGACGCGACGGACATGGGCCGGTCGGTCAGTGGCGACCGGCGCCTTGGCGCGTCCCTGATCCACAGCGGCCTTCGAAAGACCGGCGGTGCGCGGCGCCGGCTTGCTGAGCCCCGGTTTAGCCTCGGCCGTCAGGATCACCGACACCCGGTTCATACCGGGCACGGCCTTCAGCGCCGCCTCGGCGGCGTCCCGCACCGGGGCATAGGTTGCGACCAGACTGCGATCGACTTCCAGCGCAAAACCGGCCCGATCATCAGCGACCACCAGCCCTTGAACGAGGCCGGAGGCGATCAGCCCCTGCCCGGAAACCGGGTCTGTGACGGCGTCTAGGGCGGCGATGACGGCGGAACGTTCGACCAAGACGGTCTCCACAAGACTTGCAGGCGATAAGGGGCGCGTTCTATCGCCCATGAATGCCGCCCGCGAGCCTCGATTTGTCCCAGCCGCCATTAGTCACCCTGATCGCCGGCCCCACCGCCTCGGGCAAGTCGGCCCTGGCGTTGAAGATGGCGCGCGAGACCGGCGCCGTCATCATCAACGCGGACAGCCAACAGCTTTACGCCGACCTCCGCATTCTGAGCGCCCGCCCGTCGCCAGAGGAAGAGGCGAAGGCCGACCACCGCCTGTACGGCCTCGTCGATGCGGCGGAGGCCTGGTCGGTCGGCAAATGGAGCCGTGCGGTCCTGGATCTGTTGGACGCCGCGCACGCCGAAGGCCGGCCGGCGATTCTCGTCGGCGGCACCGGCCTGTATTTCAACGCCCTGACGCGCGGACTGGCGGACATTCCGCCTGTGCCTCAGGACGTCCGCGACACGGTGGAAGCGGACTATGCCGCATGGGGCGAAGTCGCCTTCCGCGCCCGTCTGGCCGAACGCGACGCCGAAGCCGCCCGGACGATAGAACAAGGCGATCGCCAGCGGCTGATCCGGGCCATGAGCGTTCATTCGGCCAGCGGCCGCGCCCTGAGCGACTGGAAGGCGGATACCCGCCCGCTACTCGCGTCGGGGTCGTGGACGGGACTTGTCATCGAACCAGACCGTGGCGCCCTCTACGCAAACTGCGACCGGCGGGTGGATCTGATGATGGCGAACGGCGCACTCGATGAGGTCCGGGCGCTTGCGGCGCGGGAGCTTTCCCCGGCTCTGCCCGCCATGAAGGCGGTCGGGGTGCGCGAACTCGCGTCTTATCTGGCCGAAGAGATCGGCCGGGATGAAGCAATCGATGCTTTGAAACAGGCGACCCGAAACTACGCCAAACGCCAACTGACCTGGTTCAGGAACCAGACCCCGGACTGGACGCGGGTCTGAAGCGCACGCGACGCTTGGAAAGCGTCTGCGCAACGCCTATATTGGTCTTGTCCGGTTTAGGCCGGACTATAGCGATAAACGCGCTTGTAATAAGCGGACCGGACCCGGGTGCGATTCCCGGCGGCTCCACCATTCTCTTCCCCGCGTTATCGGCGGAGGCGTCATGGGGCCGACTAGCATCGACGGACGTGTAAAGAGGATTGCTTTCGCTCGTCCTGGCCCACCGTATCGGGCCATTTTCTAACTGCGAACGATAACTTCGCTGGAGAAGTCGCTCTCGCCGCGTAATGCGGTTCGGGTGATTTCGAACCTTAAGTCCTAGGGGTTCAGATCCTTGGGCGGGGCCTGTCGGGAGCCTGGCAACAGAATCCCGGCGCTTAATCCTTCACATCCTGCGCGTTTACCTCATTCGCATCTTTCGCGCGCGCGCCTGCGCAGCTATCAGTCGCGCTCAATTGCGAGGTGACGATGACCGACCAGGCCCCTCCGGTCGACGAGATGCAGTACGAGCGGCTGGCGCATGAAGCGCTGCGCGGCGTGATCCGGTCTGCGCTCGATCATGTTCTGGCCGAAGGCCTGCCCGGCGCCCACCACTTCTACATAACCTTCAAGACCCGGGCCGCCGGCGTCAGCATTCCTCCGGACATGCTGGCCAAATACCCGGACGAGATGACGGTGGTGCTGCAGCATCAGTACGAGGACTTGCAGGTCGAGGCTGATCGCTTCTCGGTCAAGCTGCGGTTCGGCGGCGTGCCGCGCACCCTGGCCATGCCCTATTCGGCCGTCACCCGCTTCTACGACCCCAGCGTCCAGTTCCTGCTTCAGTTCGACGAGCCCGAGATTGTCGAAGCGGTCGAGGAGACAACGCCGCCCGAGGATCCGACGCCCGGCTCGGACGGCCCCAAAGTCGTATCGCTGGACCAGTTCCGGAAGAAGTAATCCCTTCCCTCCTCGCAACCTCGCGATAAGCTCCGCCAGCAGCCCAGGGCGGAAGGATACGCGATGTTTCGGTTCATAGCGGCGCTCTCGATGCTGAGCCTGATGGTCATGGGCTGCGCGGCCCATGCCCAAAGCCGTTTCGATGGCTGGGCCTCGGCGGTGATCGCCGCCGACTGGCGCGACAGTGACGGCCGCCCCATCGCCGCCTTCGACAACGCCCAACGCGACCTGACCACCGCTTTCCAGCGCGCCGGCTTCGACCCTGACGCCATGATCAGCGTCACCCTGCGACCCGATGTCCCCAACCCCGTCGAGGCGGAAGACAGCCTGGGTCGTTTCGCAGAGGCCGCGAAACGGGCGCCGCGCGGCTGCCTGTTCTACGTCACCTCGCACGGCTCCCCCGAAGGCCTGGTCTTCGGTCCAGAGGCCACCCTGGAGCCGGAACGCCTGATTCCGATCCTGCGCCGGATCTGCGGCGACCGCCCGACGGTGGTCGTGCTGTCAGCCTGCTTCTCCGGAATCTTCGTCGATGGATTGAAGGCGCCCAATCGCATGGTGATGACCGCCGCCCGCCGCGACCGGTCTTCGTTCGGCTGCGCCGCCGATGCGACCTATCCCTATTTCGACGAATGCGTGCTGGAGAGCCTGAAGACCGCGCCGGACTTCATCGCCCTGTCCCGCGCCACAACCGCCTGCGTCGCCGCCCGCGAACAGGCCGAGGGCCTGACGCCCGCTTCCGAGCCCCAGACCGCGATCGGGGCCACTATGCAACTCTTGCTGCCGACCCTGAGGTTCAGGCCTTCCGGGGATAGGATCGGATCGTGATCCGCTCCCGCTCGCCTTCATGGCGCTCCACCAGCAGGCGGGCGACCTGGCTGTCGTCGTGGAACAGATAGCCCTTGATGGAATCGAGCAGGGCCTTGGCGAGGTTGTCGAGGTCCATCCAAGGCGGTTCGCCGACATGCTCCATGCGGATTTCGACGACATGATCGCCCCAGGACGGGCGTGACGCCCACTCCTTGCGCATGAACTCATAGACCAGGGGTTTGTAGTATTTGGCCTGAGTGGTCAGGCCCTCGATGACGATCTCGACCGCCTCGCCATCCTCCCGCGCCCGGACCTTGCCCGTCCCGATCCAGCCTTTCGTCATTGGGTGCAGACGGCCGGCGCGGCGTCCAGCAACCGCGCCGAACGGATCACCACCGGCGGAGTCAGCTGTTCCGCATCATCTGCCGGCATCCGTTGTATTCGGCGCGCGACATCCAACCCCTCGACGATTTGTCCGAACGCGGCGAACCCCTGGCCATCGGGGTTGCGGGCGCCGCCGAAGTCGACACTGGGCGTGTCCTGGGTGACGATGAAAAAGCTGGAAGTCGCGCTGTCCGGGGAGCCCCGCGCCATCGAAACAGTCCCGGCAAGATGGCGCAGCCCGGTGTCGCGGGTGCGCTCCAGCACGATAGGAGGCCTGGAGTCGTCATCGCTGCCGCGGGGGGTCGCCGCCTGAATGACGTCGATGGGATTGGGGCTGGCCGTATTGGTCTCGCGAACCACCGTGCGGAAGAACGACCCGTTGTCGTAGTCCCCGAAGACGACATAGCCGATGAAGTTGCAGGTGCTGATCGGCGCAGCGGCGGCGTCAAGCGCCAAGACGATCCGGCCTTCCGTCGTATCCAGAACGACGCGGGGCCGCGCCGGATCAGCAGGAAGACTGGCGCAGTTCGTCAGCACCAGCAGCATCGCCGCCAGAATCGCCTTTGATCGCATGGTCTCGCCTCGCCTTGCCCTGTCCCGCTCTCGTGCTACACCGCCGCGCAACCAACCGCCACGTCTGAGACGAGATCCGCGCATGAGCAACGTCCGCACCGAAACCGACACCTTCGGCCCCATCGAGGTCGCCGCCGACCGTTACTGGGGGGCCCAGGCGCAGCGGTCGCTGGGGAACTTCAAGATCGGCTGGGAGAAACAACCCCTGCCGGTCGTCCGCGCCCTGGGCATCGTCAAGCGCGCCGCCGCCGAGACCAACCGCGACCTGGGCAAGCTGGATCCGGCCCTGGCCGACGCCATCATCAAGGCCGCCAACGAGGTCATCGAAGGCAGGCTGAACGACCACTTCCCCCTGGTCGTCTGGCAGACGGGTTCGGGCACCCAGTCGAACATGAACGCCAATGAGGTGATCTCGAACCGCGCCATCGAGATCCTGGGCGGCGAGATGGGCTCCAAGAAGCCGGTCCACCCCAACGACCACGTCAACATGAGCCAGTCGTCGAACGACACCTATCCGACGGCCATGCACGTGGCCTGCGCGGAACAGGTGGTCAACGACCTGATCCCGGCGCTGAAGCACCTGCACGCCGCCCTGGACGCCAAGGCCAAGGCCTGGGCCCACATCATCAAGATCGGCCGCACCCACACCCAGGACGCCACCCCCCTGACCCTGGGCCAGGAGTTCGGCGGCTATGCGCAACAGGTCGCCAAC
>JBKBXN010000100.1:0-9908 GCA_046314055.1 Brevundimonas sp.
AGCTTTACCTGCTCGCACTGCGCCGACTTCCACAACGACGTCCTGCCGGCCTTCAAGGCCCGCTATATCGACACGGGCAAGGTCCGCCTGGTCCATCGCAACCTGCCGACCGCCCCGGCTAATGTCGCCGCAGCCGCAGCGGCGGTGGCCATCTGCGCCGCGCCCGGCCGCTATTTCGACGTGGCCGAGGTCTTCATGCGCGACCAGGCTGAGCTGCGCACCACCGGCGCCAAGCCCTGGTTCGACGCCGGGCTCGCCGCCAGCGGCAAGACGCGCGAACAGATCGAGACCTGCCTCAGCGACCCCGCCACCGGCGCGGCGCTTCAGGCCCAGATCGAAGGGGCGCAAGAAGCCGGCGTGGCGGGCACGCCCGCCTTCTTCGTCAACGGCAAGTCTGTCGCCGACCATTCGCTGGAAGCTCTGTCGGCCGCCATCGACCCGCTGCTGCGCCGGTAAACGCCAGGACCGATGCAGTTCCAGCGCCTCCGGCTCGTCGGCTTCAAGTCGTTCGTCGACCCGGCGGAGGTGCACATCGAATCCGGCCTGACCGGCGTCGTCGGTCCTAACGGCTGCGGCAAGTCCAATGTCCTTGAAAGCCTGCGCTGGGTCATGGGCGCCAACTCGGCCAAGGCCATGCGCGGCCAGGGCATGGACGACGTCATCTTCGCCGGCGCCTCGGGCCGCCCCCCGCGCAGCCACGCCGAAGTCCAGCTGACCATCGACAACGCCCAACGTCGCGCGCCCCAGCCCTTCACCGACAGTCCTGTGCTGGAGGTCTCGCGCCGCATCGACCGGGGCCAGGGCTCGACCTACCGGATCAACGGGAAAGAGGTCCGCGCCCGCGACGTCCAGCTGCTCTTCGCCGACGCCTCGACCGGTGCCAACTCCCCCGCCCTGGTCCGCCAGGGTCAGATCAGCGAGCTGATCGCCGCCAAGCCCCAGAACCGCCGCCGCATCCTTGAGGAAGCGGGCGGCGTCGCCGGCCTGCACACCCGGCGGCACGAGGCGGAGCTGCGGCTCAAGGCGGCCGAGACCAACCTCGAACGCCTCGACGACATCGGCCGCGAACTGGAGACGGCGCTGAACCGGCTGAGGCGCGAAGCTCGCCAGGCCGAGAAGTACAAAAAGATCTCCGCCGAGATCCGCGCCCTCCAGGCCGCACTGCTCTACGCCCGCTGGAACGACGCCCGACTGGCGGCCGAGACCTCGGCGGAAGAGCTTCGCAACGCCGACCGCGCCGTGGCCGAGACCACGACCGCCGCCGCCGCCGCTCAGACCGCAGCCCTGGCCGCGCAGGAAGCGTTGAAGCCGGCGCGGGAAGAAGACGCCGTCGCGTCCGCCCTGCTGCACCGCGCCAGCCTGGAACGTGACCGCCTCGACATGGCCGAACAGGCCGCCCGCGCCGAGGTGGATCGCCTCGAGGCCGAGGCCGCCCGCATCGCCGCCGATACTGAGCGCGAGACCAATATGGCCGCCGACGCCAGGCGCGAACTGGACCGGCTGGACCACGAACTGACCCGTCTCCAGGCCGAGATCGCCGCCGCCCCCAAACGCGGCCCCGAACTGGACAAGGCCCTGGCCGCCGCCGAAGAAGCCCGCAAGGCCGCCGACGCCGAGGTCGAACGCCTGGCCGGAACCCTGGCCGCCGTCGAGGCCCGCGCCAACGCCGAAGCCGCCCGCCGCCGCGACGCCGAGACCCGCCTGTCCCGCGTCGCCGCACAGCGGGACCAGGCCCAGCGCGAACGCGACGCCCTGGGCCCGTTGGAAACGCCCGAGCTGGAGGCCGCCCGCCAAACGCTCGCGACGGCCCAGACCGAACTGGCCGCCGCCCGCGAAGCCGTCGAGGCCGCCGAAGCCCACCGGGGCGACCTGGCCCGCGCCGAGCAAGAGGCCCGCACCGCCGCCCGCGCCGCCGAAGACCGGCTGGGCCGGCTCCAGACCGAGGCGCGCGGCCTGGCCCAGCTGCTGGTCGGCGGCAAGCGCGACCACGCCCCCGCCCTCGACAAGGTGCGCGCCGACCGGGGCTATGAAGCCGCCCTGGCCGCCGCTTTGGGGGAAGATTTGGACGCAGCGCTGGACGCCCGCGCCGCCGCCTACTGGGGCGGCGCCGAGCCCCGCCCTCCGGTCTGGCCTGCCGGGGTCGAGCCCCTGTCCGATCACGTACAGGCCCCCGAGCAACTGGCCGCCCGCCTAGCCCTGTGCGGCGTCGCCTCCCGCCCCCAGGCGGCCGACCTTGCCCGCACCCTGCCGGTCGGCGCCCGTCTGGCGACGCCGGAGGGCGACCTGTACCGCTGGGACGGCTTCGTCAGCCGCGCGGAGGCGCCCCGCCCCGCCGCCGTCCGCCTGGCCCAACGCACTCGTCTGGCCGAGCTGGAAGCGGAGATCGACAAGGGCAAGCCGGCGCTTGAGCAGGCGCAAGCCCAGCAGAAGACCACGGCCGACGCCTTCCGCGCGGCCGAGGAGACGGTCAAGACCGCCCGCCTGAAACCTTTCGCCCTCGACAAGGCCGTGACCGCCGCCCGCGACCGCGTCGAAAGCCTGATGCGCGACCAGACCCGCCGCGAGGCTCGCGCCCAGGCGCTGGACGAAGCCTTGGCGCGCCTGACCGCCGAGGCGGCCGAGGCTGAAGCCGCTCTGGCCGCCGCACAGACCGTCGACGCCCCATCCGAGACCCTGGCCGGCCTGCGGGACGACTTGACCGCCGCCCGCGCCGCCGCCGACGCGGCTCGCAGCGCCGCCCAGACCGCCCGGTCAGACCGAGACGCCGAGGCCCGCGACCGCCAGGGCCGCGAACAGCGCCTGGGCAGCCTGACCCGCGCCCGCGAAGGCTGGATCGCCCGATCCAAGGACAGCTCCGCCCGCGTATCCGCCCTGGCGAAGGACGCCGAGCGGACCGCCGCCCAGCTGAAGCAGGCCGAGGTCGCGCCCCAGGGTTTCGCCGAACAGCGCAGCAAGCTGCTAGATGCGCTGACCGCCGCCGAACAGCGCAAACAGGCCTCGTCCGACGCCATGGCCACAGCCGAGACCGCCGCAACCGAGGCTGATCGCGCCGCCCGCGCCGCCGACGCCGGCGCGTCCCAGGCCCGCGAAGCCCGCGCCGGTCTGGCCGCTCGCGCCGAAGCTGCAGCCGAGAAGCTGACCGAGGCCGAGGCGACCTTGCGCGAGACCGCCCAAATGTCGCCCGAAGACCTGGCCCGCAAGCTGACCGACGAGGCCGTGGCCCGGCCGCCCGACGCCGCCGGCGCCGAGAGCCTGCTGTACGGGCTGGAGCGCGAGCGCGAGGCCCTGGGCGCCGTCAACCTGCGCGCCGAGGACGAAGCGACCGAGTACGGCGACCGGCTGAACAGCATGAAGTCGGAACGGATCGACCTGACCCAGGCCATCGCCAAGCTGCGGGACGGCATCGACGAACTGAACGCCGAGGGCCGCGAGCGGCTGATCGCCGCCTTCGACGTGATCAACGCCAACTTCAAGGCCCTGTTCGAAGCCCTGTTCGACGGCGGGCAGGCCGAGCTGAAACTGGTCGAGAGCGACGATCCGCTGGAGGCCGGGCTTGAGATATACGCCTGCCCGCCCGGCAAACGGCTGTCGGTCATGAGCTTGATGTCGGGCGGCGAACAAGCCCTGACGGCGGCGGCCCTGATCTTCGGCGTCTTCCTGGCCAACCCCGCGCCGGTCTGCGTGCTGGACGAGGTGGACGCCCCGCTTGACGATGCGAACGTGGACCGGTTCTGCAAGATGCTGCACGAGATGCGGTCGCGGACCGATACCCGCTTCATCGTCATCACCCATAACCCGGTGACCATGAGCCGGATGGACCGCTTGTACGGCGTCACCATGCCCGAACGCGGCATGAGCCAGCTGGTCAGCGTGGATCTGCACCAGGCGGAGAAACTGGTCGCATGATCGCCCTGCTGCTCGCCTTTGCCGATCCCCAGCTGGTCGAGACCGGCGTCGGCCGGTTCGCCATCTACGCCGACGTCGCCTCCATCGAACGAGACGGGGACCTGGCCCGGATGCGCGAGCTTCAGGTGACGGAGGCGGGGTTCAAGGTCGGGGATGTGACCTACGTCGGCGGCTGGTCCCGCTGGGCCTTCGACTGCCGGGCGCACACGGCGGATCGGCTCGACTTCGCGTCCCTGCGCGAAGACGGAACCGAAGGCCCCGCGACCGCAGACCCCGCCCCGGCCTATGCTGCGGCGCCGGGCGGAGATGCGGCGGAACTGCTGGCTGTGGCGTGCGGACATGGTCCTGCTCGCGAACCGATCAGGCTGGACGAAGCAATCCGTCGGGGCCAAACGGCGCTGGCGGACTGACCGGCTGCTCTTCCCCCTGCGGCCATTCCAGGCGGTCGCGCGGCAGGGCTTCGCGGCATTGGTCGCGCATGAAGGCCATCAGCTTCTCGCGGATCTCGCAGCGCAGGTCGAAGGCCACCGGGGCGGAGCGGGCGCTGGCCAGGCAGCGGACCTGAAGCACCCGCTCGGTGATGTCCGTCACCTGCATGACCTGGACGTCGCCGTCCCACAGCTTGGACGACTTGACGATCCCCTCGAAGGCCGAGCGCAGCTTGTCGATCGGCGCCTCGTAATCGACGTAGAAGAAGGCCGTGCCGATCAGACGGGCGTTCTCGCGCGTCCAGTTCTGGAACGGCGTCGAGATGAAATAGGACAGGGGCAGCACCATCCGGCGCCAGTCCCACAGCTTGACCACCACATAGGTGGCGGTGATTTCCTCGACATTGCCCCACTCGTTCTCGACGATGACGGCGTCGTCCAGGCGGATCGGCTGGGTCAGGGCGATCTGGATGCCGGCGACCATGTTCGTCAGGATCGGCTGCAAAGCCAGACCGGCGATGATGCCGACCACACCGGCCGAGGCCAGAAGGCTGACCCCCCACTGGCGGAAGCCGGCGATGGTCATCAGGGCCAGGCCGACGGTGACGATGAAGAGGATCACCTTGGCCACCCGTTGCAGGATGCGGGTCTGGGTCAGGTGTTTGCGGGCGAGCAGATTGTCCTCGACGGCGATATTGTACCGCTTCAGGTGCATCACCGACCACATGTCGAGCAGGCCCGAGGCCAGCCAGCCCAGGGTCAGGACGAACAGGAACTGCAAGATGTTGCGGATGTCCTGGGACGGACCGGGGTCCATCGGCGAGACGGTCACGCCGATGCCGATGCCGATGATGATGATCAGGACGCGCAACTTGACCCGAGCGCGTTCGACCGCCCCGCGCCAGAAGACGTCCTTGTTCTTTACGACCCGGCGCAGGATGGCGAAGACGATCTTGTGCGTCAGCCAGCCGCCGCCGACGAAAACCAGCAGGACCAGTCCGATGACCGCCCATTCGGGCAGCCAGTCGAACTGGCTCCACAGGGCGCGGATCTGGCGGGTGACGGCGATGATTTCGGGAGGCATGGGCTTCCTAACGCATCAGGTCCGTTGCGGTTGACGGTTTCCCATCGTCGCCTCCACCAGATCGGCCAGGCGTTCAGCCGCGTCGGGAATGGCGACCGAGCGGGCCGCCGCCGACATGGACGACAGGCGGGACGGATCGGACAACAATCCTTCCAGGGTCGCCGTCAGGCCCGGAACCGTCAGGTCGTCCTCCAGCACCATCTCCGCCGCCCCGGCGTCGACCAGGGCCTTGGCGTTCAGGCGCTGGTGGTCATCCATGGCGACCTTCAGCGGGATCAGCACCGACGGCAGGGCCGCGACCGCCAGTTCGGCGCAGGTCGAGGCGCCCGAACGGCCCACGACCAGATGCGCCTTCGACAGTCGCTCGGCCATGTCGCGGAAGAAGGGGGCGACCTCGGCCTCGATCCCGGCCTCCAGATAGATCTGGCGGGCGGTCTCCAGGGTCTCGGGCCGCGACTGCTGCTGCACCTTCAGTCGGCGGCGCAGGGCCTCGGGCAGGGCCGCCAGGGCGCGGGGCGTGGTCTCGGACAGGATGCGGGCGCCCTGGCTGCCGCCGGTCACCAGCACATGGATGGGGCCGTTCTCGGCAGGGGCGACATAGGGACGGTCGAGGAGGGCGCGGATCTCGGCCCGCACGGGCGAGCCGACGACGTGCGACCGGCCCTGCACCTTGGCCGGCGCACGCTCCAGCGTGGGGAAGGACGAGGCGACCTCGTTCACATAGGGGGCCAGGGTGCGGTTGGTGCGGCCGAGGACCGCGTTCTGCTCATGAATGACGGTCGGACGTTGCGACGTGACCGCCGCCACCAGGGCCGGGGCTGACGGATAGCCGCCGAAGCCGACGACCACGTCCGCGCCCAGCCGGTCGAAGGCCGCGCGCGCCTGCATCACCCCCTTGAAGATCTGAACCCCCGCCTTGACCAGACCCAGCGGGCCGGAGCCGGTGGCCGCATCCAGGGCCAGCCGTTCTTCGGCAGGGAAGGCGTGGGCGTATTGCTCGCCGCGATGATCGGTCGCCAGCACCACGCGCCAGCCGCGTGCGGCCAGTTCCCGCGCCAGGGCCTCGGCCGGGAACATGTGGCCGCCGGTTCCACCGGCGGCGACGACGCAGAGTTTGGACATCAGTGACGGTCTCCGAAAGTCAGGGTCTGCATAGTCTCAATTGGCCGCAGGGACACGGGGGGCGTGGCACGAAAACAGGGTGACAAAGCGCCAAAAGCGCCACGTACGATCTGCACTCTTTAAAGCCACGCCTTTTATCCTCATCTTCCGAAGGCGACAGGATGGCACGGTTTTCGGGGGTGGTAGGCAGAAGAGGAGTCGGCGTGATCAGCGCCTTGATAAAGCTGATATTTGCGATCCAGATTGTGCGCGTTCGAACTCCCCCTCCTTCGTCATCCTTCGGCAAGCCGCGCCTTCGCGGCGCAGACCGGAGGACCCAGCGGCGCCGAAGGCGATGCGTCCGCCGCTCGATATTTGGCGCCTCGTCTGCGACAGGTTCGCGCTATCGCGCGCCGCTGGGTCCCCCGGTTCCGCTTCGCGGCCCGGAGGATGACGAAAGAAGAAAGCCGCTTACAGCAACCGCCGTCCCGGCCGCGCCAGGCTGGCGCCCGGTTCATACGCCCCCGGCCGACGACGGGTCAGGGCCAGGGCGAAGCCCATGGTCAGACCCATGGCCAGCATGGACGAGCCGCCGTAGCTGATGAAGGGCAGGGTCATGCCCTTGGTCGGGATCAGGTTCAGGTTCACCGCCACATTGATACAGGCCTGAAGCCCGATCAGCATGAACAGGCCCGCCGCCGCCGTCTGTTCGAACGGGTCGGTCAGCTTCATGGCCCGGCGCATGCCGCGCACCACGATGAAGGCGTACAGGCCGATCATGGTCAGGCTGAGCACCAGGCCGAACTCCTCGGCGCCGACCGAATAGATGAAGTCAGTGTGCAGGTCGGGGACGTGACGTTTCATCACCCCTTCGCCCACGCCGCGTCCGACCAGGCCCCCGGCGCGAATGGCCTCGGAGGCGGCGTCGATCTGATGGGTGTCGGTGGTCTCGGGCGAGAAGAAGCGGCTGAGGCGGTCGCGCATGTGGCCGAAGACGAAATAGAGGGACACCAGGCCGGCCATGCCCGCGCTGGCCAGGACCGCCATCCATTTGAACGGCACCCCGGCCATGAAAAAGACGGCCATGAAGGTGGTGGTGATCAGCAGGGTCTGGCCGATGTCCGGCTGGATCAGCAGCAGGCAGACGGTCAGGGCGTAGAAACCGAACGCTATGGTGACGCCAGGCACCCCCTGCCCCTTCTGCGCCTCGGCGAACATCCAGGCGGCGAAGACGATCAGGCCGGGCTTGGCGAACTCTGACGGTTGCAGGCTGAAGGGGCCGAAATTCACCCAGCGGGCGGCGCCCTTCACCGTATCGCCGATGAAGGGCAGGGCCATCATCACGAGGATGGCGCCGAACAGGGCCAGGACGGCGATGCGGCGCACCCCGCGCGGCGACAGCAGCGAACTGGTCAGCATCAGGGTCAGGCCCAGGCCCGAGAAGACCATCATCCGCCAGGAATAGTGGAAGGGGTCGGTGATCGATTCATCGGCCAGAATGGCGGCCGGGCTGGAGGCGAAACTGAGCGCCACGCCCAGCCCCATCAGCGCCAGGGCCGCGCCCAGCAGGCCGCGATCCACGGTCCAGAACCACTGGGCGACGGGGCTCTGGTCGTTGCGCGAGAAGGCGGGGGTGTAGGAGGCGCTCATCGGGCTGTCTCCGGGGTTGCGCCGAGGGTCAGCACGGCGGCGCGGAAGGCCTCGCCCCGCACCTCGAAGTCGGGGTACTGGTCGAAACTGGCGCAGGCGGGCGACAGTAGCACGATCTGGTCGCCGCCCGCAGCCTGGGCGTCTGCGGCGGCTGCGGCGACGGCGGCGTCCATGGTCTTTGAGATGACGTGGGGCGTGTCGCCCCCATTCGCGGAAAGCGTCGCGGCGAAGGCTTCCGCGGCGTCTCCGATCAGATAGGCCTTGGCCACGCGCGGGAAGAGGTCGGCCAGGGCGTCGATGCCGCCGTCCTTGGGCTTGCCGCCCGCGATCCAGAAGACCTTGGGATAGGAGGCCAGGGCCTGCCGCGCGGCGTCGGCGTTGGTGGCCTTGGAGTCGTTGATGAAGCGGACCGGGCCGATATGGCCGACGGCCTCCATCCGGTGGGCCAGACCGGGGAAGGTCAGCAGGCCTTTGACGGCGGCGTCGTGCGGTACGCCCAACGCCCGCGCGGCGGCATAGGCGAATGCGGCGTTCTGGGCGTTGTGGCGGCCGGGGAGCGAGCGGGCGGCGGAGAGGTCGGCGATCAACGCCCCATCACGGAATATCTCCCCGGCTCGCGCCACATAGCCTTCTCCCCTTGCGGGAGAAGGTGGGCCCGAAGGGCTCGGATGAGGGGTCGGTTCAGCCTCGACGACGGAGGACGGCAGGCGCTCAAGCGACCCCTCATCCGTCTCGCTTCGCGAGCCACCTTCTCCCGCAAGGGGAGAAGGAAGGGTGGAGATGCGGGTGATGGCGCGGCCGCTGTCGGAGAGGGTCTGGACGATCCCCTGCCCCCAGTCCTCGTCCACCCCGACCAGCGCCGTCGCCTCCGCTCCCTGGGCGGCGAATATCCGCCGCTTGGCCGCGACATAGCCCTCCATCCCGCCATGCCGGTCCAGGTGGTCGGGCGAGACATTGGTGAGGATCGCCACGTCAGGCGCGAAGCGGGTTGTCAGATCGAGCTGGTAGCTGGAGACCTCGATCACATAGACGGCGCCCGGCGTCGGCTCGGGCAGGGCCAGGACGCCGATGCCGATATTGCCGCCGACATAGACGGTCAGACCCGCCTGTTGCAGCACCCAGCCGATCAAAGCGGTCGTCGTGGACTTGCCGTTGGTGCCAGTGATCGCCACCACCTTCGGGCGCTGGCCCTGTGGCAGGACGGCGATGGACCGGGCGAACAGTTCGATGTCGCCGACGACCGGCACGCCGGCCTCGCGCGCCTTTTCCACGGTCCAGTGCGGCTTGGGATGGGTCAGGGGCGCGCCGGGCGACAGGACCAGGGCGGCGAAGCCGGACCAGTCGGCGGTCGTCAGATCCTCGACGACGAAGCCCTCGGCCTGGGCCTGAAGCCGGCCCGAGACGCCGTCGTCCCACAGCACCGGCAACGCGCCCCCAGCCTTGAGCGCGCGCGCGGCCGTGATCCCCGACCGTCCCAGGCCGAAGACCGCGACCCGCCTGCCCTCATAGCCGGGAACGGGGATCATCGAATCAACGCAGCTTCAGCGTCGACAGGCCGATCAGCGCCAGCGCCCCGGCGATGATCCAGAACCGGATCACCACGGTCGATTCCGGCCAGCCCATCTTCTCGAAATGGTGGTGGATCGGCGCCATCAGGAAGATGCGCTTCTTGGTCAGCTTGTAATAGCCGACCTGGATCATGACCGAGGCGGCCTCCATCACGAACAGGCCGCCGACGA
>JBKBXN010000101.1:0-9743 GCA_046314055.1 Brevundimonas sp.
GGATCTGCCGTGGGACAAGCTGGATGTGGTGACCTTCAGCTTCCAGAAGGCGCTGGGCGGGGAAGCGGGTATTGGCGTGGTGGCTCTGTCGCCGCGGGCGGTGCAGCGGCTGGATGTCTATCGGCCGGATCGGGCGATCCCCAAGCTGCTGCGGTTGACGGACGGCAAGGGCTTCGACCGCGCGCTGGGCGATGGGGTGGCGATCAACACCTTCTCGATCCTGACCCTCGAGGACTGGATTGATGCGCTGGAGTGGGCGCAAGGGATCGGGGGACTGCGCGAACTAATCCGTCGGACCGACGCAAACTACGCCGCCCTGGCCGAATGGGTAGCGCGGACCGACTGGATCGATTTCCTGCCTGAACGAGCGGCGATCCGCTCGACCACCTCGGTCTGTCTGAAGTTCGTCGATCCGCGTGTGACCGCGTTGGGTGAACAGGCTCAGAAAACCTTCGTGAAACGGTTCAAGGCCCTGCTGGAAGGCGAGGCGGCGGTGTTCGATATGGAGCCGCACCGGAATGCGCCGCCAGGACTGAGGCTGTGGTGCGGCTGCACGGTCGAGGTCGCCGATGTGGTGGCGGCGACGCCGTGGCTGGAGTGGGCGTTCGAGACGGCGGCGTCAGAAGTCGCATAATTGCACGCAACGGGACGACATCGGATGATTCCCTCGCTATAGGCTGCGCCCGCATTCAAGCGGAGAGACGGCTTTGGCGAACGTGGCTGTGGTCGGCGCCCAGTGGGGCGACGAGGGCAAGGGCAAGATCGTGGACTGGCTGTCCAACCGCGCCGACATGGTCGTGCGGTTCCAGGGCGGTCACAACGCGGGCCATACGCTGGTTGTGGACGGAAAGGTCTACAAGCTGGCCCTGCTGCCCAGCGGCGTTGTTCAGGGCAAGCCCTCGATCATCGGCAATGGCGTCGTTGTCGATCCCTGGCACCTTGTCGGCGAGATCGAGAAGATCGCGGCACAGGGCGTGAATATCAGCCCCGATATCCTGACCATCGCCGACAACGCCTGCCTGATCCTGCCGATCCACCCCGCGCTGGACGTGGCGCGCGAGGCGGCGGCCAGCGCGCCGGGCGCCAAGATTGGCACGACCGGGCGGGGGATCGGCCCGGCTTATGAGGACAAGGTCGGTCGGCGGGCCATTCGGGTGTGCGACCTGGCCATTGAAGATGACCTGAAGGTCAAGATCGAGCGTCTGCGTTCGCACCACGATCCGCTGCGCGCGGGCCTGGGGCTGGAGCCGATCGATCCCGAGGCGCTGTTGGCGTCGCTGCTGGAAATCGCGCCGAAGATCCTGCCCTATGTGAAGCCGGCGTGGCGGGTGCTGGACCAAGCGCAGAGGGACGGCAAGCGCGTGCTGTTCGAGGGCGCGCAGGGCGCCTTCCTGGACGTCGATCACGGCACCTACCCCTATGTCACCAGCTCTAACACCGTGGCGGGCCAGGCGGCGGCCGGGTCGGGCATCGGTCCGCGCGGCGTCGGCTATGTGCTGGGCATCGTGAAGGCCTACACCACCCGCGTCGGCGAGGGGCCCTTCGCCTGTGAGCTGGACGACGAGGTCGGCCAGCATCTGGCGACCGTAGGCCGTGAAGTCGGGGTCAACACTGGCCGTGCGCGGCGCTGCGGCTGGTTCGACGCGGTGCTGGTGCGCCAGTCGGTGGCGATCAACGGCATCGACGGCATCGCCCTGACCAAGCTGGACGTGCTGGACGGTCTGAAGACGCTGAAGATTTGCGTCGGCTACAAGGTCGATGGCGAGGTGCTGGACTATCTGCCGTCCAGCCTGAAGGCACAGGCCGCCGCCGAACCGGTGTTCGAGGAGCTGGAAGGCTGGAGCGAAAGCACCGCCGGGGTCCGCAGCTTCAAGGACATCAACGCCAATGCGATCAAATATGTACGTCGGATCGAGGAGCTGATCGGGGCGCCTGTGGCCCTGTTGTCGACCAGCCCCGAGCGGGATGACACGATCCTGATGCGAGATCCCTTCCAGGGGTGAGACGAAAAGGCGGTTCGATTCAACGGGCCTTAACCAGCAACGGTTAGGTTTCCAGCTGAAACCGGAGCAGAAGCCCTTGTTCACCGCCGACGCCAGAACCCTGAGCCGCATCGAGCCCGCAGTGCGTCGGGTCGTGATCGTTGAGCCGAACGTCGCATCGTCGCGACTTCTGTCCGACATCATGAAAGGCCTAGGCGCGCGCGAGGTCTATGTCGCGGGCAATGAGGAAGGCGCGCTGGAGTTGCTGCGCGACGTTGAGCCGGGGATTATCTTCACCGAACATGCGGGCGAGGCGCTGAACGGCGAGACCCTGGCGCGGCGGATTCGTAGGTCGAACATGGCGTGCCGCACAGCGCCGATCATCATGATCACCAATGAAGCCACCGCCGCCGCCATCAAGGGCGCGCGCGACGCCGGCGTGCACGAATTTTTGCGCAAGCCCTACACGATCGGCGACCTGTTCAAACGGGTCGAGAACGTCGCCCTGAAGTCACGACCCTGGGTCGAGGCGGTCGGCTATGTCGGCCCGGACCGGCGCAGGTTCAACTCCGGCGAATACTCTGGGGCGCGCAAACGCCGGGCCGACGGAGCCGCCGCAGCTGGTAAGATCGACGTCAAGGATCAAGCGATCCGTATCCTGGCTGCGGCTATAGCGCAGTTCGATCAGGATCCGGCCCAGGCCGTGCGCGCGATCCAACAGCAGGCTCAGACTTTAAAGACTTTGGCGGTCAAGGCCGGTGACGCCAAGTTGGCTATCGCAGCCGGCGGCCTGGAAGCCTTCATGGGGTCTGGGGCGGTGACCAAGGCCGGTTTGATCCACCCGATTGACGAAATTCTGGCCACCGCACGGCTGGCGCCCGCTGCCGAGATGGCGCGGGCGTCCTAGTTCGCTGAGGCTGATGGCCGTCTCTCAGCGCCGAGTCAGGCGTCGACCAGATTCCGCTCTTCGGCGGCGGCCCGCATGGCCTTTTGCAGCTTCTCGAAGGCGCGAACCTCGATCTGGCGGACGCGTTCGCGCGAGACGCCGTATTCGCCGGCCAGCTCCTCCAGCGTAACGGGATCGTCCTTCAGGCGGCGCTCCGTCAGAATGTGCTTCTCGCGATCGGTAAGCTCTTCCATGGCCTCCTGAAGAAGGCTCATGCGGATGCCCTTTTCCTCGTCTTCGGCGAGTTGGGTTTCCTGAGAGACGGCCGTATCGTCGGCCAGCCAGTCCTGCCACTCGCTTTCACCGTCGGCGCGCAGCGGCGCGTTCAGCGAGGCGTCGCCGCCAAGGCGGCGGTTCATATTGGTGACCTCTTCCTCGCTGACGCCCAGTTTGGTGGCGATGGCGGCGAGGTGTTCGGGGTGCAGGTCGCCTTCCTCGAAGGCCGAGATCTGGCTCTTGGCCTTGCGAAGATTGAAGAACAGCTTCTTCTGAGCGGCGGTGGTGCCCATCTTCACGAGAGACCAGCTGCGCAGGATGTATTCCTGGATCGAGGCGCGGATCCACCACATGGCGTAGGTCGCCAGGCGGAAACCCTTGTCCGGATCGAATTTCTTCACGGCCTGCATCAGGCCGACATTGCCCTCGGAAATCACTTCGCCGATTGGCAGGCCGTAGCCGCGATACCCCATGGCGATCTTGGCCACGAGACGAAGGTGCGAGGTCACGAGACGGTGGGCGGCCTCGGGGTCCTGGTGCTCCGACCAACGTTTGGCGAGCATGAACTCCTCGTCCTTGGTCAGCATCGGAAACTTGCGGATTTCCGTCAGGTAACGCGAGAGGCCTTGTTCAGGCGACATCACCGCGAGCGTACTATTGGCAGCCATATGGTCCCTCCGACCGTCTAAACGAGCGGGCGCTTCGTCATCGGCCACCGCGTGTGCACCGACGTCTCACCCCTCAACCGGTGAAGTGGCTATGGGTTGCCGCCATTTTTAGAGGCGGTGGATCACACGAAAGCGTGACCGTGGCCCCGGCGCCACTTTGCGCTGGTTGAGGCTGTATATAGAACCAGGTCAGTTGCTATTCAAGACGGACCATCGCCGCCAATGGCGCATCAGCTTCCTTTCATAGCGACGGTCTGTTGGCGACGCAGTTGATCTGCGGCGAGGGCGCGCTCTTCGGGTGTGAGATTGGCGGGACGGCAACGACGGACCGGAAAACGCGACCCGATGACGGGTTCATCCCGGCAAATCAAGGGCCTTCCGGCTCTGCGTTCTTCTGCAGCCGTCCCGTTTGAACGAGCGGCCGTTGTTTCCTGGGTATTTTCCTGAGCCGGAACAGTGGATGCATCGGCAGGTAACGGCAAGGTCGTGGATTGACCGGAAAGGATGAGAGCGAAAGCGAAAACGATCATGATGTGACTTCCCTTATGTACTGAGGGTATGTCGAAATGGCGGGTTATGACAACCCGTAGAGGCATCGGATCGACGGGGCGGAAGTACCGCCTCAAATTCCCAGCAGGCCTCGGTAGGTCGGGTGGACGACGTCCGCATGGTCGGGATGCTTCTTCAGATAGGCGGAGAAGAAGGGACAGACGGGCAGGATCAGCAGGTCGCGGGCCTTGGCGTCGGCGAGGACGTGTTTGGCCAGGCGGCTGGCGATGCCTTGGCCTTCAAGACGTTCCGGGACCAGGGTCTCGGTGATCATCAGGTTGGGGGGTGAGAGGTTGTAGGTCACAATCGCCACCTCGCCATCGACCGGCAGTTCGTAGCGGTGGAGCTCCGAATTGTCGTGGATGTCCGGGTCGAGCATGGCGAACCTCAAAGGTCGGAGAGCAGGGTTTCGAGGCAAACCATATCAGTAGGGGGGGCGGTTTCGAAGCGCAACAACTCGCCCGTGACCGGATGGACGAACCCCAGGACGGCGGCGTGCAGGGCCTGGCGGGTCAGGCCGGCCTCGGCGACGGCGGCGCGGACCGAGGCGGCGGGGCTGCCTGAGCCATAGGTGGCGTCGCCCAGGATGGGCGACCCCTTGGACGACAGATGGACCCGGATCTGATGGGTGCGGCCGGTGTGCAGGGTGCAGGCGACCCGGGCGGCCAGGGGCGCTCCGCTCGTCTTGGCCGGTTGGCCGAAGGTCGCCTGGACGACATAGTCGGTGATCGCTTCGCGCCCGCCGGCCTTCAGGACCGCCATCTTCTTGCGGTCGGCGGTGGAGCGGCCGATGCGGGTCTCGATCCGGCCCTTGGACGGCGACGGGGCGCCGCGTGTCAGGGCGATATAGGTGCGTTCGATGTCGTGGGTGGCGAACAGGGCCGAGAGGCCGGCGTGGGCGCGGTCGGTCTTGGCGGCGACCATGACGCCGGAAGTGTCCTTGTCCAGGCGGTGGACGATGCCGGGGCGGGCGACGCCGCCGATGCCAGAAAGGCTGTCCCCGCAGTGGGCCAGCAGGGCGTTGACCAGGGTGCCTGTCTCGCAGCCCGGCGCCGGGTGGGCCGCCATGCCGGCGGACTTGTCGATGACGATCAGGTCGGCGTCTTCGTAGAGGACGGTCAGGGGGATGGCTTCGGGCTGAGGCGTGGCCGGAGCGACGGGCGGCAGGGCGACGATATAGAGGCCGGGGCGAGCCTTGGCGGATCCGCCGGTCAGCACCATGCCGTCGCGACGGACAGCGCCTTCCGCAAGGAGAGCCTGGAGACGGGCGCGGGACAGCGTCGGGAAGGCGTCTGCCAATGCCTTGTCCAGACGAACTCCGGGCGCGTTGATGCGGGCTTCCAGCACCTCCGTGGCGGCGGGGGGCGGGGGCAGGTCTTCGTCGATCAGATCAGGGTCGGACACCGGCGCTCCCTAGCACGGCGCGCGGCTTGCGCGAGGACCTGTCGTCGTCCGATAGTGAAGCTTGGGGTGGAGGGAAATCCGATGAAGCGTTTTCTGATCACGGGCGGCGGTATAGCTGCAGCGGCGCTGCTGGGCAGTTGCACGACCATGAGCAAGGACGAATGCCTGGCGGGCGCCTGGGGTGAAAAAGGCTATGCCGACGGGGCGGCGGGCTATCCGATGAGCCGGCTGGACGACCACGCCAAGGCCTGTGAGAAATATCAGGTTGCGCCTAATCCAGCGGCCTATGGTTCGGCGCGTGAGAACGGGCTGAGAAGCTACTGCACCTTCAAGCGGGGCTGGGTCGAGGGGCGGGCGGGCAATAGCTACTACGGCGTCTGCCGACCCGAAGAGGAGGCGGAGTTCCTGCCCGCCTATAACGACGGGCGCAGGCTGCATGAGGTCGAGGCGTCGGTCGAGAACGCCGAAAGCGCGCTGAACAGCGCCGAAGCCCGCATCGAGGATCGCGAGGACAAGCTGGACGCCAAGCAGCGCGAACTGCGCCAGGACGGCCTGACCGATGAGCAGAGGGAGCGGATCCGCGACCGGATCGACGAAGTGCGCGGGGAAATCCGCGACGCGCGCCGCAACGCCCGAGAGGCGCGCGACGCGTTGGATCGCGCAGAGTGGGACCTGCGCCGGGTGCGGGCCGAACTGAGCGGCCGCTACCCGGTCTTCTGATCGATCAGGCGGCCTTGACGGCCGCGCCGCGGAAGGACGGGTCCAGGTCGCCCGAGGCATAGCGGGCGGCCATCTGGGCGGTCGACAGCGGGCGGATGCGCGACGCCTGGCCCTCGCAGCCGAACTGCTGATACCGTTCCAAGCAGAGCTTCTTCATCGCCGCCTTGGCGGGCTTCAGATAGGCGCGCGGATCGAACTCTCGCGGGTTTTCCATCAGAGCCTTACGGATGGCGCCGGTGATGGCCATGCGGTTGTCCGTGTCGATATTGACCTTGCGCACGCCGTGTTTGATGCCGCGCTGGATTTCCTCGACAGGCACGCCCCAGGTCTGGGGCATTTCGCCGCCGTACTGGTTGATGATGTCCTGCAGGTCCTGCGGCACCGACGAGCTGCCGTGCATCACCAAGTGGGTGTTGGGCAGGCGGCGGTGGATGTCCTCGATCACATTCATGGCCAGGATGTCGCCGTCCGGCTTCTTGCTGAACTTATAGGCGCCGTGGCTGGTGCCCATGGCGATCGCCAGGGCGTCGACCTTGGTGGCGGCGACGAAGTCGACGGCCTGGTCCGGGTCGGTCAGCAGTTGCGAGTGGTCCAGCTTGCCCTCAAACCCGTGGCCATCTTCCGCCTCGCCCATGCCGGTTTCCAGCGAGCCGAGCACGCCCAGTTCGCCCTCGACCGAGACGCCGCAGGCGTGGGCCATTTCGGTGACGCGCCGCGTGACCTCCACATTGTATTCGTAGGAGGCGGGGGTCTTGGCGTCCTCTTCCAGCGAGCCGTCCATCATCACCGAGGTGAAGCCGTACTGGATGGCGGTGGCGCAGGTGGCCGGGCCGTTGCCGTGGTCCTGGTGCATACAGACCGGGATGTCGGGATAGAGTTCAGCCAGGGCGTCGATCAGCTTGGCCAGGACGATGTCGTTGGCGTAGTTCCGGGCGCCGCGCGAGGCCTGGATGATGACCGGGGCGTTGATCTCGTGGGCCGCCTCCATGATCGCCAGACCCTGCTCCATGTTGTTGATGTTGTAGGCGGGTAGGGCGTAGTCGTTCTCTGCCGCGTGATCGAGCAACTGTCGCAGCGTAATGCGCGCCATGATGAAATCTCCTGAGCCGAAAGTCTTTTATGGTTAGGCGGGAGACTAGCGCTGCGACGCAACAAAGTCACGCCATGTTACAACCATTCCCCTGCGTCAGGCGACAGAATCGCGGGTCCTAATGGCCCGCGCTCCGTCGGTGTAAGCGATCAGGCCTTCAAGGCCTCGACCCCCGGCAGGGGCTTGCCCTCCATCCATTCCAGGAAGGCGCCGCCGGCGGTGGAGACGAAGGTCATGTCGTCCGATACACCCGCGTGATTCAGGGCCGAGACCGTATCGCCGCCGCCGCCGACGGCGACCAGAACGCCGGCCTTGGCCAGGGCCGCCGCATGACGCGCCACGGCCACCGTGGCGGCGTCGAAGGGCGGCACCTCGAACACGCCCAGAGGGCCGTTCCAGATCAAGGTCTTCGATGCGGTCAGGGCCTCCAGCAGGCGCGCAACCGTGGCCGGACCGGCGTCCAGGATCTTGTCATCGGGCGACAGGGCGGCGCCGGCGGCGACAGGGCGTGACGCTGCGCCGGGCTTGACCTCGGTCGCCACCACGAAGTCGACGGGGAGCAGGAGTTGACAGCCGCGCGCCTCGGCCTCGGCCATGATCTCGCGGGCCGTGTCGGCCATGTCGCGTTCGGCCAGAGAGCCGCCGATGTCGATTCCCTGTGCGAACAGGAAGGTGTTGGCCATGCCGCCGCCGATGGCCAGCCGGTCCAGCTTGCCGACCAGGTTCTTCAGCAGGTCCAGCTTGGTCGAGACCTTGGCGCCGCCGACGATCCCGATGACCGGCTTTTGCGGATTGCCCAGGGCGGCGTCCAGGGCGTCCAGCTCGCGCCGCATAGACTCGCCGGCGTAGGCGGGCAGGTGGTGGGCGATCCCTTCGGTCGAGGCGTGGGCGCGGTGGGCGGCCGAGAAGGCGTCGTTGACATAGAGATCGCCCAGGTCGGCCAGCTTCTGGGCGAAGACCGGATCATTGGCCTCTTCCGCCGCATGGAAGCGGACGTTTTCCAGCAGGACCACGCCGCCGGCGTCCAGGTCGCGGATGGCGTCCACGGCGTCCGGTCCGATGCAGTCGTCGGCGAAGCGGACAGGCGCGCCGAGCAGTTCCTCCAGCGGCAGGACGACCGGCTTCAGGCTCATCGACGGGACGCGTTGGCCCTTGGGCCGGTCGAAATGGGCCAGAAGCGCGACCTTGGCGCCGGCGTCGCGCAGCCGCTGGATCGTCGGCAAGGCGACCCGCAGCCGGGTGTCATCCGTGACCTTGCCGCCCTCCATCGGGACGTTGAAGTCCACACGGACCAGGGCCGTCTTGCCGGCGAGGTCGTGAGCGTCGTCGAGGGTGCGGAAGGTCATGATTTTATAGCCAGGAGTAATTTGAGGACAGTTGAGCCCATCAAGGCAATGACGAATACGATGCTGAAGCCGAAGACCAGATGGCCGTTGCGGCGCGCTAGAAGGGATGCCGCCCAGATGATCAGGGTGACAACCACTCCAGCGACTACGAGGCTCGCTGCGACCGGGAGTTGGAAGCGGATGGCCAGATCGCCAGCCGCTTGGCCTGCCCATATGCCAAAAAATGCTGCGATGCCGAGTAGCCCGACATGAGCTTCGGTTGAGGCGGGAGACGCAAACGGTGAGCGATCCGGCTCGCGCTGGGCGTCAATCTTTTGGGCCCAGCGCGGTTTCATGTCAGAGGAACTTCGCCATCACCAGGGCCGTGTCGGCCATGCGGGTCGCGAAGCCCCATTCGTTGTCGTACCAGCTCAGCACGCGGGCCAGCTTGCCGTCGACGACCTGGGTTTGGGGCAGGGCGGCGGTGGACGAAGCGGCCACGTGGTTCAGGTCGCTGGAGACCAGCGGCTCGGTCGTCGTGAACAGGACGCCCTTCATCGGGCCGTCGGCGGCGGCCTGAAGCGCGGCGTTGATCTCGTCCGCCGAGGTGTCGCGACCGGCGACGACCTTTAGGTCCACGACCGAGACGTTCGGGGTCGGGACGCGGATCGACGAGCCGTCCAGCTTGCCCTTCAGTTCCGGCAGAACAAGGCCCAGGGCCTTGGCGGCGCCGGTCGAGGTCGGGATCATCGACAGGGCGGCGGCGCGGGCGCGGTACAGATCCTTGTGCATCGTATCCAGCGTCGGCTGGTCGCCGGTGTAGGAGTGGATGGTGGTCATATA
>JBKBXN010000102.1:0-9714 GCA_046314055.1 Brevundimonas sp.
CGCGGCGTCTGACGCGCCGGCGCTGCGGCGGGGGCGGCGACGGGCGTGACGGTCGGGGCGGCCGTCTGGCCGGGGGCCGGGTTTTGGGCGTCCTGGGCAGTCGGCGGCGGCGTGGCGGCTTCAGCGGCGGCGGCGCGGGCGGCCATCTGCTGGGCCTGGAAGCGGGCGGCCAGCTTTTCCGTCAGCTCCTTGGCCTGGGCCGGCGTCATCTGGGCCATGATGGCGGCTAGGGTGCGCGGGCGCATGGCGGCGGCGACCGGCAGACGGACCCGATCCTCCAGGGTGGCCATGACCGGGGCGGCTTCCTTGGGCCGCATGGCGGAATAGACCTGGACCAGACGGTCGATCTCGGCCTTCTCGCGCTCGTCGACCTGACCCAGCATCTGCTTCATCTCGGCCTTCAGCGCCTCGAGCGCCTTGACCTTCGCATCGAGTTTCTGTTCGGCGGCGACCATCAGCGGCAGGGTGGTGGCGAAGTCCTGATCGCGGACGTCCAGTTCGGTGCGGCGCGCCGACAGCGATTGGATGATCTTCAGTTCGGCCGGAGAGATGCCCGCCTGCTGGGCCAGTTGTTCCGGCGACAGGGCGCAGGTGCCCGGCAGGGCCGGCTTGGGCGGCGCGCCCGCAACGGCCGGCGCGGCTTCCTCGGCCCAGGCCTTGGCGCCCTCGAACAGGCCCGGCGCGACGCCGATGGCGCGCACCGCGACGACGCCGCCAATGGCGACGGCGATCAGGGGCAGAAGGCGGGGGATACGGGCCATGGACTAGGGTTCCGGACTCAGGCGGCGAACAGATCGTCGTCGAGATTACGACGCGCGGCGTTGAGGCTTTGTTTTGCAGTGTGGTTAGCGGAGCCGGCGGCGGTCAGGGCCTGAACGATGGCGGCGACATTGTCGCGCCCGCCAGGCGCCGCCGTGCGCCGTGCGCCGTCCTGGGCTTTCGCAGGCTTGGACATGCCCTGGATCCGATCGGCGAGCGCAGCCATGCGGCGGGCGCGTTCTTCGTCGTCATTGACCAGCGCCGTCGAGGCGCCGACGGCCGGCGTCAACTCCAGGTCGCGTTCACGCGCGGGGGCCGGCGCTTCAACCGGCGCAGAGACCGGCGCACGCGCGATCAGGCTTTCCAGCTGTTGCTTGACCTCCCGCGCCTTGATGATGCGATCATGAAGAAGGTCGGTCTCCTGACCCGAGGCGCGCAGGGTCGCCAGCGCCGCCTCGGCTCTCCCGGCGGCCATGTTCAACTCGCTCACCGCCTGGGCGAAGGCGACCTGACCGGCGCGCAGGGTCGCCAGCTTGCGTTCCAGCTTGATCCCGTAACCCACCGCCGCGACCAGCAGCAGCATCAGCACCGCATCCATGATCATGCCGGTCATCAGCGGGCTCCTCTTATACGGGCGGCGCTTTCGGGATTGACCGGCGCCTCGATACGCACCGCGATATGCTGGCCCTTTCGGCCCATGCGTCCCGTCGTCAACGGAATCGAGCCCGCGCGGATCGAGACTTCCGAATCCGGCGTGGCGTTCAGCATCATCGTATCGCCGACCTTCAGGTTCAGTACGGTGGACAGGGGCATCATCTGCTCGTCCAGCACGGCGCGGACCTCGGTCTCGGTCGTCCAGAGCTCGGTGGCCAAGTGGCCTTCCCAGATATTGTCGCGGCCGAACTTCTCGCCCATGAACTGCTGCAGCAGCATTTTCCGGATCGGTTCCAGCGTCGCATAGGGCAGAAGAAGCTCGATTCGCCCGCCGCGGTCTTCCATGTCGATGCGCAGCTTGATCAGAATGGCGGCGTTGGCCGGCCGCGCGATCGCGGCGAACCGGGGATTGGTCTCCAGTCGGTCGAGGTTGAAGGTCACCGGCGTCAGGGGCTCGAACGCCTGGCGGGCGTCATTCAGCACCACCTCGACCATCCGCTGCACCAGCACCCGTTCGATGGTGGTGTAGGGCCGTCCCTCGATCCGCAGGGCCGCTGTGCCGCGGCGCCCGCCCAGCAGCACGTCGACGATCGAATAGATCAGGTTGGAATCGACGGTCAGTAGACCGTAGTTGTCCAGTTCCTCGGCCCGGAACACCGCCAGGATGGCCGGCAGCGGGATCGAGTTCAGATAATCGCCGAACCGGATCGACGAGATATTGTCCAGCGACACCTCGACGTTGTCGGAGGTGAAATTCCGCAGCGAGGTCGTCATCAACCGCACCAGGCGGTCGAACACGATCTCCAGCATCGGCAGACGCTCGTAGGAGACGAGCGCCGAATTGATGATGGCGCGAATGCCGGATTTTTCACTGCCATCGTCGTCGCCCAGATCGAAGCCCAACAGGCTGTCGATCTCGTCCTGGTTCAGGACGCGTTCGGCGACGGCGTCCGCAGGATCACCCATGCCGCCGAAGGCTTCGAGCGAGGTGTCGGTCATGCCTACTGAACCAGCATTTCTTCGATCAGCACGGCGTCGACCTTGCCGGGCGCGGCGACCAGGTTGATGCGGCGCAGCAGTTCGGCGCGCAGCTGATAGGTGCCGGCCGAACCGCTCAGATCCTCAGGGCGAAGTTCGCGCACGAATCCGGTGAACATGTCCTGCAGGCGCGGCAGTTCGGACTGAAGCTGGGTCGCCACTTCGGCGTCATGCATTTCCAGCGTCAGTTTCAGCTTCAGGAAGGTCGCCCGTCCGTCGGGCGACTGGATGTTCATGACCATGTCCGGCAGGGTGTAGAAGGTGACGCCGTCGGGACCTTCAGCGATCTTGCCCAGGGTCGGATCGGGCTCGCCGCCTTCCGCGGGCGCGCCGTGCCCCCCGCCCTCTTCTTTCTTCGCGTCCTTGCCGTGCCCGCCGGCTTCGGCCTTTTCCTCGCCGTGACCGGCGGCGGCCTCTTCGCCGTGACCTTCTGCAGGCGCTTCGGCGGCCGGCTTGGGTTTCATCATGAAGAAGGCCGCAGCGCCGCCTCCCCCCAAGACCAGCAAGGCGACCGGGGCGATGATGAACAGGATCGGCAGCTTCTTTTTCTTGGGCGCGCCTTCCTCGCCCTCGGCGCCTTCCGCGGCGGCGGGCGCGTCGGCTTCAGCGTTCGGGTCGCCCTTCTTCTTGCCAAACTTCAACATGCGCTCGCCCCGGAGAATCTCCAGGGGGAAGATCGGCCGGGCTTGGTTAACGCCACGTTTACAAACGGCAGATTTTGCCGGGCTAAGGGGTGGCCCTTAGGGCGCAAACCCGCATTCCGCCTTGATTAACCCTGTTGGCACGGCCGTTGCGTGGAGGATCGGCGAAGGAGCACGCCTCTCGTGGAAAACGCCGCCTATATCGGATTGTCCCGTCAGATGACGCTGCGCCGCGAACTCGACATCGTGGCCAACAACGTCGCCAACGCCGACACCACCGGTTTCAAGGTCGAACAGCTTATGGTCGGGACGGAAGTGGGCCAGCGCGCCCGCAACGACTCCATTCGCCCCTCGGCCAGTTTCGTTCTGGACAACGGCGTCGGCCGCGACTTCGGTCAAGGCTCGATGTCCGAGACCGGCCGTCCGCTCGACTTCGCCATCGCCGGCGAAGGCGCCTTCTTCACGGTCCGCGACGGCGCCGCGGGCGAAGCCTATACCCGCGACGGCGCCTTCACCCTGGATCCCGAAGGGCGACTGACCACCAAACAGGGCATGGCCGTTCTGGGCGGCGGCGCGGAAATCGTGCTCGACCCGGCGCTGGGCGCCCCGTCGGTCGGCGCGGACGGAACCATCACCCAGGACGGCCAGATCACGGGTCGCCTGTCGGTCGTCCGCTTCGACACTCTCGGCGTGCTCGAGAAGGGCGGCGACGGCCTTTATCGCAACGGGTCCAACACTCAACCGGTCGAGGCCAACGACGCCCAGATCCATCAGGGATCGCTCGAGGCGTCGAACGTCAATCCGCTGACCGAAATCACCAACCTCATCGAGATCAGCCGGGCTTACGAAAGCATCACGCGGATGATCGAAAACACCACCGACCTTAGCCGTCGCGCCGTAGAGCGCCTCGGCAAGGCCGCTTAAGGGAGAGCCGGACAATGCGCGCGCTCAGAACCGCAGCCTCGGGCATGGCCGCCCAACAGCTGAACGTGGAGGTCATCTCCAACAACATCGCCAACATGAACACGGTGGGCTTCAAGAAGCAGCGCGCCGAGTTCCAAGACCTGCTCTACCAAAATGTCGAACGGATGGGCGCGCAGTCGTCCAGCCAGGGCACCGTCGTCCCGACCGGCATCCAGATCGGCGCGGGCGTCAAGGCCGGCGCTGTCTATCGCGTGACCGAACAGGGTACGCCGGCCCAGACCGGAAACGACTACGACATGGCCATCGACGGCAAGGGCTATTTCCAGATCACCCTGCCCTCGGGCGAGATCGCCTACACCCGCGCCGGCAATCTGCAGGTCAACCAGGAAGGCCAGATCGTCACCGACGACGGCTATGCGCTGGAGCCGGCCATCACCATCCCGCAGGACGCGGTCGACGTCACCATCTCCAAGTCGGGTCTGGTCCAGGTCACCCAGGACGGCCAGACCGCGCCGACCACGGTCGGCCAGATCGAACTGGCGACCTTCTTCAATGAGGCGGGCCTCGAAGCCATCGGCGACAATCTTCTGCTGGAAACGGCGGCATCGGGCGCCGCCAATATCGGCACCCCGGGCGATGCCGGCTTCGGCAGCATCCTGCACGGCTATACCGAGGCGTCCAACGTCGACGCCGTGTCGGAGATCAGCTCGCTGATCATCGCCCAGCGGGCTTACGAGATGAACTCCAAGGTGATCTCCACCGCCGACGAAATGTTGTCGGTGACCGCTCAGGTGAAGGGCTAAGCCATGATCGCGATCCGACGCACCCTGCTTCTTGCCGTCGCCCTCAGCGGCGCTCTTTCAGGCGCCGCCTGGGCCGGTACAGTCTCGCTGAAATCGAACCCGGTGGACGACGACGGCCGCGTCACCCTGGGCGACATCTTCGACAACGCCGGCGCGGCCGGCGACGTCGTGATCGCGCAACGCGTCGGCCCCTCGGTCGTTCTCGAGGCCGGCCAGGTCCAGGTCCAGGCGCGTCAGGCCGGATTGAACTGGGACAATCCCAACGGACTGCGCCGCATCGCGGTTCGACAGTCCTCCGGCCCGGTCCAGCCTGTGCGGGCCGCGACCGCCAGCCAGCGGGCTACGGCCCAGGTGAACGCCTCCGCCGGCCAGCAGGTGATCGCCCGCAACGACATGGTGCGCGTCACCTATCAGGTCGGCGGCGTGAACCTCAGCGTCATGGGCAAGGCCATGCGCAACGCCGCCGTGGGCGAACCCGTCGCAATCCTGAACACCAACTCCAACCGGATGATCGACGCTGTCGCCTCCGGCCCCGGACAAGCCGTCGCCGGCCCCGCCGCCGACATGGCGCGCCTCAACACCCAACAATTCGCCGCCCGCTAGGGAAACCTCGTCATGCGCAACATCCTGATCGCCGCCGCCGCCGCCGCCTCGCTGGGCGCCTGTTCCACAGCCGTCGAGGCCGTGCGCGGCCCGCAACTGGCCCCCATCGGCTATCCCGCCGCCCTGATGCCGGTTCAGCAATCCTATATGGCCGGCCCCGGAATGCGGGGCGAAGCCACCCCCGCCAGCGCCAACAGCCTGTGGCGGGTCGGCGCCCGCACCTTCTTCGGCGATCAGCGCGCGCGCCACGTCGGCGACATCCTGACCGTCAACATCGACATCAACGATAGCGCCCAGACGCAGAACTCGACCACGAGAGCGCGCTCCAACGACTCCTCCAGCGGGGTGTCCAACTTCTTCGGCATGGAGAGCAGCCTTGGCCGCATCCTCCCCGGCGGGTTCGACCCGGCCAACATGGTCGGCATGGAGGGCAAGACCAACGCCTCCGGCTCCGGCGCCGTATCCCGCTCGGAAAAAGTCTCGCTGACCGTCGCCGCCGTGGTGACCGAGGTGCTGGCGAACGGCAATATGGTGATCCAGGGTCGGCAAGAAGTGCGCACCAACCGCGAGGTCCGCGAACTGACTGTCGCCGGAATCGTGCGGCCGGAAGATATTTCCTCGGCCAACGCGATCAACCACACGCAGATCGCCGAGGCGCGCATCTCCTACGGCGGTCGCGGCGACATCAGCCGGATGCAGGCGACCCCGGCGGCCCAGAGCCTGGTGGAGCGCTTCAGCCCGTTCTGACCTGACGCCTGTGATGCTGAGGCGCCACGGATGGAATTCGTTGAAGCGGAGCCGTGAACCCTTAACGTGTAACCGCGTTTGCTCGTCAGACGCGAGTACTGACATGTTCAAGGTTCTGATCCCCGCCGCCGCCTCCATCGCCCTGGTCGCCTTCGCCGCCAGCACCCAATCGGTCGAGTCCGTCGCTGCCGAGGCAATGCCCGTGGCCTCCCCCGTTCAAGCCCCGGCCATGGGTTGGCATCTCAGCCACGAGGGCGCGATGGCGAAACTGGCCTATGGCGTGGAGAATTCCGACCAGCTGGCCCTGATGGTCACCTGCTCGCCCGGAGATTCCACCGCTGTGGTCTATGGCGACGTCCAGCCGGACACGCCGCGCCTGATCGCAGCGTCCCACGGACCGACGCAGATCGATCCCATCAGCGGCGGAGACGCGACCGAGACTCGACTGCCTCTCCGTGACGCCAGCCTTACGGGCCTGGCCTCGCAAGGGGTCCTGAACGTTCAAGGCGACGCCGGAACCTTCGCCCTGCGCGCCAGCGCTGATGAACGTCGGATGATCGCAGGTTTTCTTACCTATTGCGGATCGTCGCGCGCTTGACGAAATGGATGGGGGCGCTGTTTCGTGCCGGACCGTCAGCGGGGGCTGATCGATGAGCTTCATCCTATCGGCCGTGTTGGCGCTTGGTCTGCAGGCGTCAGGCCCTCAGGCGACGCCGCCATCAGCCTGGACTTGGACGCTTTACGAGGGCGACGGCCCGATCGTTCTCGCCAACGAACGCCCCGACACCCCTGATCTGAAGGCCACCCTCCAATGCGCGCCGGGGTCCAGCGTCGTCGACGTCGCGGTCTATGCGCTGGACAGCCGACGGTCCCCAGCCCCGCCCGGCTTCGCCCGCCTGACCTCGGGCGCCGTGACGACCACGGGCGAGGCCCGTGTCGGCCGGGGCGGTCGGGTGGAAATCACCTTGCGCACCGACCACCCTCTGTTTGCGGCCTTCGTCGGCTCGGGCGACATGGCTGTTCTGACCGGCGACCAGACCCTCGCCGTCAAGGTGGACCGGCCCCACCTTGCCAAGCTGCGCCGCTTCGCGGATCGTTGCGCGGGATAGGGGAAGCCGCTCATGCAATTATCGAAAATCCTGCCGTCGATGCTCGCCCTGTCGGTCCTCGCCGCCTGCGCCACGCCAGGCGGCGCGCCAGACACGACGCCCGTAGCGAGCTCTGGGGCGCCGGCGCCTCTGCCGAATTACGACTGGCATCTCAGTCTTGAACCGCAGGAAGCGGGGCTGGCCTATGGCGTGGCCAACAGCGACGAGGTGAAGCTTCAGCTGCGCTGCGCCACCGGCTCGGGCGCGCTCGACCTGGCCGCCCTTCTAGAAAAGCCCTCCCGCCAACTGCATCTCGAATCGGGCGGCGACACCGAACGCTATCCCGCCATGTCCGAAGACGCCGGCATCACCGACGGCGCCTATGCCGAGGCCGACGCCAAGACCAAGGACCCCGTCTTCCAGCGCTTCCGGCGTCTGGGCTGGATCGCCGTTTGGGACGGTGAAACCCGCCGAACCTACGCCGCCCACCCGCAGTCGCTGGCCGATATCGAACGCTTCTTCGTCGCCTGCAAATGAACCGCGCGGCTTGACGCCCCCCTCCCGCTCGGCTTGCCTGTGCGGTCTGTTTCGGAGGGGTGTCATGAAGTTCCATTCTCTGGCCGTCGCGGCCGTGATCGCGGCTACGCCACAGGCGGCGGCCTTGGCGCAATCTCGTCCCGCGACGCCCCCTGCCGCCGTCTCCGCCAGCCCGGCCGAGCGCGCGCTGGACGCCGTGATCGCCGATTACGAGACCTATCTGAAATCCATCGACCCGATGGCCGCCTCCAGCGAGGGCGACGTCGAGGCCATGGCGCGCGTTCCGGACCTGTCGCGTGCGTTCGAACTGGCCCAGCGCGCGCCGCTGCAAGCCTTCGTCGCCCGGCTCCAGGCCATAGACCCGGCAGGTCTTTCCCAGGCTGCGGGCATCAACCACGCCTTCCTGCTCTACACCCTCAACCGCAGTATCGAGGGTCTGGACTACGACACCTCGCGCCTGGCCTTCGACAGCGAGGGCGGGCCCGGAACCTGGGCGCTGTACGTCGGCGGCGGCACGCGTCTGAAATCGGTCGCCGAGGCCGAGGCCTATATCCGGCGCATCCAGGGATTCGGCGGCCTCTACGCCCAGACCACCGACAACGCCAGGCGCGGCCTGGCGACCGGCATGGTCCAGGCCCGGTCCGTGACCGAAAGCGCCCTGGCCACAGCGCGCAACGACGTGGCGATTACGCCCGACGCCGAGCCCCTGCTGAAGCCCCTGACCACCCTGCCCCCGACTGTATCTCAGGCCGATAAGGACCGGCTGACCGCCCAGGCCGCTTCGGCCGTCACCTCCACCATCGTCCCGGCCCGGCGGGCGTGGCTGACCTTCCTCGAGACCGAATACCTGCCCAAGGCGCCTGTCGAACCGGGCCTCGGCAATCGTCCCGGCGGCAAGGAAATGTACGCCTATCTGGTGCGCGGCCACACGACGACGGACCTGACGCCGGATCAGATCCACCAGATCGGCCTGTCCGAGGTCGCCCGCATCCGCGCCCGGATGGATGTGGAGATGAAGGCCGCCGGCTGGACCGGCGACTTCGCCGGCTTCCTGGCCTTCCTGCGCACCGATCCGCAGTTTTACGCCCCCACGCGCGAAGCCCTGATCGAGAAGGCGTCGGAGATGGCTAAGCGCGCCGACGGCGGCCTGCCCGCCCTCTTCGCCACCCTGCCCCGCCTGCCTTATGACGTGCAGCCGGTCCCGCCCCAGATCGAGGAAAACTACACCACCGGCCGCTACAACGGGGGCTCGATGCAGAACGGCGTCGCCGGCCACTATGTGGTCAATACGTCGAAGCTGAACCAGCGCCCGCTGTATGAACTGCCGGCCCTGACCCTGCACGAGGCGGTGCCGGGCCACCACATCCAGATCGCCCTGCAACAGGAGGCCGAGGGCCAACCCTATTTCCGGCGCCAGGCCAATGTCAGCGCCTTCACCGAGGGCTGGGGCCTGTACGCCGAATATCTGGGCGAGGAGATGGGCTTCTATCGCACGCCGTATGAGCGGTTCGGCCGCCTATCCTACGAAATGTGGCGCGCCTGTCGTCTGGTCGCCGACACCGGCCTGCACTGGATGGACTGGTCAGAGGAACAGGCCCGCGCCTGTTTCCGCGACAACTCGGCCCTGGCGCCCCACAATATCGAGACCGAACTTCAGCGCTACATCGGCTGGCCGGGCCAGGCCACGGCCTACAAGATCGGCGAGATCCGCCTGCGCGAGATCCGCGTGCGGGCCGAGCGCGAACTAGGGCCGAAGTTTAACGTCCGCACCTTCCACGACGCGCTGCTGACGGAGGGACCGCTGCCCCTGGCCCTGCTGGACCAGCGGATGGACGCCTGGATCGCGACGGAGAAGTAGCGGTCACCTCCCCGTTCGCGAAGGCGAATGGGGAGGACCGGCGATCGCGTCAGCGAGCGCCA
>JBKBXN010000103.1:0-9699 GCA_046314055.1 Brevundimonas sp.
CGCGACGCGACCACATGGTGCGCTTGATGCGGGCGCGGCCCTTCAGGGTGGTCAGGGCCTTGGTCACGACGTCGTCGGCGGCCAGCGAACGCAGGCCGGCCGTCGCGGCCTTCTTGGTCGGAACGCGCAGGGTCATCTTCTCGTGGTCGAACGTCACGACATAGACTTCCAGCGACATGCCCGCGACTTCTTGAGTCTCGACCGCCGCGACTTTACCGACGCCGTGCGCCGGATAGACGACCGCGTCGCCAACCTTGAACTCCAGACCAGTCTTGCTCGTCATATTCGTCCTTTCCCGGTTCAGGGCCGGGCGAAGCGAAGGCGCGATCGACGCAAACAGGACCTCTACCGTCGGTGGGAGCCGCCGGGGAGGTCATGCTGGGCGTCAAATGCGGAAACGGATCACCAAACCTCTGGCCGATCCCGTCTATGGGCGGGATTCTGTCGCAAACACGGGCGGCGCGAAGTTTTCGCGGACCGCCCGATCCAATGAAACAGACCCTATCACAAAATGACGGATTTTCAAAACGTCCACAGGCCCGCCGAGGATTTACGACAGTTTGACCTTGGCCGCTCGACCGGGGTCGACGCCGAAAACCGTCTCCGGCTCAGGAGCCCTTGCCGGGCTTGGGGCTGAAGTATTTCTCGTACTTGCCGGTCTCGCGTTCATACTGTTCGCGGTCGGCCGGAGGCGTGCCCTTGACGGTGATGTTGGGCCAGACCTTGGCGTATTCTGCGTTGACCTGCAGCCACTTGCCGTCCGGCTCGTCCTCGGTGTCCGGGACGATGGCGTCGACGGGGCATTCCGGCTCGCAGACGCCGCAGTCGATGCACTCGTCCGGGGCGATGACCAGGAAGTTCTCGCCCTCATAGAAGCAGTCCACCGGACACACTTCGACGCAGTCCATGAACTTACATTTCACGCAGGCGTCGGTGACGATGTAGGTCATTGGGCGGCGAAAAGGATCAGGACTGTGGGTGAGAGGCTGCGACATGGCGGCCGTGCAACCAACTGTCAACAGCGGGGCTTAAGGCGAGAGACGTTCGCAGGCGTGCTGGCGCACCTTGACAACAGTCAGGCTAAATCGCAACTGTGCTGATTGCATATCCCGATCCCTTTCAACCGGAACATCCCCATGCGCACCCCCTTCATGAAATACGCCCTCGCCGGCGCCCTGGCCGTCAGCCTCGCCGCCGGCGGCGCCGTGGTGGCCCAGGCCGCCCTGACCAAGACCCCGTCGGAAGTGACCGCCGGCGCCTATGACCTCGATTCCGGCCACGGCAAGATCACCTGGTCGGTCAACCACCTCGGCTTCTCGACCTACACGGGTCAGTTCGTGAACGTGAAGGCCGAGCTGAAGCTGGACGTCGCCAATCCGTCGGCCTCCACCCTGACCGCCACCATCCCGCTGACCGACGTCGCCCCGAACGACGACAAGCTGAAGGCCCACCTGCAGACCGCCGACTTCTTCGACACCGCCAATCACCCGACCGCGACCTTTGTCTCGCGTTCGGTGACGGTGGATGCGGACGACGCCAACGAGGCGACCGTGGTCGGGGACCTGACCCTGCGCGGCGTGACCAAGCCGGTCACGATCGAGGTCGAGTTCAACCAGGCCGGAACCGCCATGGGCGCCTACAAGGCCGGCTTCGACGGCGAGGCTACCATCAAGCGCTCGGACTTCGGCATCAACTACGCCCTGCCGGCCGTGTCCGACGAGGTGAAGCTGCACATCGAAGGCGAGTTCGTTCTGAAACAGTAAGGATCTTCGCGCCGAGCCGCTTCGCCCTAGGGCGCGATGATCAGAGAATAGAGGGCGCGGGCTTCTTCAGGCGGCCCGCGCCTTTCGCCCATCGCCTCCACCCTCAAGGTCGTGACCCGTCCCGCCAGGACGAAGGTCAACAGATCGCCGGGGCGGACACAGCGGCTGGGCTTGTCCAGCCGGCTCTCCCGCCCCTGATGCGTCAACCGCACCGCCCCGCGTTCGACCAGAGCGGCGGCCAGTCCGCGCGTCTTCACGAACCGGGCGCGCCACAGCCAGGCATCGATGCGGCAGGCGCCGTCTGTGGACGACATGCGGTCTCAGGCTCCCGAGCTGGAAGGGAGGTCGCGGTCGAGTCCCGGGGCCAGTGAGACGGCTAGTGCGGCTTCGAACCGCGCTATGAAGTCATTACGATCAACGCTGAGCGTGACGAAAACTTCGCCGGTGTCGAGGTCGCCTTGGCGAAAGTACAGGCGGTCCGCGCGGCGCGCGGCGTCAAAGGCCCAACCCTGATCGGCGTCGAAAAAGTCCGGGGCGTGGTCCTGTCTGAGCCAGTCTGTGAAGGCGATCAGGTCGGTCGGGCGATCCCACCAGGGGAAGTCGATCCCGTCAGCCATCCTTTCGGCGGCGAACTCCAGATGTAGACGGCCGTCACTCTGGACGATGTGGGGCGTCAGGTCCTCGATGAAGCGGGCCTGTTTGGTCCAGTCGCTCATGGCTGATGGGTCGCCGCCGTCTTCTTGCGCGGGCGACGACGTTTGGCCCGCGCCGGAGGCGGCGCCGTCAGGGCGGCCAAGGCCGCGAAGGGCGAATCCTTCACCGGTTTGAGTGCGACGCCAGGCTTGTCGGGCTGGCGGGCGCGTTCGGTCTTCAGGGCGGCGATGACCTGTTTCGCCTGATCGGCGGTCCAGCCCAGATCGACCAGGGCTGCGTCGGACAGTCGACCGCGGTCCGAGGCGTTGGCGGCGCGCAGATCGGCCATCTTCTCCAGGGTCTCCACCGGCGCCAGCCAGCGACCGGCCGCGCGCAGGCCGTGAGCCGAGAGCAGGCGAGGCGACGGCGGTTCGGGCGGCGCCGGGATCAGGTCGGGTGTTGCAGGAATCAGGGGGGCGTCCAGGAAGGCCTGGGCGAAATGACGGGCGCGGGGCTTTTGCAGGCCCGGCAGCCAGACGGAATGGGCGCCGACGCGGATGGCGAAGCTCTTCAGCGTGCGTCGCTCGACCTGGCTGAGAGCGGCCAGGTCGCGTTCCACGTCGCGACGGTCGATCAGACCTCCAGCCTCTATCAGGCGGAAGGCGATGCCGCGCGGCAGCCCCTTCAACGCGCCGGATTCGACGGCCTGACGCAGGCGACGCAGGTCGCGCAGGGCGCGGCCGGCCTCGAACGCCAGCCAAGCCTCGATCCGGCGTTTGGCGCGCTCGCGCGCGGGCGTCGGTCCCAGTTCGCCCAGTAGCCGGACGGACGGTGAAAAGGGATCGGCTCCGGCAGGCGTAGCCTGGATCTGGGCGGTCAGGACACCGCGCCACAGCACGGCGCCGTCCGGGGTGACGGCGAAACCGTCGTCGGTCTCGGCGGCGAGACGGCCCAGGCGGCGGTTGATCTCGGGCGTCACCGCACGAACGGCGGCTTGGCGCAGGGTGCGGTCCTCCAGGGCTGACGCGCCCTTCTCCATCTGGAAGCGGACGCCCTCAAGCTGACCGACCACCTGGCCCTCTACCGTCACCTCGCCGTCTTCAGCGACGCCCGCGAATGTGTCCTCGCGCACGTTCAGGGCCCGCATCAGGGCGGTGGTCCGACGATCAACGAACCGCGCGGTCAGGCGCTCGTGCAGGACGTCGGAGAGGCGGTCCTCCAGGGCGCGGGTCTTGTCGCGCCACCCTTGCGCGTCGTGAACCCAGTCGGGGCGGTTGGCGATATAGGACAGGGTGCGGACGGCCGACAGCCGGGCCGACAACTGGTCGATCTGGCCGTCGTCGCGGTCCACGAAGGCGAAGCGCGGCGCCATCCACTCGTCGGTCAGCCGGCCCCGCTTGCCGGTCAGGGCGTGGAAGACGTCCTTGGCCAGTCGGGTGTGCTCGTCCAGGGTGGTTTTCTGGAAGTCGGGCAGCTGGCAGGCCTCCCACAGCCGCATGACGGCGCCGCGCGACCGGCCGATGCGGGCCACCTCTTCGTCCTTGATGAGGCGGCGCAGGAGGGTCTCGTCCAGGGCCTCGGCGGTCAAGCTGAGACCGCTGCGCTGGGGCGTGACGGTCAGCGACCGCAACAGGTCGGGCAGGGTGTCGAAATCCAGCTTGGCGTTACGCCATTCGGCCGCCTCGACCGGATCGAACCGGTGCTCGACCACTTGCTCCACCAGATCGTCGTCCAAATCCTCAGCCTCGGCCGTAACGCCGAAGGTGCCGTCGCGCAGATGGCGGCCTGCGCGACCGGCGATCTGGCCGATTTCGTGGGCGTGCAGCCAGCGGGTCCGGCGACCATCAAACTTTCTCAGGCCCGCAAAGGCGACATGGTCCACGTCCATGTTCAGCCCCATGCCGATGGCGTCGGTGGCGACCAGGAAATCGACTTCGCCTGACTGGTACAGGGCGACCTGGGCGTTGCGGGTGCGGGGCGAGAGGCTGCCCATGACTACGGCCGCCCCGCCCCTCTGACGTCGGATCAGTTCGGCGATGGCGTAGACCCGCTCGGTGCTGAACGCGACGATGGCGCTGCGGCGGGGCAGGCGGGTCAGCTTCTTTGAGCCGGCGTAGGACAGGGTGGACAGCCGATCCCGCGTCACGATCTCCACGTCCGGGACCAGGCGGCGGATCAGGGGCTCGAGCGTCCCGGCGCCCAGGAACATGGTCTCGAACCGCCCGCGCGCGTGCAGCAGCCTCTGGGTGAAGACATGGCCGCGCTCGGGATCGGCGACCAGTTGGATCTCGTCCACGGCCAGGAACTCGACCGACCGCTCCAGCGGCATGGCCTCGACGGTGCAGACGAAATAATGCGGGCGCGGCGGGACGATCTTTTCCTCGCCAGTGATCAGGGCGACGGCGGCGGCCCCACGCTGTCTGACGATCCGCTCGTAAATCTCGCGGGCCAATAGGCGCAGCGGAAGGCCGATCATGCCCGAGGCGTGACCCAGCATCCGCTCGACCGCCAGATGGGTCTTGCCGGTATTGGTGGGCCCCAGAACCGCAGTGACGCGGGATGGGGCGAGGCCTGCGGACCGGTCGCTCATGACCTGCATAAGGTGGCGACGATTTTCCTCGCGCTCAAGGGGCGTTTACGCCGAAGTTTCAGGCGTCTGCGACGCTAAGCCCCAGACGCACCAGCATGGACAGGCTCGTCGCCTGCATCTTCTGCATCACCTTGGCCCTGAAGATTTCGACCGTGCGGGGGCTGATGTCGAGAATCAGGGCGATCTCCTTGTTCGACTTGCCGTCGATCAGGGCGTCGAACACCTGGCGTTCGCGCGGGGTCAAGGTGGCCAGGCGAGCGGCGGTCTGTTCCCGCACCTCGCTTTCAACGCCGTGGCGTTCCAGCACCGACAGGCAGCCCCGCACCGCCTCAAGGATGCGGTTCGGATCAAACGGCTTCTCGATGAAGTCGATCACCCCGGCCTTCATCAACTGGACCGCCAGGGGCACGTCGGCATGGCCGGTAATGACGATTACGGGCCATGTTTCGCCTCTTAGAACCCGAAGACGCTGAATCAGCTCGGTCCCCTCCATCTGCGGCATCCGCAGGTCGGTGATGACGCAGGCGGACTTCTCGTCGGGCAGGGCCTCGAGGAACAGGGCGGCGCTGGCGAAGCCTCGGGCGCGGATGCCCTCGCCCCTCAAAAGCAGCAGCAGCGAGTCCCGCATGGCTTGATCATCATCCACGACGAAGACGGAATGGTCGGTCATGCGGCTTCGAGCTCCGAGACGGGGGATAGGCAGAAGGAGAAGGCGGCGCCGCCCAGCGGGCTTCGGCCCACGGTCAGGACGGCGTCATGGCTTTCGACAATCGAGCGGGTGACGGACAGGCCCAGGCCCATGCCGCCGGCCTTTGTCGTCATCATTGGCTGGAAGATGCGGTCCATCTGGTCTTCGGCGATGCCGGGGCCGTTGTCTTCGATCCTAATCTCATAGCCTTGGCTCGCCAGACTGCGTCCCGTCACCAAAACGATCCCTTCGCCGTGTCCACAAACGGCGTCCACAGCGTTGCGGACCAGGTTGGCGATCGCTTGCTGAAATTGGATTCGGTCCGCCAGAACCCGGTCGCGGGCTTCGTGTACATCTATGCGGATGGCCACACCGGTGTCCTGCCGGATCAGATCGAACAAGGGACGCAGGTCCTCGATCATCGACGACACCCGCTCCTCGGTAAGTTGCGGTGCGCCGGTGGCGATCAGTTCGCGCATGCGGCGAATGATGTCCCCGGCGCGCAACAGCTGGGTCTTCGCCAGATCCAACGCCCGGCCGGCGCTGTCGCCGATCGGACCCGCGCGGGCGATATCCGTCTGTCCTGCATGAAGATAGACGGTGGCGGCGGTAAGCGGTTGGTTCAACTCGTGCGCCAGGGTGGCCGCCATTTCGCCCATCGAATTCAGCCGCCAACTTCTGCTGAGTTGCCCCATCAGCTCCCGCATCCGGTCATTGACCGCCAGAGCCTGTCTCTGATCCGCAAGGGACAGGACGACACGCTCCGGATCGACGCTGTGGGCCAAGAGGCTGGCGTGGATGATCAGGGGAACGATTTCGCCATCCGGCCGACGCGCCATCCAATAGCCCGCGGCGGGAGCCGTAAGGGCGTCGCCTTGCAACAAGGCGTTGAGCGTCCCTTCGCCGAAATCCGGCGCGAAGATGCTGAAGTCGCGGTTCAGCGCGTTAGCCGGAGCCACGCCGAGAAGATCGGCCGCAGGGGCCGTAATGCGAAGAATGCGGCCCTCGCCGTCCAGCGTCACCACGGGAACCGACGTCAATATGCTGTGCAACAGCGCCGTTCTGCTTGCCAGCCGGTGACAGACTTCGGCCATGACCGAGGCGATCAGGACAAACAGTATGGTGTTGGCGGTCGCTTCCGTCAGACTAAGGCGCGTCGTCATGATCAGATCGGCGGCGACCGAAAGCACAATGGCAAGAAAGGTGGCGGGGCGGTTGCCTAGCAGGGCAGTCGCCATGACCGCGCCCAGCAGCGGCATGTAATGGACGTGTTCGATATCCTGCAACGCCACCTTGATGACGGATGCTATCGATACGCAGACGCAAGCAAGAAAAACGCCGTTCCGAGAGGGTGTAACGGCAGGCTGCCAGCTTCGACCCCTTAAAAAGTCAGTAAAGTGGGCTGCTCGCGCCCGCATCATGTGGGATCTCGCTGCTGCGAAACCATCTCGACTGCACCGTTGCCGCTTTTCTGACTTATTTTCTATACCGGCATCGGCTCCGCTGGAAAGCAGTATTGTCCGCGAGGGCGTCGCTGCGACGAATGATCGCCTTAGAAGGCACAGCCTGAGGCAGTGCCCGACCCAACCCGTCGTACGCGTTCATACTTAACCTCCGGTTCAGGTTTCGTAGGGATCGGCTCCACATTGTCGTTTCGTGGAATGCTGGTTTCTGAAGGGGTTTGCGAGCACGCGCTCGGGCGCCAGCCTGCTTTCTGGGCTTCATTCTTGTGTTCAGGGATCAAGGGAGGATTGGCGTGAAGTTGATCGGAAATCTGACGGCGGGCCGCCAATTGACGCTGGCTTGGGCGCTGACGCTCAGCGCGCTGGTCGTCATGGGAGTCCTGATGGTCACGAATCTGTTGGCTCTGAAGAGCGCCGGCGAGGCGCTGGCGCGCGAGGAAAGGTTGAACAGCGCGCTTGCGGAGGCGGAATTCCGCTTGGCTCGTCAGGAAAATTCCTATCGAGGCTACCTGCTGTCGGCGGAGGCCTATTACATCGCTCGGCTGGAGAACCACCGCGCCGAGTTCAACAAATCCCTTGAGGAAGTGCGCGTCGACACGCCGCAGGAGCACCAGGCGACGATCGACCTAGCCTTGCAAGGCGCCGATGCCTGGCACCGGGACATCGCTTTGGCGGGTCAGGCCCTGGTCGCTCAGGGCCGTATGGTCGAGGCCGAACAATTGGTGGGGCAAATCGGGGTGTCGGACCGGCACGTCGAGCCGGTCGAAGGGGCGATCAACACTCTGAAGGAGGTGAACGCGGTGGCGCTGGAAGCCTCGCGTCATGCGCAGGTTGCGGCGTCGCGCAACGCCGTCATCACTGTGACCGGTGGTCTCGCCAGCGCGATCCTCATGGCCCTGCTGATGGGGCTTGCGATGAGCCGCGCCCTAGCGAGATCGATGTTCGGCATGGTCGGTCTCATGCAAAAGCTCAGGGCCAGCGCGGCGACCGCCTAGGCTGAAGTCACCGATGTTCGACAGTCCTGTCGCCGTTTCAGCGCTGAGCGAAACGGGCCGCATCCTACCGAACCACCTCATGTTCCAGCCCGCGCGGCGGTTCTACGCATTCCTACCTAAGTCCCGGTTCAGAATTCGTATTAATCATCCTTCCATTGTTGTTGGGCAGATGCCGGTTGTTGTCGGCGCCTAGCGTTGCCTAGCTCGTACCCCGTTCCTGAGGCGTGCGATTGAGGCAAGGGTTAGGGGCGGGAAAGGGTGGCGGGGGCCTTCGAAGAGGGGCTCGGTCTGTCAGTGCTGATTGGTTCTGGTCCGTAAGAAGACCTTGGGAGAGTAAGTTGAACTTCATTGAAAACATGCCGGTGGGGCGCAAGCTCGCTCTCGCTTTCGGTATCGTCCTCGCGGCGATCGCCGTCATGGGCGCCGTCGTGGTGACCAACCTGTTCGCACTTCAGCATGCCGATGAAGCCAGAAGCCTGGAAAATGAACTGAACCGCACCCTGGCGGCCGCCGAGTTCCGCCTCTCGAAGCAGGAGAACTCCTATCGAGGCTATCTGCTGTCCCAGGATCCCTATTACACTGAGCGCCTGGATGGTCACCGCGCCAAGTTCAAGGAGGCTCTTGAACAACTGCGGGCCAATCTTCCCGCTGACCGCCAGGCTCCAATCGACAAGGCCATCCAGGCCGCCGACGGCTGGTACGAGAATATTGTTCAGGTCGGTAAGGGTCTGATCGCCGAAGGGCGTCTCGCCGAGGCGGATCAGATGGTGGGCCAGACGGGCTCCGCCGATAAATTCATCGCTCCCGTCGAAGAAGCAATCGATGAGATAAAGGCTGCGAATGAAACCGCCCTGGAGACGGCGCGCAAGGCGCAGGCCGCCGCCGCCCAAAATGCGCTTATGGCCGTGGTGATCGGCTTGGCCGGCGCCATACTGATGGCGCTCATCGCCGGCGTGGTCGCCACGCGTTCCATCGTCCGGCCGACCTTCAGCATGATCGGCTATATGCAGAAACTGATGGCGGGCGACACCACCATTCAGATCGTCGGCGCCGACCGTAAGGATGAGTTCGGCAAGATGGCCCAGGCCATCGTCGCCTTCCGCGACGCCGCCGTCGACAAGGTCCGTGTCGAGCAGGAGGCCGCAGCCAACCGCTCGATGTCCGAACAGGAGCGTCTGGCCAACGAGGCCGAGAAGGCGCGGATCGCCGAAGAAGACCGCGTAGCCCTGACCGCTCTGGCCGAAGGCTTGGCGGCCATGTCGGACGGCGACCTGACGCATCGGTTTACGGTCGAGGTGGCGCCGCGCTCGCAGCAGCTGAAGGCCGACTTCAACGCCGCCATCGCCCAGCTGCAACAGGCCCTGAGCGTGGTGTTGGGCAATGTCGCCGGCATCCGGTCGGGCGCGGGCGAGATTTCGCAGGCCGCCGACGACCTGTCGCGCCGCACCGAACAACAGGCGGCTTCGCTGGAAGAAACCGCCGCCGCCCTGGATGAGATCACGGCCACGGTGAACAAGACGGCGTCCGGCGCCCGCCAGGCCTCCGAAGTGGTTCAGTCGGCCAAGGG
>JBKBXN010000104.1:0-9679 GCA_046314055.1 Brevundimonas sp.
AGATCGTCTCGACCTCGCAGGAAGTCGACGTGGTGGTTCTGGACGTCGACGCCTCCAAGCGCCGCATCTCGCTGGGCCTGAAGCAGGCTCAGGACAATCCGTGGGACGCCTTCGTCGCCAACAACCCGATCGGCTCGACCGTCGAGGGCGAAGTCAAGAACGCCACCGAGTTCGGCCTGTTCATCGGCCTGGACAACGACATCGACGGCATGGTGCACCTGTCCGACCTCGACTGGTCGGTCTCGGGTGAAGAAGCCATCCAGCGCTACCGCAAGGGCGAGATGGTCAAGGCCAAGGTCCTGGACGTCGACGTCGAGAAGGAACGCGTCTCGCTGGGCATCAAGCAGCTCGGCGGCGATCCGATCGGCGAGGGCGACACCTATCGCCGCGGCCAGCAGATCACCGTCACCGTCTCGTCGATCGAGTCGGGCGGCATCGAGGTCAAGTTCGGTGAAGACGACGCGCCGGTCACGGCCTTCGTCCGCAAGTCGGACCTGTCGCGCGACCGTAACGAGCAACGTCCGGAACGCTTCGCCGTCGGCGATCGTATCGACGCGATGATCACCGCTGTGGACAAGGCCTCGCGCCGCGTCTCGGTGTCGATCAAGGCGCTCGAAATGAAGGACGAACAGGAAGCCATCGAACAGTTCGGCTCGTCCGACTCCGGCGCTTCGCTGGGCGACATCCTGGGCGCCGCGCTGAAGAACGCCGGCACCAAGGACTAAGCGCTCAAGCTGCGGAGCGCCGCGCGCTCCGCAGTAGCGTAAAAGACTGAAGGGCGGCGGGAGCGATCCCGCCGCCCTTTTCTTTTGTTTTCAACCGCGGCAGTGCGCGGAACCGCACATAAATCGTGCGAATGCCGCCTATCCTTGGTGGATAAGGGCTTTTTCCCGCGACCAGCGGGGGTTAGGGTGCGTGTCTGGATCCTCGGCGGGCGCAGGCCTGTCGATCACGCGCTGGCAGGGGCCCTGATGATCAAGTCCGAACTGATCGAGAAACTGGCGGCCGAGAACACCCACCTGACCCATGCGGAGGTGGAGCGGCTGGTGAATGTCATCCTCGGCAAGATGACCGGCGCCCTTGCTGAGGGCGGTCGGGTCGAACTGCGCGGTTTCGGCGCCTTTTCGGTGCGGTCCCGCCCGGCGCGTCTGGGCCGCAATCCGCGCACTGGGGAGACGGTGGACGTGCCGGCCAAGGCCGTACCCTTCTTCAAGAGCGGCAAGGAACTGCGCGAGCGTCTGAACGCGTCCGGCGACGCCTGAACCTCTAAAGACTGAGCGACCCCATGAGCCTTCTGTCCGAATTCCGCGAGTTTGCGGTCAAGGGAAACGTCGTCGATCTGGCCGTGGGGGTGATCATCGGCGCGGCCTTTAACGGCATTGTCAAAAGCCTGGTTGACCAGGTGGTCATGCCGCCGATCGGCCTGCTGACGGGCGGTATCGACTTCTCCGAACTGGAATGGGTTCTGCGTCCGGAAAACCCTGCGACCGAGGCGGTGGAAAAGGTCGCAGTTCACTATGGCGCCTTCGCCAATACGGTGATCCAGTTCCTGATCGTCGCCTTCGTGGTCTTCATGGTGGTCAAGGGGATCAACGCCATGCGCCGCCAAGAAGCGGCCAAGCCCGATCCGACCCCCTCCGCGCCGACCACGACCGAAGCCCTGCTGATCGAAATCCGCGACGCGCTGAAGTCGCGCCCCGGCGCCTGAGCCTCAGGTCGGCCTCAGCCGCGCTGCGCCAGCCCCAACCCGCCTGACGCCATGATCTGGCCGCGCAGCGGCGCGCGCCAGGCGCGGGGCAGAGGTACGGCGCGGGCGCAGACGGCGTAGTCGCCGTCGAACGGCGTCGGCGACCAGGCGCGCGCCAGCTCCGGATCCTCGACGATGGCGTGGCAGTGGCCCCATCCGCCTTCGCGCCGCGCCTTGGGCGGCAAGGCCCCCAGCTGATCCAGGATTTCCGGCGTCGTCACCTGCAGCCGCACCTTGGCGGCGCCCAGGGCGCGGGCGTTGGCGATCAGACAAGCCGCCAGGGTCTCGATCGCCTGGGGGGCGGTCTTCAGGGCGACCAGATCGATGATGTCCAGACAGGGCGGCTCGATCAGGCTGGTCTTGGTCATCAGGGCTTCAGCCACCCCGACCAGTCGCCCCTCGCGCACCAGGCCCAGCAGGATTGGCGGCAGAGTTTGGTCCGGATCGGACAGGCGCCAGTTCAGCACTTCCGGACTGCGATCCGCCAGCAACCGGCCCTCGGCCGCCAGATCGCGCCAGAAGTCGGCATAGGCGGAGGTCTCGCCGGTGTCTCTCAGCACCACGACGTCGGCCGGCAGGCTCAGACGGCTGGGCCGGAACAGACGCGGGTTCATCAGCCGTTCGCCCAGCCGTCGCGCCGTCTCCGCCGAGACATGCCCCAGCAGTCTCCGCAGCAGACGCCCTTTCAGACAGGCCAAGCGATCGACCGCCCACGACAGTTTCAGCGCATGGGTCGGCGTCGGGCCGGGCTCCAGCCCGAACAGCCGGTACAGGGGCGCCGAGCGCGCATTGGCGTTCAGCGTATAGCGGGCGAACAGGTCGGGCTGCGCCAGGAAGGCCTTGATCAGCGGCCGGCTGGCGCCCTTGTGCTGCGGCGTCACGATTATGGAAAAGCCTGTCGCCCCGTGCAGCACGCGCGCGCCGTGGCTGAACCGCTGGATCAGATTGCCCAGCATGGCGACGGGCGCATCATCCGCATCCGTGACCACCCAGCCCATGGGGGCGTCGATGTCCAGCCGCGCCGGATTCTGCTCCAGCCAGCGCCAACCGGCCTGCGACCGCTCGGGCCAGCCCACCTGGCGGTGCAGCCGGTTCAGGGCGTCATAGTCGGATCGACGGATCGGCCTCACAGGCATCGGCGCTGTCTCCCATACTCAAGCCGGCCCAGATCGGGACCGGGTTTACGACTTGAGCCGGGACACTGCAGGCGCCGCGCCAGATCGGGCCGTCTAAGCACCCAAGGTTGCGATCATATTTCGCATCAGGCCGCTGGTCGCCGCCTGGCCGACGCCCTCGTTGCTAAGGCCGATGAAGGCCAGGCCTCGCGTGGGCGCGACTATGGCGGTGGCGTACCACAGGGTGTTCGACCCATCGTGGGTCAGCACCGGCCCGCCGGCCCAGGGAATCTGCGGCGGCACGATCCATCCCAGGGCGTAGGGCAGGCCTTCGTCTGCGCCCGGGCCCGCAGCTGGGATCGTCAGTCGCCGGATCGTCTCGGGTTTCAGCCAGCCGTCGCCGTCCGTCAGGAACAGTCTTAGCCAGCGGCCATAGTCGCCCAGGCTCATGTGCACCGTCCCCGCCGGGCCCAGGGCCGCCGGATTGTCCGCACCCGGATTGACCGGATCCACCGCGGTTCGGCCCGGGCCTTCGCCCCGGTGGCCCCAGACATTGGCCCCACCCGTCGTATTGGTCTTCGGCGCCCCGAATCCGGCCGAACTCAGGCCTAGGGGCGCGAACAGCTCGGCCTGTATCGTCTCTTCCCACGGTTGGCCCGTGATCCGTTCGATCGCCGCCCCGACCAGCATATAGTTGGCGTTGGCGTATTCGAACGCCCCCTTGGCTCCCGTCGGCGCGGCCCCCAAAATCCGCTCGACCACGGCCCGTCGTTGTTCCGGCATGGGACGCGGATCGCCCCGCGCCGTCATGAAGAAGACCATGCCCAGGGCGTCGGCGTCCTTCACACCCGCCCGGTGATGCATGAAGTCGCTGATGCTCACGCCTTCCCAGGCCGGATCGATCTCCATATCCGGGAACAGGTCGCCCATCGGCGTGTCCCAGTCCGCCCGTCCCTGGTCGACCAGCCGCCCATACAGGGCCGCCGTCATCGCCTTGGTGTTCGACCCCAGGTGCCAGCGGTCTTCCAGGGTCGCCGGATCGCTTGCGCCAAACCGGCGCACGCCCCGGACCCCGGACCAGACCAGGCCGTCGCGCGTCACCACACCGCCGGCCAGGGCGACCGGCTGGGTCTGGGCGAAGGCTGCGTCCAGCGCGGCTTCGTAGGAGTCGGCGGATGCGGCTCTGGCGACCGTCGCTCCGGCGGTCGCGGCGGCTACGCCGGACATCATTAGCATTCGGCGGTTCAGCATCGTCGAAACCCCTCCCGGTTCGGACCACCCTAACCCCGACGGGCGGTGCGGGCACGTGAGAAGACCGTCATCTTCGGGTCGCGTTCCGCCGCTCCGCTTGCTCTGGCGGGGCCCCCGTTCCACTGTCGCCCCTATGGGAAAGAAAACCGACGCCTACGAAACCGAGCTCGAGCAGCTTCAACTCGCCATGGTGAAGACCCAGGCCTGGACCATCGAACACGGCCTGCGGGTCGTCATCGTGCTCGAGGGGCGCGACACCGCCGGCAAGGACGGGGCCATCAAACGGCTGACCGAATACATGTCTCCGCGCCAGACCCGCGTCGTCGCCCTGCCCAAGCCGAGCGACCGGGAGGCCGGCCAGTGGTATTTCCAGCGTTACGTCGCCCATCTGCCGGCGGCGGGCGAGACTGTCATCTTCAACCGCTCCTGGTACAACCGCGCCGGGGTTGAGCCGGTGATGGGTTATTGCACGCCCGAACAATACGCCCAGTTCCTGACCGACGCCCCGCGGTTCGAGCGGATGCTGACCGACGATGGGATTCTCCTGATCAAGCTCTGGCTCGACATCTCGCGTAAGGAGCAGGCGAAACGGCTCAAGGAACGCCGCGTCGATCCGCTGAAACGGTTCAAGCTGTCGTCGCTGGACGCCGAGGCCGAGGCCCGGTTCGACGCCTATTCCGACGCCCGCGACCGGATGCTGGACGAGACGGATCGCGACTTCGCCCCATGGACCGTCGTCGCCACCGACGACAAGAAGACGGCGCGCTTGAATGTGCTCCGACACATCCTGGCCGTGCTGGACCACTGCGGCGAGGAGATCGCGGCGTCTGACTCCGACGTCGTTTTTTCGGCCGATAAGGCCAAGGGGAAGCTGGCGCGGTAGCCCGCCCGCCCTTTCCGTCATTCCGGGCGCAGCGTAGCGGAGACCCGGAACCCAGCGGCGCGCGAGAGCGCGAACCTGTCGCGGACTCCGACCTTCGACCACCGAGCGGCGGACCCATTTCGCCTTCGGCGCCGCTGGGTTCCGGGTCTTAGGGCCAAGCGGCCCTTCGCCCGGAATGACGAAAGGAGGGTTGCTCTCCTAATTAGGCTGGCTTGGTCTCAAATAATTCAGTGACTTGCTCCGTCAGACCGGCCCTCGACCTATCACTGCTCCCAGCCGTGTCAGCCTCTCCCCTGGCCCAACCGCCGCAAGGAGATCGCCGAAACAATAGACGAAAACAGGCTCCAAAAAATTCGAGTCGAATGAGTCTATTCCTCGCCGCAGGTGACGAACCGCCCTTCAGCCCCTACCTACAGCCCATGACCGTTCACGCCGCCCCGCCCCCCATCCTCGACGCCGCCGGCGTCGGCACCGACGAAGCCCTGTCGATCCTGAAGACGGCCCTGGCCGGCGCCGATGACGGCGAGCTGTTCCTGGAACGGTCCGAGAGCGAGAGCCTGGTCTTCGACGACGGCCGGCTGAAGTCCGCCGCCTATGACGCCACCGAGGGCTTCGGCCTGCGGGTCGTGGCGGGCGAGACCGCCGGCTATGCCCACGCCAACGAGATCTCGGCCGCCGCCCTGCGCCGCGCCGCCGACAGCGCGGCGTTGGCCAAGCAAGGCCACGCCGCCCGCGTCGCCGAGGGCCCGCGCGCCACCAATCAGCAACTCTATGACGCTGTCGATCCCCTGGCCTCGCCGGCCTTCTCCGACAAGATCGCCCTGCTGGCCGAGATCGACGCCTGGGCCCGCGCCCGCGACCCCCGCGTGGTCCAGGTCTCGGCCTCCCTGGTCGGCGAGCGCCGCGCCATCGAGATCCTGCGCGCCGACGAACGGGTGGTGCGCGACATCCGCCCCCTGGTCCGCCTGAACGTCTCCATCACCGTCGAACAGAACGGCAAGCGCGAGAGCGCCGGCGCCGGCGCCGGCGGCCGCGCCGGCTTCGAGGCCTGGGTCGCGCCCGAGCGCTGGCAGGCCCAGGTGGACGAGGCCCTGCGCCAGGCCCTGGTCAACCTCGACGCCATCGACTGCCCGGCGGGCGAGATGGACGTGGTCCTGGGCGCCGGCTGGCCCGGCGTACTGCTCCATGAGGCCATCGGCCACGGCTTTGAGGGCGACTTCCACCGCAAGGGCTCGTCGGTCTTCAACGGCATGATGGGCCAGCGGGTCGCCGCGCCCGGCGTCACCGTGGTCGACGACGGTTCCATCGCCGGGCGTCGCGGCTCCCTGTCGGTCGATGACGAGGGTACGCCCACCTCGCGCACCGTCCTGATCGAGGACGGGATCATGGTCGGCCTGATGCACGACCGGCTGTCGGCGCGTCAGCTGGGCGTCGCCGCCACCGGCAACGGCCGTCGCCAGTCTTTCGCCCACATGCCCATGCCCCGCATGACCAACACCTTCATGGAGGGCGGGCGGGACTCCAAGGCCGAGATGATCGCCAACACCAAGCGCGGCCTCTACGCCGCCAACTTCTCGGGCGGCCAGGTGGACATCACCAACGGCAAGTTCGTCTTCCAGTGCAACGAGGCCTATCTGATCGAGGACGGGGTGATCACCGCCCCCGTCCGCGGCGCCACCCTGATCGGCGACGGCGCCACGGCCCTGACCAAGATCCAGATGATCGGCGACGATTTCGCCTTCGACCCCGGCGTCGGCGTCTGCGGCAAGGCCGGCCAGGGCGTCCCTGTCGGCATCGGCCAGCCTTCTCTGAAGATGGGCGGCCTGACCGTCGGCGGAACGGCGGTCTGAATAGGCCGGAACCCTAATCGCCGAGCGCGTGTTTCCTCGCCACACTGGAGAGGAAACACCATGCCCACCGAACGCACTGTCGAACACCCCGACGGTCGGGTCGAACGGATCACCGAGAGCGACCCGGCCGCTGCTCCGGCCGCCGCCCCCGTCGTCGTCGAACGCCGTAGCGGCGGCGGCCTGGGCGGCGTCATCGCCCTGATCATCGGCCTGGCCCTGGTCCTGATCATCGGCTGGTTCCTGATGAACATGAACCGCAACGACGCCATCGAGTCCAACGCCATCGCCGGAGCCGCCGAGAGCGTCGGCGGCGCTGCGGACAATATCGGCGACGCCGCCCGCGACGCCGTCCCCGACCGCCCGGCGCCGGCGTACTAAGGGGTCAGGGGCTGGAGGGCCGCCACTCGGGTCCGATCGGCTCCAGCCCCTGGGCTTCCAACCGGTCCAGGACGCCGTTCGTCTCCGCCAGCAGCCGAAGCGGCGCGATGGCCACCGTCACCCCGGGCTGCGACAGAGCCTCGTCGACGGCCTTGTTCCAAATGCTGCGCAACGCCTCGCCCTCGTCCATCACCGCCCAATAGGAGCAGGCGTTCGTCGCCTGCTCCAGCGGCGAGGCCAGCACCGCCGGCACCTGCCTGCGTCGCCAGGCCTCGGCCCGTCGACCGCCCTCGGCCTCGCCGGCTTCTGCGGCCGTCGTCGCCAGTTCAATACAGTCCAGATAGGCTTCGGGCGGCGTGGTCAGAATCTTCTCGACCATCTCGTCGCCGCGAAAGACGCCGACCGGCTCGGCCGGCTTACGGGATTTGCGCGCCGCCCCGCGCACCACCTCCGACACGGGCCGCGCGCGGCGGGCATAGCCCCCGTGTTCCATCAGATCGGCCGACAGCATCAGCATGCTTTTTCGGCTTGGCCCCTCGGCCGTAATCCGCTCCACCCGCGCCTCGAGCTCGGCGGGGAGGTAGTCCGCGCTCGTGCGATCATTGGGCAGGCGTGTCAGAGTGCGCATCCGCCAGATCAGCCGCCCGACATCCGCCAACGACGCCTGGCCCTGTACGGGGAACAGCACCCTGTCCGCACCTTCCACCGCCGAGACCAGCGCGTCTGTACGCCATTCCATGTCTCGCGGAAGACCGTCGATCGACCCCACCAGGATCAGGGTGCTGTCGCCGCGCTGAACCTCCCACATCGGCCCCTCGATTCGACGGGCGGTGACGATAATGTCCTCGACCGCTTCCGGAGCCGTGGCCGCATCCTGAGCCGTCGCCGGCTGCGTCACGATCCAGGCGAGTAGAAGTGCGATCAGGACAGATGTGGGTCTGGACATTACTTTGTCCTAGTATAACAGCTTGCCGAATTTTAATGAAATCCCGGTAATGCTGTCGTCGATTTAATCCACCTTTCGGCCTTGTAACTGGAGATGAACGGAGCGGATCGGCACACCTCTCGCCGACGAACTTGAGGGGAAGACCGATGAACAAGACCCTGCTGCTGGCCACCACCGCCCTGCTGCTTTCCGCCGCGACCGCCTATGCCGGCGACGCACCGCAGGTGGCCCAGGCGCCCGTGCCCACCGGCCCCACCAGCCAGGCGCCCCTGGCCGACGCCGCCCAGCGCGGCGTGTTGGTCTTCACGCCTGACTTCTTCCTTGCCCAGCGGCCCAATACCGCGCTCGACATGGTCAACCGCGTGCCTGGGTTCGAACTTGACGACGGCAGCGGCGCGCGGGGCTTCGAAGGCGCGGTCGGCAATGTGCTGATCAACAACGCTCGCCCGGCCTCCAAGAACGACGCCGGCTCGAACGTGCTCAGCCGTACTCCGGCCCGCCAGGTCGAGCGGATCGAGCTGATCCGGGGCGGGGCGCCCGGCATCGACATGCAAGGCTTCTCGGTTGTCGTGAACGTCATCCTGAAGGCCGAGGCCAGTCGTCAGTCCATCCTGACCTGGAACACCACCCAGTTCGAAGGTTCTGGCCAGGACCTCTCCGGCGGCAGCTACCAGTTCACGGCTCGGGACGGGGACCGCAGCTGGGGCGTGACCCTGTCCGATGGGATCAGCATGAGCGATTCCAACGGACCCGGCCGCCTTGTCCGCCGCGACGCCGCCGGAAACGTTCTGCGTGACGAGGTCACCGACACCGACGGCTATGGCGGCGGCAACTCGATCCGCGGCACCTATGCCGGCCCGCTTGCGGGCGGCAAGGTCGATCTGACCGCCCGCTACGGGATCAACGACTGGCAGGGCTACAACACCAGCCGATCCGCAACCGCCTTCCGCGAGAGCCTGGACAGCGAGGACGCCGACGGCGGCGAGTTCGGCGTCACCTGGGAACGCCCCCTGAACGCCCGCTTCAAGCTGGAGACCCGGCTGATGCACGAGTTCGGCAGCTGGGACGGGGTCTCGACCTATAATGTCCTGAACAACGGCGTGGACGCGCCACAACAGGTGTTCGCCTATTCCGGCGAGAACTCCGAGACCATCTTGCGGGCCCTGATCCGCCATGAGCGTTCGCCGAAGCTGACGATCGAGACCGGCGGCGAGGTCGCCTACAACATGCGCCAGACCGACCAGGCCTATAGCGAAGGCGGCGTGCCCATTCCCCTGCCCAGCGCCTCGGTCAAGGTCGAGGAGACGCGGGGCGAGGCCTTCTCCAAGGGCACATGGCGGCTGCACCCCGACCTGACGCTGGAGGCCGGCCTGCGCCTGCGCTACGAGATCGACCGCCAGTTCGCGCCCTACCTCGGCTGGGAGCTGGAGCGCGGCTACGGCGCCACCGCGCGCCTGCGCCGGGCGGGCGGACAGCCAGTGCGCGAAGGGCGCTGGGTCGCCGGCGTGC
>JBKBXN010000105.1:0-9609 GCA_046314055.1 Brevundimonas sp.
GATGTCATGGACAATGACGAAAGCGGTTACGCCGGGGCTGTGGTTCGGCAGATGAAGACGGAACGCGGCAGGTGCTGGTGGAGCGGGATCGTCATGGCGGTCGTCGGCGCCGTCGCCGGATCGGGGCGACGCCACTTGGACCATTCCAGACGAAGACCGCGCGCCTTGACCTCGGGGTCGAAATAGCTGGGCCAGTCCCAGACGGCGACCGCCAGGTGCACCTTGTTGTTCAGAGCCGAAACGCTGGTCTGTTCCGGGCCCAAATAGGCGACTGGACGCACATAACAGTCGGTCAGACCGTTTTTGGCGCAGGTTTCGTTACAGATGGCGTCGATTTCAGCGACGCTGTAAGGTATCTCGAAATCGAGCAGGTTCGCGGACCGCTTCAGGCGCTCCGAATGCGGCGTCAGCTTGAAGATTTCGCCGCCGTACATACGCTCACCTTCGAATACCGACGAGCCGTAGTGGAGGGCATGGGTCAGAATATGCGTCTTCGTTTCCCGCCAGGGCACGAATTCGCCGTCCATCCAGATCCAACCATCACGATCGTCGAAAGGAACCAAGGCCATTGAAACACGTCTCCCGCAGAATTGCCGGTGTTAGAGCCGCCCGAATCGTTCAGGTCAACGCCCTGATCGCGGGGAACGTCGCATGAGCATCACCGAATATCGTTCGCAAGGCCGTTCGGGTCCCATCGCTGGGCCAGGCGTGGGCCGGCATCTGCTGATCGTCGACGACGACGACCGAATCCGCGAGCTGCTGAAGGAATATCTGTCGCGCGAAGGTTATCGCGTCACCGGCGCCGCTCACGCAGCGGCGGCCAAGCGGATGATGGAGCTGATCGAGTTCGATCTGGTCGTGCTGGATGTCATGATGCCGGGCGAGAGCGGCCTGGACCTGACCTCCTGGGTTCGCGCCAAGGCCGAAACCTCCAAGACGCCGGTCCTGCTTCTGACCGCGCGCGGCGATCCGGAGGACCGGATCGAGGGGCTGGCGCGGGGCGCCGACGACTATATGTCCAAGCCGTTCGAGCCGCGCGAACTGGTGCTGCGGATCGAGGCCATCCTGCGCCGGACCGGCGGCAAGCCCATCGGTCCGCGCGAGATCAAGCTGGGCACGGCCGTGTTCGACATGGAGCGGCTGGAGCTGATCCGCGACGGCGCGCCCCAGCGCCTGACCGAGGCGGAGGCGCAACTCCTCAAGACCCTGGCCCTGCACGCCCACGCGCCGGTCGAGCGCATGAGCCTGTCGCCCGACACGGCCGACATCACCGGCCGCGCCGTGGATGTGCAGGTCACCCGCCTGCGCCGCAAACTGGAAGTCGACCCCAAGAACCCGCGCTACCTCCAGACCGTGCGCGGCGTCGGCTATATGCTCGCACCCGACTGATATGCGGCTGCTGCCCGCCCCCCTGTGGCCGCGCTTCCTGAAGCGGCGCCTGCCGACCTCGCTCTGGGGCCGTTCGCTGCTGATCATCGTCCTGCCCGTTCTGGTCATGCAGGTGGTGGTGACCTGGATCTTCTTCGACGCCCACTGGCAGACGGTGACCGCGCGCCTGTCCGAAGGTCTGGCCGGCGACATCGCCTGGGCCGTCGAGAGCTATGAAGACGATCCCAGTCCGCGAAATCTGGAACGGCTTGCCGACCGCGCCGAACGGTCCATGTCCCTGTCGATCGCGCTTCAGGAAGGCCGCAGCCTGCCCACAGAGCAGAGGCGAGGGGCCATCGGCGTCGTCGACCGGGTGCTGGATCGCGCGTTGGCGGCGCGGCTGGACCGGCCCTACTGGTTCGACACCACCCGCTACCCGGCCTATGTCGATATTCAGGTGCAGGAGCCGCAGGGCGTGCTGCGCATCATCGCCCCGCGCGAGCGCGCCGTGGCGACCCAGGCCCATATCTTCGTGCTGTGGCTGACCATCGCCACCGTCCTGCTGATGGGGGTGGCGATCCTGTTCATCCGCAACCAGGTCCGCGCCATCGAACGGCTGGCCGACGCCGCCGAGGCCTTCGGGCGGGGCGAGACCGTGCCCCGCTTCAAGCCGCACGGCGCGCGCGAGGTTCGCGCCGCCGCCGTGGCCTTCCTGGCCATGCGCGACCGCATCCAGCGCCACATCGACCAGCGCACCGCCCTTCTCGCGTCGGTCAGCCACGACCTGCGCACCCCCCTCACCCGGCTCCGGCTGGAGCTGGCCCTGGCGCCGCCGTTCAAACGTCAGGCCGCCATGCGCGGCGACCTGGACGAGATGGAGCATATGATCGACGAATATCTGGACTTCGCCCGAGGCGAGGCTGGAGAGCCGCCCCAGCCGGTGTCCATCGCCGACCTTCTGAAGGCGGCCGGCGAGGATGCGAAGCGCGCTGGCGCCGAGGTCGATGTGGCGGTGACTGAAGGGCTGACGGCGTCGCTGCGTCCGCTCGCCTTCAAGCGCGCTCTGGTTAATCTGGCGGGCAACGCCGCCGCCCATGGCGAGCATGTGCGGCTGTCGGCCCGATCCCTGGCCTCGGGCGGGCTGGAGATCACGATCGAGGACGACGGCCCCGGCATTCCCGAAGAACTGTATGACGAGGCCTTCCGGCCGTTTTCGCGACTGGACGAATCCCGCAACCAGAACCGCAAGGGCGTGGGCCTGGGCCTGGCCATCGCCCGCGACGTGGCGCGCGGTCACGGCGGCGACGTCACCCTGGATCGCAGCGAACTGGGCGGGCTGAAGGCGATCATTCGCTTGCCCGGCCAAGTCTCCATCGTCGCCCCCTCTAGCGAAACGGCGCCATAAGGGGCATCTTCATTTCCGACAGGGCATGGAGACAAATACGATGCGTAAACTCGCCTTCTTCGCCCCCCTGGCCGCGACCCTCGCCGTCGCCGCCATGGCTCAGGCGCAAAATCCCACCGTCAACGTCACGGTCGGCCCCGAACTGCGGCGGCAAGTGGAAAAACTCGGCGACCGAGAGGTCAACGAACAGATCACCGCCCTCCAGGTCGAGGTCGCTCAGGCGCTGGCGCAACGTTATCCGGGCGCCACGGCCAATCTGATCCTGGTCGATATGAAGCCGAACCGGCCGACCTTCGAACAGATCCGCCAGACCCCCGGCCTCGATCCGATCCGCAGCGTCTCCATCGGCGGCGCCGCGATCAAGGGCGAGATCATTACCGCCGACGGTCAGTCCCGACCGGTCGACTTCTCCTATTTCTCTCCGAACATCCGCGATGTCTGGGGCTACGGCGTCTGGCGCGACGCCGACCGTGCCTTCGAACGCTTCGGCGACCGGATCGAACAGGGCCGCTACTGACCGCTCGCCCCTCTCCGACCAGGAGAGGGGCGACAATCAGCCCATCTCGCGATTTCGCCGCACGGCCGCCGCAACCGTTTCATCCAGCATGACGCCCAGACGGCCGTCTTTCGCCAGGGCGTCCAGCCCGGCGCGGGTCGAGCCGCCGGGCGAGGCGATCCGCCCGATCAGGGCCTCAAGCGCATCCTCGCCCATGGAATCCGCCGCCGACCGCAGGGTCGCGCGGGCCAGGACATCCGCCGTCGTCGCGTCCAGTCCAGCCGCCTCGCCGGCGCGGGCCAAGGCCTCGGTGAAGGCGTAGAAATAGGCGGCGCCCGATCCCGCCACAGCCGTCGCCGCATCCATAAGGACCTCGTCCCCCAGCACGACCGTCTCGGCCATCGGCGCGAACAGGGCCAGCCCCAGCGTCCTTGCCCGGTCGTCCGCCGACCAGACCGAGGCCACGCCGCGTCCGCGCGAAACGCCGGTGGTCGGCATCACCCGCACGATGGGCCAGCCGCCGATCCCTTCCGCAAGCGTCGGAGCGGTGACCCCGGCCATCACGGAGAGAATCACGGCCTGGTCGCCGAGGAATGGCAGCAGAGGCGTAATGACCTCGCGCCACATCGCCGGCTTGACCGCCAGCACGATTACGCTCGCCTCGGCCAAGGCCTCCAGCCGCGGATTGATCCGCGCACCTTGTGCCCGCGCCGCCTCAGACGCGGGCTTTTCCGAGGGGCTGAGGATGATCAGATCGGCGGCCGCGACGGTCTGGGTCAGCAGCCAGCCTTCCAGAATGGCGGAGCCCAGCCGGCCGCAGCCGACCAGGACGACGGGGCCGGCAACAGGCATCAGGCGTTGCCGACCGTCTCGAACAGGCAGGCGTCGATCGCCTCCTGCGGCTTCTTGTTGCCGCGCACCATGAAGTCGAACGCGGGGTAGTAGCGATCCGCCGCCTCGATGGCCGCATCGATCATCGAGGCCGCCTGGGCCAGGGTGGGACGCTCGCCCATCGGCAGGGCCAGCGAATGACGGAAGACGATCTCGCCGTCCTCGGCCCAGACTTCGAAATGGCCCATCCAGGTGCGTTGGTTGATCAGGCCGACCAGTTCATAGGCGGCCGTCTTACGACTCTTGGCCACCTTCAGGTCCAAGGCGCAGCACAGTTGCAGACAATCCCCTTCCGGGCGCCAGGCGAACCAGAGTTCGTAATCCTTCCAGTCCCCCGCCAAGGCGAAGGCCAGGTCGCCGTCGTCGGTGCGGTCGAAAGGCAGGTTCTCGGCCGTGAGAACATGCTCCACGACCTCCAGCGGGTCGAAGGGCACGTCCGTTTCCTCGGGCCGGGCGATGTCCATCAAGTCTCTCGATTCACGTTGCCGCGAGAATCGCGGCCGTTAACAGAGTGGTAAGCCTGTTCGCGGATTCGGCTCAACCGGCTGCGTCCCCGGGTTGAGTTCCATCTGTGGACGTTCCCGCCCCAGGCTTGCTCGAAGGCTTGCCACTGGTCTTCTTCGCCGCCTTCAGTTCGGCGATCTCGGCCCGCAGGGCGGCGATCTCGTCCTTCAGAACATCGAACTCGTCACGGCGGACCAGATCCATCTCGGCGGCGATCCGGTCGGCCTGGGCGCGCCAGGCGGTCTTGGCTTCCTCGCCTGCGGCCTGGGCCAGGCCCATGGCGCCCGTCGTCAGCTTGGCGAACTCGTCCAGAATGGGGTTGCGGGTCTGCATCGAGGGCTCCGACTCAAACGTCGTTAAGAGAGGATCACCAATCATGGTGAACGAAACCTTTCTTTCTGCTGCTTCGGAGGCGCCATCAAGGCGTCGTGATGCGTCTTCACAGGCGACGGCGGCGGCCGCGCTTGCTAAACCGCCCTTTGAGACAGGCCAGCACAGGAACGCCCCTTGCCCTTTCCCGAATTCGATCCGGTCCTGATCCATCTCGGACCGCTTCCGATCCGCTGGTACGCCCTGGCCTATGTCGCCGGCATCGTCCTGGGCTGGTGGTACGCCGCCCGCCTGATCAAGACCGAACGCCTGTGGACGCCGGGCAAGCCGCCGATCAACACGACCCAGCTGGACGATCTGGTGCTGTGGATCGTGCTGGGCATCATCCTGGGCGGCCGCCTCGGCTACGCCCTTTTCTACAAGCCGATCATGTACGCCCAGTTGTTCACGGGCCAGACCCTGGGCGAACGGTTCGAGCTGTTCCAGCTCTGGACCGGCGGCATGAGCTTCCACGGCGGCTTCCTGGGCGTCTGCCTGGCCATCGTCCTCTATGCCCGCAGCCAGAAGATCAACATGCTGCGCCTCGGCGACGTCGTCGCGCCGGTCGTGCCCATCGGCCTGATGTTCGGACGCCTGGCCAACTTCATCAACGGCGAGCTGTGGGGCCGCGAGACGACCGTCCCCTGGGCCGTGCGCTTCTGCAACGCGCGTATCCAGCAGATGTACGGCTTCTGTCCCGCCGGCGACGCGCCGCGCCACCCCAGCCAGCTCTATGAGGCCGGCCTGGAAGGGATTGTGCTGCTGTCCATCCTGTCGCTGGGCATCTGGAAGTTCGATCTGCTGAAGAAGCCGGGCTACATCACCGGCCTGTTCCTGGTCGGCTACGGCGTCTGCCGCGCCGCGCTCGAGAATGTGCGCGAGCCTGACTACGGCATGCCCGACTTCCCGCTGGGCCTGACCATGGGGATGATGCTGTCCATCCCGATGATCCTGGTCGGTGGCTGGCTGATCTGGCGCGCCTGGAAGCGGCCGCCCGTCGAAGCATGAGCGAGGCCGAAACCCTGAAGACCCGTCTGGCGCGCGAGATCGCCCTGACGGGGCCGATGACGGTCGCCGACTATGTCACCCGGTGCCTGCATGATCCCAAGGGCGGCTACTACGCCTCACGCCCAGCCTTGGGCGAAGGCGGCGACTTCATCACCGCGCCCCTGATCAGCCAGATGTTCGGCGAACTGATCGGCCTATGGGCGGTCGAGACCTGGAACCGCCTCGGCGCGCCCGAGCGGTTCCGCCTGGTCGAGGTCGGCCCCGGCGACGGAACCCTGATGAGCGACGCCCTGCGCGCCGCCCGCCTGGTTCCCGGCTTCTTGGAGGCCTGCGACCTGGTGTTGATCGAGCCCAGCGCTCCTTTGCGCGAGCTTCAGGCCAAGGCCCTGGCCGGCGCCGACCTGTCGCCCCGCTGGGTGCGCGACCTGACGCGGATCGAGACCGACGCCCCCGTCATTCTGATCGCCAACGAGGTGCTGGACTGCCTGCCCGCGCGGCAGTTCGTTCGCACCGACGGTGGCTGGGCCGAGCGCCGCATCGGCGTCACCGACGACAACGACCTGATCTTCGGCCTGACCGCCATCTCGGGCGGCTTCGAAAAGCCCGCCTTCGACGTCGACCCCGGCGGCGTGTTCGAGGTTTCCGAACAGCAGGCCATCTTCGGCCGCGACCTGGCCCTGCTGATGAAGGCCGCCTCAGGCGCCGCCCTGCTGATCGACTACGGCCGCGCCCGGCCCGAGGCCGGCGACACGCTTCAGGCCCTACGCCGCCACCAGAAGGTCGATCCGCTGGAAAGCCCCGGCGAGGCCGACCTGACCCAATGGGCCGACTTCCCGCGCGTGCTGGAGGCCGCCGTCCGCGCCGGCGCCGACGTGACCGGCTGTCTGACCCAAGGCGAGTTCCTACGCCGCCTCGGGATCGAAGCCCGCGCCGAGCGGTTGAAGTCGGGACGGCCCGACGCCGCGCCCGTCATCGACCGCCAACTGAACCGCCTGACCGCAGAGGACCAGATGGGACGCCTGTTCAAGGCCGCCGCGATCTTCTCGCCCCACTCGCTGATCGTGCCGGGGTGGGACCTGTGAGCGACCTCGCCCCCATCACCCATCCGCTGCTGAGCGCCGCGGGGATCGCCCACGGCTTCTTCACCCGCGCGGGCGGCGTCTCGACCGGCATCTACGAGGGTTTGAACGCAGGGGTCGGATCCAAAGACGATCCCGCCGCCGTGGCCGAGAACCGCCGCCGCGTCGCCGCCCATTTCGGCGCCGACGCCGATCATCTGAACGGCTGCTATCAGATCCACTCGGCCGTCGCCCGCGTCGCCGAAGCCCCATGGCATGGAGACCGGCCTGAAGGCGACGCCGTCGTCTCGGCAGAGCCCGACCTATTGTGTTCGGTCCTGACCGCTGACTGCGCGCCGGTGCTTTTGGCCGATCCCGAAACCCGCATCGTCGCGGCCGTCCATGCCGGCTGGAAGGGCGCCCTGGGCGGCGTGGTTCATTCCGCCGTCGCGGCCATGGAGGCGCTGGGCGCCGATCCCCGCCGCATTCTGGCGGTCGTCGGTCCCTGTATTGCCCAGGCCAGCTATGAGGTCGGCGTCGATTTCCAGGACCGGTTCGCCCACCACGACCCCGGCAGCGAACGCTTTTTCCGCGCCGGCTCAACCGACGACAAACGCCGGTTCGACCTGCCGGGCTTCGTCCTGTGGCGGCTGCAGCAGGCCGGCGTGGGCCAAGCCGTCTGGACCGGCCACGACACCTGCGCCGACGCGGATCGGTTTTACTCGAACCGCCGCGCGTTCCAGCAGGGCGAGCCGGACTTTGGCCGGTTGATCAGCGTGATCGGGGCTTAGAAGGGCTCAGCCCGCCTGCGCCAACTCAGGCACGCGGGTTACTTCACGCCAGGCATGGGGCGCGGCCAACAGCGCGCGGACCAGCTTGTTGTTCACCGCGTGACCGGCCTTGTAGCCTTCGTATCGGCCCAGCAGAGGCGCGCCCAGGACATACAGGTCCCCGATGGCGTCCAGGGCCTTATGACGCACGAACTCCCGTTCCATGCGCAGGCCGCCGGGGTTCAGGATGTCGTCGCCGTCGATGACCACTGCGTTCTCCAGCGAACCGCCGCGCGCCAGGCCGGCCTGACGCAGGGCCTCGACCTCATGGGCGAAGCCAAAGGTGCGGCAGGCCATGATTTCCTTGCGGAAGGTCGGCTCGTCAACGACGAAATCGATCACCTGATTGCCGATCACGGCCGAGGGGAAGTCGATCTCGAACCGCATCTCGTAACGGTCGCAGGGCATCAGGGCGGCGTGCTTGTCGCCCTCGGTGACGTGAACCGTCTCCAGGATCTCGATATAGCGCTGCGGCTGCGCCTGGGGACGGAAGCCCGCCCGATCCAGCAGTTGCACGAACTCCAGCGCCGACCCGTCCAGGATCGGCAACTCAGGCCCGTCCACCTCGACCACGGCGTTGGAAACGCCCAAGGCGCAGAAGGCGGCCATCAAATGTTCGATGGTCGACAAACGCACGCCGGCGGCGTTCTCGATCATAGTGTTCAGCCGTGCATCCACGACGGCCTCGCCCGAGACGGGGATACGGTTGTCACGATCGGTGATGTCCGTGCGCACGAAGACGATGCCCGTACCCGCAGCCGCGGGACGAACCGCCAGCCGCACACGGCGGCCGGTATGCACCCCGACGCCGGCGATGATAGCCGGCGCGACGATGGTGCGTTCGTGATGGTCGCTTCTGACCGGCAAACTCAAACTCGCTTCAACCTGTGCGCTCCGCCTCGTTGTGCGGATTACGCCCCACGACCGATCTAGCGCGGGGGGCTCAAGCTCGAAATGAAAGTCGGGTTTCGGATTGTTTCGTTCCGGGACGCTCGCCTTGGGCGTCCCGCCAAAGAAAACGCCCCGGAGCCTGGGCTCCGGGGCGCGAACTTCAGAATTTCAGTCGGTCAGTTTGCGAGCCGGCGGAGAAAAGAAGGGATCTCCAGATCATCGTCCGCCTCGCCGGCGGTCGGTTGCGGCTGAGCCTGCGGCTGTTCAGCCGTCCGCATCTGCGACGTCGGCCGGGCGCTGTAGGTTGGCTCGGGCTGCGGCTGAGCGCGCTTTCCCCGGCCGAACAGGCTCCAGCCGCTGCGGCGGTGATCGCGGTCGTCATAGTCTTCGACCGCAGGTTCCGGGGACCGAGCGGCGTACAGATCGGGTTGCGGCTCAGGCGCCCGCGTCGCCTGCGCCGACGGGGTGCGGGTCGTTTCATATTCCTCGACCCACGGATCGACGATCGGATCCAGGGCGCGCGGGGCCGGCTCCGCGACGCGGATTACCGGCTCGGGCCGAGGTTCCGGCGCGGGAGGGGCCTGAAAGGTGGGGACGACCGGCGCAGGCTCGATGCGAGGTTCCGGGCGGGCCTCGAAACGGGGCTCGGGCGCGCGTTCGGCGCGGACCGGCTCGCGATAGGATTCGCGGGCGGGCTCGGGCGCAGCGCGCGATGGCTGGGTTCCGTACAGACCGCCGGCCGAACGGCGCGCGCCGTGATCGGCCAGGGGGGCGGGTTGCGGGGCAGCC
>JBKBXN010000106.1:0-9595 GCA_046314055.1 Brevundimonas sp.
TGGGGGTGGAGCTGGTCGAGGGCGGGGATCTCTTCGTCAATGACGACACCGTCTATATGCGCACGACCGAGGGGCCCAAGCGGGTCGACGTCATCTATCGCCGCATCGACGACGACTTCATCGACCCCCTGACCTTCATGCCGAACTCGGCGGTGGGGGTGCCGGGGCTGATGTCGGCCTATTTCGCCGGGCGCGTGACCCTGGCCAATGCGGTCGGGACGGGGGTGGCCGACGACAAGGCCGTCTATACCTATATGCCCGAGATCATCCGCTTCTTCACCGGCGAGGAGGCGATCCTGAAGAATGTGCCGACCTGGCGCTGCCGCGAGGCGGATGCGCTGAAGGAGGTGCTGGGCAAGCTGGACGAGCTGGTGGTCAAGGAAGTCGGCGGATCGGGCGGTTACGGCATGCTGGTGGGGCCGACCTCGACCAAGGCCGAGATCGAGGCGTTTCGCGCCAAGTTGATCGCCGATCCGGACGACTTCATCGCCCAGCCGACGCTGAGCCTGTCGACGGCGCCGACCTTGAATGGAGGCAACCTGTCGCCCCGGCACGTCGATCTGCGCCCGTTCGTCCTGTCCAGTCCGGCGGGGGTGCGGGTCGCGCCCGGCGGCCTGACGCGGGTGGCGCTGAAAGAGGGCTCGCTGGTGGTCAACTCCAGCCAGGGCGGCGGAACCAAGGACACCTGGGTGCTGGACAACTGATGCTTTCTCGCACCGCAGACAGTCTGTACTGGACCGGCCGCTATATGGAGCGGGCGGATTTTCTCGCGCGCATTCTGGAGGCGGCGATCCGCCTGGCGGCCCTTCCGGCCAAGGATCAGGCCACGGTTACGGCCTGGGCCGGGGCCATCGCCTCGTCGGGCGTAAGGAGCGGGTTCGATGCTTCGGGCCGGACGATCTCGGAAAAGTCGGTCCGGGAATATCTGGCCTTCGGGGCGGATAATTCGACCTCGATCAAGGCCTGTATCACCAAGGCGCGGACCAACGCACGCTCGGTGCGCACCGCCCTGACCATCGAACTGTGGGAGGCGATCAACGGCGCCTGGAACGGGTTGAACGAGTTGGGAGAGCCGACGCGGCGCGACGATTTCACCAACTTCCTGGACTTCGTGAAGTCGACGTCTCTGGCGGTGGAGGGGGCCTCGTCGCGGACCATGTTGCGTAACGACGCCTACTGGTTCCTGCGGCTGGGCATGGCGATCGAGCGGGCCGACAACACCGCCCGCCTGCTGGACGTGAAATACCACCTGCTACTGCCGCCCGGCGAACGGGTGGGGGGACAGCTGGACTATTTCCAGTGGACCACCCTGTTGCGCGAGGTTTCGGCCCTGACCGCCTATCGCTGGGTCTATCGGGAATCGGTACGGCCCTGGCTGGTGGCGGACCTGCTGGTGTTGAACCGGCAGATGCCGCGGTCGCTGGCCAGCTGCCAGGGGATGATCGTCAGCTATCTGGAGCGGCTGGCGACGGACTACGGCCGGCGCGGCCCGGCCCAGCGGCTGGCCTCCAATCGCCTGACCCAGTTCAACGAGGCCCGGATCGAGGACATCTTCCAGTCCGGACTGCACGAATATATCCAGGGTTTCCTGAACGAGAACAACGCCCTGGCCGCCGCCGTCCAAGAACAGTATCTGGTCTGACCATGCGGATCCGGATCGATCACTCCACCCGCTACGCCTACGCCCGACCGGCGCGGTTTATCGTGCAGATGCTGCGGCTGACGCCTAAGTCGTGCGAGAGCCAGCAGGTGCGCGAATGGCGCATCGAGACCGACGTCGACGCCCGGCTGCGCCGCAGCGAGGACGCCTTCGGCAATATTGTTCACAGCCTCTATACCGAGCGGCCGACCGACGCCCTGACCATTCGGGTGACGGGCGAGGTCTCGACCGTGGACACTGGCGGGGTGATCCGGGGGCAGAACGAGCGGCTGCAGCCGGGCGTCTATCTCCGCGACACCCGCCTGACCCAGGCCGACGCGGCCCTGGTCGAGTTCGCGCGAGAGATCGGCGAGGGCGGGCCGCTGGAGCGAATGCACCGCCTGATGGGGGCGATCCATGGCGGCGTGGCCTTCGAGGTGGGGGCGACGTCCGCCACCCATACGGCGGCCGAGGCGTTCGACATCCGGCGCGGGGTCTGTCAGGACCACGCCCAGATCTTCATCGCCTGCGCCCGGACCCTGGGCGTGCCGGCCCGCTATGTCTCGGGCCACCTGAACCGGTCGGACGGCCAGCACGACCAGGACGCCGCCCACGCCTGGGCCGAGGCCTGGATCGAGGGGTTGGGCTGGGTCGGGTTCGACGCGGCCAACGGCATCTGTCCTACCGACAACTATGTCCGCATCGCCACGGGGCTGGACGCGCTGGGGGCGACGCCGATCCGCGGGACCAGTTACGGCGGCGGGGTCGGCAGCCTGACGGTCGCGCTTCATGTGCGGCCTGTGCAACAGAGTCAGCAACAACATCAGTCCAAGGGATGGTCCTGATCGCCATGGCCGAGGAATCTGTTAGCGTCGAACGATTCGCGGAACGGGGAGCGGATAGAGCGAAGTGACCTATTGCGTAGGCATGCTGGTGAATGAGGGGTTGGCGATGATCGCCGACACCCGCACCAATGCGGGCGTGGACAACATCTCGTCCTATCGCAAGCTGCACGTGTTCAAGAGGCCGGGCGATCGGATCCTGGCCGTGGCGACGGCCGGTAATCTGTCGGTGACGCAGACGGCGCTGGCCATGGTGGCCGAGGGGGTGAAACTGCCCGACTCGACCGGGCCGGAGACGCTGGAGACCGCGCCCAGCCTGTTCCGCGCCGCCCAGATCCTGGGGCATGCGATGGCCATGGTGCGGGCCACGATCAACACGCCGGCCTCGCCCACCGCCGACGCCCTGAACGTCAACGCCTCCATGCTGCTGGGCGGCCAGATCGGCGGCGGCAAGATGGGCCTGTACTTGGTCTATGGTCAGGGCAATTTCATCGAGTGCGGGGCCGACACCCCCTATCTTCAGATCGGCGAGCTGAAATACGGCAAGCCGATCCTGGACCGCGCCCTTCACGACTACACCCCCCTGTCCGAAGCGGTGAAACTGGGGCTGATCTCGTTCGACTCGACCATTCGCTCCAATATCGCCGTGGGGCCGCCGCTGGATCTGATTGTCATTCCGCGTGACGGTCTGACCGGAATGGAGCGTCGCATTGATGCGGACGATCCCTATTTCCGCGACCTGGGCCGGCGCTGGTCCGAAGCCCTGGCCGCCGCTCACAAGGCCATGCCGGACCCGACCTGGCTGGATCTGACCCCGGCCAAGACGATGCGGATGACAGCGGTGATCTGACCTTTTCCGGACCTGAATGCGATTAAGTCGCAATTTTGCTTGTGCGACATTATGAAGCTGGTTATTGCGACCGCATCGCAAAATCAGGCCAAAAGGTCGCCTCAATATGTCCGAGTCTCGCGCCGCCGCGCTCCGTTCCCTCCTGTTCGCCTCCAGCGCCGCCGGCATGCTGGTCGCCGCGCCGGCCCTCGCCGCCGAGGCTCCCGCCGAAGACGGCGTGGTCGTCACCGCCGACCAACAACAGCAGCCGGCCAATCTTGGGACGATCGATGTCAATGGCCAGCTGAAGAAGCGAGAGCCGCAAAGCCCCGAGTTCGTGGCTCCCCTGCTCGATACGCCCCGGTCGGTGACGATAATTCCGGAACAGGTCATCGCCCAGACGGCCGCAACCTCGTTAGAAGACCTGCTGCGCAACTCGCCCGGGATCACCTTCGGGGCCGGCGAAGGCGGCCAGCCGCTGGCCGACCGTCCGTTCATCCGGGGCCAGTCGTCGGGCAACAACATTTTCGTCGATGGCGTGCGCGACACGGGCGGACAGCAGCGCGAAGTCTTCGACCTGGAACAGGTCGAGGTCATCAAGGGCGCCGATTCCGTTTATTCGGGTCGCGGTTCGGGCGGCGGCAGCATCAATCTCAGCTCCAAACAGCCCCGGCTGACCGACGCCGTCAGCGCCAGCGCGGGCGTGGGCGCCGACAGCTACTATCGCGCCGCCGTTGACGGCAACTGGCGGCTGAACGACACCAGCGCCTTCCGCCTGAACCTGATGGCGACCGAGGGCGATGTTCCGGGCCGGGACGCGGTGGACTTCGAGAAGTACGGCCTGGCCATGGCGCTCGGCTTCGGCTTGGGGACCAAGACCTCGGCGACGATCAACTACTACCACCTGACCTCAGACTCGATGCCGGACTACGGCATTCCTCTGGACCGCAAGCTGGACAGCACCTGGGCGATCCAGACGACGGACAGCCGTATTCTGAACGTCCCTTACGACTCCTTCTACGGGCTGAAAGCGCGCGACTATATGCGCAACGAGGTCGATAGCGTCTCGGTGAAGCTGGAGCACAAGTTCAGCGACACCCTGACCCTGCGCAACCTGACCCGCTATTCAGAGACGCTGAACGACTATGTCGTCACCAATCCGGGCGACGGCGGCACGGCGGTTCTGGTCGGCGACACCTGGTGGATGAAGCGGGGCACCAAGTCGCGCTGGAACCCCGCGGAGACCTTCGCCAATGTCACCGACCTGTTCGGGACCTTCCAGACCGGCGCACTGAAGCACAGCTTCGACCTGGGGGTGGAATACAGCCGTGAGCGCAACCGCAACGCCGGCTATACGGTCACGACGACCAGCGGCTCGGCCTGCCCGACCGGCCTGACGGGATTCGACTGCACCCCGGTTTATGATCCCAACCCGAACGACCCGTGGACCGGCTCGATCGTACGGGGCGCCGTGACCAGCAACATCACCAAGTCGACCGGCGTCTACGCCAACGACTCCATTTCGCTGGGCGACGACTGGGTTTTGAACCTGGGCCTGCGCTGGGACGACTATGCGGTTCACGGCGTCGCCTCGACCGGCCTGCCCGTGGCCGAGACGTCGTGGGATTTCGTGAACTATCAGGTCGGCCTGGTCTACAAGCCGACGGCGAACACCAGCGTCTATGCCTCCTACGCCACCTCTTCGACGCCGCCGACCATCTCGGCCGGCGATCAGAACAACTCAGGCGGAAATGGTTCAGGCAACCTTTCAGGGGAGGTCCTCGATCCGGAAGACACCGAGAATTATGAGGTCGGCGCCAAGGCCGAACTCTTCGGTCGGCGGCTAACCCTCAGCGGCGCCTTGTTCCAGACGACGCGGAAGAATGCGCAGATCTTGATGGAAAACGGCGATTACGAGCAAGCGGGCGAAACCGAGGTCAAGGGTCTGGAACTCGGCTTCTCGGGCAACGTCACGCCGGCCTGGACCGTATTCGGCGGCTATACCTATATGGATTCGGAGCTGGTCAAGGGCGCCTTTGGCAATGTCAACGTTGGCGATCCGCTGGCCAATACGCCCAAGAACAGCTTCAGCCTGTTCACCACCTATCAGGTCATGACGAAGCTGAGCCTGGGCGGCGGCGTCTATTATGTGGATGATCGGTTCGGCGGAAACCAGGGCGGCGCCGGCGGCGGCGCGGGCGCCGTCTATGCGCCCAGCTACACCCGTCTGGACCTGTTCGCGTCCTATGACGTGACTGACCGCGCCAGCCTGCAGTTGAACGTCAAGAACGCCACGGACGAGGAATACATCATGCGCACCAACGGGGTTCACCACGCTGACCCGGCGCCGGCGCGGCAGGCCATCCTGACGCTGAACGTCCGCTTCTAAAGGCCCGATCCCCGGCCTATCCTCGACGGCCCCGTCCTTCCGGCGGGGCCGTTTTCTTTTGAGCGAGACCTGTCGTGCTGCTGCAGATCCCCGAAGTCTTCTCCAAGGCCGAAGTGAAGGCCCTGCGCGAGCGGTTGGACGCCGGGCCGTGGGCCGACGGCAATATGACCTCGGGCCATCAGTCGGCGACGGCGAAGCGGAACCAGCAACTGCCGGAAGACTCGGATGTGGCCAGGGAGGTTTCGGCCCTTGTGGTTCAGGCGCTGAACGCCAATCCGATGTTCGTCGCCGCGGCTCTGCCGCACACGATCTTTCCGCCCCTGTTCAATCGCTACGAGGGCGGGGGCGAGTTCGGGCTGCACGTGGACAACGCCATCCGGCAACAGCGGGGCGGCGGTTCGATCCGGATCCGCAGCGACCTGTCCGCGACCCTGTTCCTGTCGGAACCCGAGGATTATGACGGCGGGGAGCTGATCATCGAGGAGATGTATGGCCCTCAGTCGGTCAAGCTGCCGGCCGGGGATCTGGTGCTGTATCCGTCCAAGAGCCTTCATAAGGTCATGCCGGTGACGCGCGGGGCGCGGGTGTCGTCCTTCATGTGGATGCAGAGCCTGATCCGCGACGACGGCGACCGCGAGATGCTGTTCCGGCTGGACGTGGCGACCCAGCGGGTGGCGAGCGAGAAGGGAGCCAAGGATCAGGCGGTGATCGAGCTGACCGGGGTTTATCATAACCTCCTGCGGCGCTGGTCCGAGGTGTGACGCTGACCCGTTCGCCTGTGACCGCGGGGCCTCAATCGAAGTTATAAGGTCGCAGGGGTGAACCAAGGCGAAGCTGGTCTATTGTGACCGGGATGTTCCAAGACGCGCCCCCCGCACCGCCCACCCAACTTTCCGAAATCACGGTGACGGCCGCCCGTCTTCCGCCCGCCGCCGCTGACGCCGCCTTTTCGGTGGTGCGGCTGGATCAAGCCGTGCTGGAGCGTTCGACCCGGCTGGACGAAGCCTTGCGGACCGTGCCGGCGGTGTCCCTGTTCCGGCGGACGTCCAGTCTGGCCGCCAATCCGACGACCCAGGGGATTTCGCTGCGGGCCATCGCGCCGTCCGGCGCGGGGCGGACCCTGGTCACGCTGGACGGGGTTCCGCTGAACGATCCTTTCGGGGGCTGGCTGATCTGGTCCCAGGTCGCGCCGGAATCGCTGGAGCGGGTGGATGTGGTGCGCGGCGCGGGGGCGGGGCCATACGGCGCCGGGGCCCTGACCGGGACCATCGGTCTGACGGAACGGGCCGGCGGCGGGGTGTTGGACTTCTCGGTCGGCGAGCGCGGCGGGGCGCGGGCGGCGGGCTCGGGCTCGACGCAGATGGGGCTTTTCGGCGTGACCCTGTCAGGCCTGTACGAGACCAGCGACGGCTATACGCCCGTGCGTGGTTCCGCAGCCGGGGCGGCGGATACGCCGCTGGATCTGGACAGCCGCAGCGCCGCCCTGCGGGTCGATGCGCCGCTGGACGGGCTCAATCTCGAAGGGGCGAACCTGTCGCTGCGGGCGGCGACCTGGGAAGAGGATCGCGGCTCCGGCCTTTTGAACACCCGGTCCAACGCCAGCGGCCACAGCCTGAGCGCCACGGCGGCCAAGGCGCCGCCCGTCGACGGCTACGGCTGGCGGCTGCAGGCCTGGCGGATCGAGAGCAATTTCGCCAACAGCTCGGCCTCGGTGGCGGCGGATCGATCGAACACGACGCCGGCCAATAGTCAGTACAAGACCCCCGCCACGGGCTGGGGTTTGAACGCGGCTCTGCGCCGCCGCACCGCCGACTTCGCCGGCGGACGGCTGGAGTGGGAGGTCGGGGCCGACGCCCGGTTCAACGAGGGCGCGACCAACGAATTCTTCAGCAATCCCACCGGCGCCGGCTTCGCCCGGGGACGACGGGCGGGCGGCGAGACCTCGGTGGCCGGCGGCTATGTGGACGGGTCGTGGACCGACGGCGCCTGGTTGGTCGCGGGCGGGCTGCGTTACGACCAGTGGAGGAATGAAGCGGGCTTCCGCTACGAATACACGCTGGCGACCGGCGCTCCGATCCTGGACGAGACGGACGAGGACCGCTCGGGCGAGGTGTTCAGCGCGCGGTTGGCGGCGCGGCGCGATCTGAGCAGCCTTCTGGGCGCCGGCTACGCCTGGCGGGCGGCGGCCTATTCCGGCTTCCGGCCGGCGACGCTGAACGAGCTGCACCGCCCGTTCCGGGTCGGCAACGACATCACCGAGGCCAATTCGGCGTTGGAGCCCGAGACCTTGCGCGGGATCGAGACGGGCCTGGCCTTCGACCGGGACGGGATCGCCTGGGGGGCGACGGTCTTTTGGAACGAGATTGAGGACGCCATCGTCAATGTCACCATCGGCGAGGGGCCGGGCACCTTCCCCCGCGCGGGCTTCGTGCCGGCCGGCGGGGTGCTGCGCCAGCGCCAGAACGCCGGGACCATCGAGGCCTGGGGCGTCGAGCTGAATGGATCGGTCAAGGCGACCGAGGCCCTTTCGCTGAACGCCGCCCTGTCGTGGACCGACGCCGAGGTGGACGGCGGCACGGCGGCGCCGCAGCTGACCGGCCTGCGTCCGGCCCAGGCGCCGGAGTGGAGCGCGACGGCGGGTCTGGACTGGCGGGCGACGCAGCGTCTGACCCTGGGCCTGGCCGCGCGCTATGAATCGGCGCGGTTCGACGATGACCTGAACAGCCGGAGCCTGGACCCCGCAGTGACCCTGGACGCCCGGGCGGAATGGGCGGCGCACGAAGGCGTCATGGTCTGGGCCGCCGTGGACAACGCCTTTGACGAAGAGGTGGAGGTGTCGATGACCGGGACCGACGTCGCCGGCTACGCCCCGCCGCGCACGCTTCGGGCCGGGGTGAGATTCAGCTACTGACGATCGGTGCGGCGATTTCGTCGCACGGACTGCTATTGAAAACGGTTCGCAACAGTGGCACAGCCACCTTGTGACCGAACTCGCCGCACAACATCAGGTCGAGCCCCCCGCCAAGGGCTCGAAGAAGCCCAAGGCGGCGCTGAACGGCGCGCGGTCCTTCTGGCTGAAACAGCTTCATTCCTGGCACTGGATTTCGGCGGCGGTCAGTCTGGTCGGCCTGGTCCTGTTCGCCTTCACCGGCATTACCCTGAACCACGCGGCCTCGATCCCCGCCGATCCGGTGACGGTCGAACACACCGCCGCCCTGCCGGCGCCTCTAGTCGAGCGACTGGCGGACTTCCCCGACGAGACGACCGATCCCGTCCCCGACGCCGTCGCCCGTTGGTCGGCGCAGACGCTGAAGGCCGAGATCGCCGGCAAGCCGACCGAGACCACGGCCGAAGAAATCTATGTGGCCCTGCCCACGCCCGGCGGCGACGGATGGGTGACCATCGACCGTGCGACGGGAGACGTGCTGCACGAGAAGACGACGCGCGGATGGATCGCCTACCTGAACGACCTGCACAAGGGTCGCAACGCCGGCGGCGTCTGGTTCTGGTTCATCGACGTCTTCGCCGTCGCCTGCGTGATCTTCGCCCTGACGGGGCTGGGGCTGATGTGGCTGCACGCCAAGGGGCGGCCGTCCACCTGGCCCTTGGCGGCGCTTGGGCTGCTCGTGCCCGTCGTCATCGCCCTGATCTTCATTCATTGAACTTCGTGAGAGTTTTCCGGATGCGCCTGCTTCCCATCGTCATCACCACGGCCGGGCTTTCCCTGGCTGCAGCCGCGCCGGCCCTGGCGGCGGATCTGTCGGTCGGGTCACTATACACCCCACCGGCCGCGCCGAGCGCTCCCGGCACAGGACTGCCGCTCAACCGGGCCGCTCAACGAGCCTGGCAGCGCGGACAGTAATAGGTGGAGCGCTGGCCCTGGCGGATCATGCGGA
>JBKBXN010000107.1:0-9556 GCA_046314055.1 Brevundimonas sp.
GGGCCAGCATTTCTGGGCGCGTTGGCGTCGGGTCTTGTCGAACCGATCGGCGGTCTGATCGGGGCCGGCGTGGTTGGGATGCTGCCCGGCGCTCTGCCTTGGGGGCTGGGTTTGGCGGCTGGGGCGATGATCTATGTGGTGACCGCCGAGATCATTCCGCAGACCCGCGAACAGTCCAAGGGCGACAGCTCGATGATCGGGTTGATGATCGGCCTGGTGGGCATGATGTTCCTGGATATAGCCCTGGGTTGAGCCGCTTATCGGGCTCGCCGAAGGGGCTGTTACATCATTTACATCCGGCGCGGGTCTGGACGGCGCCCGTCGCCAGAGGTTAGGCCACGAACCTCGCAGTCCGGTCTTCCCCGCCTGAACTTCCCGAAGGAGCGCCCCATTAAGACGCGACCTATAAAGCCTTCGGCTTCCCGTCGAAACTTCTTGTCTGGCCTGGGGCTTCTCGCCCTGATGGGCGCCGGAGTCTTCCCCATGCCTGTTTCCGCTGAAATCTCGCGCACCGTTCAACGCCATCGCCAGAGGATCGAGGATCTGATCGCGGCGATGACGGTCGAAGAGAAGGCGGGGCAGCTGAACCTGTTGGCCGATCCGTTCCGCTGGATGCCGACCGCGGTCAACCCGTTGGACGGCACGGGCGACCCCGCGCGCGTCACCGCCATGATCCGCGAAGGCAAGGTGGGCTCCCTGTTCAACGGCATTGGCGCCGAGACCGGGCGCCGTATCCAGCAGGTTGCGGTCGAGGAGTCGCGTCTGAAGATTCCGCTGCTGTTCGCGGCGGACGTGATCCACGGCCTGTCCACCATCTTCCCCGTGCCGCTGGCAGAGGCTGCGGCCTTCGATACGGAACTGGCGCGACGCACCGCGCGGGCTGCAGCCGTCGAGACGGCGGCTTCGGCCGTGCACCAGACCTACGCCCCCATGGTGGATGTGGCCCGCGACCAACGCTGGGGCCGCAATGTCGAAGGCGCCGGCGAGGACGTGCTGCTGAACAACCTGCTGGCCGCCGCGCGGGTGCGCGGCTTCCAGGGCGACAAGGGTCTGGACGACCGTGACGCCGTCCTGGCCACCGCCAAACACATGGCCGCCTATTCGGGGGCCATCGGCGGGGTCGAGTACAACACCACCGACATGAGCGAACAGACGCTGCGCGGGGTCTATCTGCCGCCGTTCAAGGCCTCGGTGGACGCCGGCGCCCTGTCGATCATGAGCGCCTTCAACGACGTCAACGGCGTGCCCGCCTCGGGCAGCCGCAAGCTGCTGACCGACATTCTGCGCGGCGAATGGGGTTTCGAAGGCTTCGTCGTCTCCGACTACACCTCCGAACAGGAACTGGTCGCCCACGGCTTTGCCGAGGACGGCCGCGATGCGGCTCGCATCGCCTTCAACGCCGGGGTCGATGTCTCGATGGTGTCGGGCCTCTACCTCGAGCACCTGCCCAGCCTGGTGGCGAGCGGTGAAGTGTCGATGGCCCGGCTGGACGAGGCGGTGCGTCGCCTCTTGACCACCAAGGCGGCCCTTGGGCTGTTCGACGACCCGTATCGGGGCACGGACCCCGTGCGTGAAAAGGCTGTGGTCGGGTCGCGCGAACACATCGACCTGTCGCGCGAGGCCGGCCGCAAGGCGGTGGTGCTGCTGAAAAACGACAACCAGATCCTGCCGCTGAACAAGCGCCAGAAGATCGCCCTGGTCGGGCCCTTCGCCGACGACGTGGACAATGTCTGGGGACCGTGGACCATCTGGGGCGCGCCCGAGCGTCGCGTCTCGCTGGAGGCCGGTTTCCGCGCCGCCATGACCGATCCGCAAGGCCTGACCGTCGCGCGTGGCTCGGGCATCGAGACCCCGCTGGACGGCGGCATCGATGAGGCCATCCGGGCCGCCGCAAACGCCGACGTCATTGTCCTGGCCATCGGCGAGAGCCAGAAGATGTCCGGCGAGGCCCAGTCGCGCACCGAGATCGTCGTCCCGGCCCCGCAACAGGCCCTTGTCGACGCCATGGCCGCCACCGGCAAGCCCATGGTCATCCTGCTGCGCAACGGCCGGGCCCTGGCGCTGGAGGGCAATGTCAAGAACGCCCAGGCCATCGTGGTGACCTGGTTCCTGGGCGAGCAGATGGGCAACGCCGTCGCCGACGTCGTCTTCGGTGATCACGGCCCGTCGGCCCGCCTGCCGATCAGCTTCCCGCACAAGTCGGGCCAGCAGCCCTATTCCTACGACCACAAGAACACCGGCCGTCCAGCCAATCCGGACCTGCCGATCGAGGAATACAAGGCCCGCTATCGCGAGACGACCAATACGGCCCTGTATCCGTTCGGCTATGGCTTGACCTATGGCGAGGTGACCTATGGTCCCGTCGATATGGCGAGCAACGAACTGGCCTGGGCCGGAACGCTGGACGTGGCTGTGACCGTCACCAACCAGGGCGCCCATGTCGCCGAGGAACTGGTGCAGCTGTATATCCACGACCGGGTCGCCAGCCTGACCCAGCCGGGGCGGCTGTTGAAGGACTTCAAGCGGGTGACGCTGCGACCGGGCCAGAGCGAGACTGTGCGCTTCAGCCTGAACGCCCGCCAGCTGGGCTTCATCGGCGAGGACAACACCTATCGGATCGAGCCGGGCCTGTTCGATCTGTGGCTGGCGCCTCATGCTCAGGGCGGTTCGACGGCCCAGTTCCGTCTGGTCGGCCCGGCTTAGAATGCGGATGGTCGTTGACCCGGCGCACGGCAGGGCTTAACGACCCCGCCGTTTGTCTCCGGCCTCCGTTTGGGCCGGATTCGTGTGTAGGAGCGCGCCCATGACGACCAAGATACTTCCGGGCGCTACGGGCGTCCTCGCGCTCGCCGACGGTACGATCCTGCAAGGGATCGGCGTCGGCGCTGTCGGATCGGCGCTGGGCGAGGTGGTCTTCAACACCGCCATGACCGGCTATCAGGAGATCCTGACCGACCCGTCCTACATGAGCCAGATCCTGGCCTTCACCTTCCCGCACGTCGGCAATACGGGGACGAACGTCGAAGACATCGAGCAGATGGGCGGCGGTTCGGACACCTCGGCGCGGGGCGCCATCTTCCGCGACGTGCCGACCGATCCGGCCAACTATCGGTCGGACGCCAGCTTCGACGCCTGGATGAAGCGGCGCGGCGTGGTCGGTCTGGCCGGCGTGGACACTCGCGCCCTGACCAAGATCATCCGCGACAAGGGCGCGCCGCACGCGGTCATCGCCCATAATCCGGACGGCCAATTCGACCTGGACGCCCTGGTCGCCCAGGCTAGGGCCTGGACCGGCCTGGTTGGCCTGGACCTGGCCAAGCCCGCCTCGACGCTGCAGGCGTTCGAGTGGGACGAGGGCCTGTGGGAATGGCCGGAAGGCCACCCCAAGACCCAGGGCCGCAAGGAAGTGGTCGTCATCGACTATGGGGTGAAGCGCAACATCCTGCGCGCCCTGGCCTCGACCGGCGCCAAGATCACCGTGGTCCCGGCGACGACGACGGCGGAAGAGGTTCTGGCCCGCAATCCCGACGGCGTGGTCCTGTCGAACGGTCCGGGCGATCCGGCCGCGACCGGCGAATACGCGGTGCCCGAGATCCAGAAGCTGGTCGCCAGCGGCAAGCCCCTGATGGGCATCTGCCTGGGTCACCAGATGCTGGCCCTGGCCCTGGGCGCCAAGACGGTGAAGATGGAACAAGGCCACCACGGCGCCAACCATCCGGTCAAGGATCTGACCACCGGCAAGGTCGAGATCGTATCGATGAACCACGGCTTCACCGTCGATCGCGACAGCCTGCCGGACGCCGTCACAGAAACCCACGTCAGCCTGTTCGACGGCACCAACTGCGGCATCGCCGTCAAGGACAAGCCGATCTTCAGCGTTCAGCACCACCCTGAGGCCTCGCCGGGCCCGGCCGACAGCCTGTATCTGTTCGACCGGTTCGCCGATCTGATGGGCCCGCGCTGACGCCATGAAACAGGGGGCGGTCCGGTCGAACTATCTGGACTGGCTGGCCCAGGCGCTGGAGGTCGGACGCCGGACCGAGCCCCTGCCTGGCGGGGATGCGGTGGTCGGCTACGCTACCGGCTATGACGCGGCCGACATTGCACCCTTCGTGCTGTCGCTGCGGGCCGTTTTCGACGGTTCTGTCGCTTTGGTGGTGGATGCCGACCCAGAGCTGCGCGCCTTTCTGGCCCAGAATGACGTGACCGCCGTCGATGCGCCGGTCTGGCGCGGCTGGGCGCCCCATCCGGTGATGCAGAGGTTCGTCGCCTTCGCGGGTCTGCTGGGCGACCGGCCCGGCGCGGCCCTGGCCTGCGACGTGCGCGATGTGATCTTCCAGGCCACGCCGTTCGCGCCTGCTCCGACGGGATTGGAAGCCTTCATCGAGGCCGAGGCGCCGCTCTTCGGCCATGCCTTCAATATGAAGTACCTCCGCGCCCTGTTTGGCGAGGAGCAGGCGCGACAACTGGGCGGCCAAGCCTGCCTCTGTGTCGGGACGGTCCTGGGACCGCGGGCCGAGGTCGCGCGTCTGTCGCGCCTGATTCTGTCTCTTGCTGCGACGCCTCGGTCCGAGATCGGCGGCGCCTTTGGCGCGGACCAGGCGGCCTTCAACATGGCTATCCACCAGGGTCTTGCGGCGGCGGCCATCCGGCCCAACTATGGCCGGGTGGCGACGCTGGGCCTGACGTCGGGCGACAGCCTGTCTTTCAGTCATGGCCGGGTGGTCAACCCGGACGGGACGGTCAGCCCAATCGTTCACCAGCATGACCGCCATCCCCATCTCGACACGGCCGTTCACGACCGCTGGGGCGGTGGATTCGAACACCGTAAGCGGATCCGGCCCAAATCTGCGGGCCAGAGGCTCGACAAGCTGAAGGCGTCTCTACGCCGGCGGACCCCCGAACTGCGCTAGGCCCTTCTCTAGGGTAGGGGGGCGAAGCTCGTATGCTCGCGCAGGGCGCTGGCCTTCTGCACCGCCATGGGCGCTGCGTGTAACCAGTAGCTGGCGTCGTCGAGTCTTTGCTCGCGGCGACGTTCCTGACCACGCATCCGTCTGAGGGCGGCGTTTTCCAGAAGGCGCGCGTGCAGGGCGCGGGGCGACAGTTCGACGATGGCGGGAGAGCCGGGGACGGCGACGGCGTCGGGGCCTTGGGGCTCCACCGCCGGACGGGCGATGGCGATGAACATGAACCACTCGGGGTGTGAGAAGGGCGCTTCTGCACCGAGGTAATATTGGGTTAACCACAATGGTTGTGGATAGTTCCTGTATGCGTCCGAAAAAAGTCCGTGAATCGAAAGGCTTATAAGCCTCAAACTGGTCCGAATGGTTAGGATTTAGTTAATCCGGGATCGGAGCGATTGCTCAACGATCCGCCGGTGGCAGTCCCTAGGGGAGTCGAACCCCTCTTTTCAGGTTGAAAACCTGACGTCCTAACCGATAGACGAAGGGACCGCGGCCGGGGCGGCGCATTTGCCCCGGATCGGTCCCTCCTGCAAGCAAAAACTTACGCTGCTTCCGCCTTCGCCGGGACGACGGCGTCCAGGGCCGGGAAGAGGTCGGCGATCAGGTCCTCGACATGCTCCAGCCCGACCGACAGCCGCACCAGGCCGTCGCTGATGCCGGCGGTGGCGCGCTGTTCCGGGGTCATGGCGGCATGGGTCATGGTGGCGGGGTGGGCGATCAGGCTTTCGACTCCGCCCAGGGACTCGGCCAGGGTGAAGATCTCCAGCGCCTCGACCAGCTCGCGCACCGCTTCGGTCCCGCCTTCCAGCTCGAAGCTGAGCATGGCGCCCGGTCCGGCCTGCTGCGTGGCGACCAGGGCGTGGTTGGGGTGCGACTTCAGGCCCGGATAGTGAACCACCTTGACCGCCGGGTGGGCGGCCAGCTTCTCGGCGATCTTGCCCGCGGTGGCCTGTTGCCGCTCGATGCGGGCGAACAGGGTGCGAACGCCCCGCAGGGTCAGATAGGCGTCGAAGGGCGAGCCGGTCACGCCGGTGCAGTTGGCCCACCAGGCCAGGGTCTGGTGATCCTCGGCGTCGGCGGAGATGACGGCGCCGCCGACCACGTCGGAGTGGCCGTTGATGAACTTGGTCGTGGAGTGGACGACGAAGTCGGCGCCCAGCTTGATCGGGTTCTGAAGAGCGGGCGACAGGAAGGTGTTGTCGCACACCACCTTGGCCCCGGCCGCATGGGCGCGGGTGCAGATGTCGGCCACGTCCACCAGTCGCAGCAGGGGGTTGGACGGGGTTTCGACCAGGACCAGCTTCGGCTTCAGCGCCAGGGCGGCCTCGAAGGCGACGGGATCGCCCTGGTCGACCAGCAGCAGTTCGAAATGGCCCTTCTTGGCGCGGGCGTTCAGCAGGCGGCAGGTGCCGCCGTAACAGTCGTGCGGGGCGATCAGCAGGTCGCCCGGCTCCAGCAAGGCCAGCGGCAGGTCGACGGCGGCCATGCCGGTGGCGGTGATCACGGCCCCGGCGCCGCCTTCCAGCTCGGTCAGGGTCTCGGCCAGGACGTCGCGGGTCGGGTTGCCCGACCGGCTGTAGTCATACTTCCGCTTCTGCTCGAAACCGGCGAAGGAATAGTTGGACGACAGATAGAGCGGCGGCATGACCGCGCCGTGGGCCGTGTCCGAATCCACGCCCGTGCGGGCGGCGATGGTATGGGGATCAGCGGGGCGGCGGCTCATGCTTTGATGTCCTTGAAAGCGGCGCGGAGGATGTCGCCGACGAAGGCGTCCTCCTTCAGAAAGGCGTCGTGGCCATACAGGGAGGGGGCTTCGACGAAGCGCCACAGGGTCGGCAACCGCGCGGCCAGTTCGCGGATGTCGTCGATCGGCACCAGCCGGTCGGAGGTGAAGCCGATCAGGGTGACGGGGGTGGTTATGGCCTCGGGCGTCACGCTGTGGCGGTCCAGGGAATCGGACATCGACAGCCAGCGGGCCGGGGTGGTGTGGGTGCGGTAGGCCTGGCCCCGCGCCGTCAGATAGTCACAGACCGGATAGGCGCCGCCGACGGCGTCGGGCGCCGTGGTGTCGAACCGGTCGTTGAACTCTTCGGCCGTGCGATAGGTGGTCATAGCCAGCTCGCGGGCCAGGGCGACGCCCTCTTCCGGCCGGCCGGCGGCGACGGCGAACTGAAGGATGCGGCGTTGGATGCCGCGCCAGGCCGTGGCCTGGGGGTGGGCGCGGTGGGCGGCCGAAACGACGATCAGCTGCTCGGCCCAGTCGGGATACAGTTCGGCGAAGGCCAGGCCGACCATGCCGCCGTAGGAGCAGCCGACGAAGGCGGCGACCCGCTCGACCTTCAGGTGGTTCAGCACCAGGGCCAGCAGGCGGGCCTGGTCGTGAGTGGTGATGGTGACGGGGGTGTCCTGGAACTCCTGGCCCGGGGCGAAGTCGACGGCCAGGACCTGAAGACGCGACAGGTCGATGGGCCCGCGCACGGAGACGGCGCCGGACCACCAGCCCAGGCCGTTGGTCTCGGTGCGGTGGACGAAGCGGCCGGCCGAGATGCCGCCGGCGACCACGACGACGGGTGCGCCGGCGCGGCCGTGGATCCGACCGATGATGTTAGGCTGGTTCAGCCGCTCGCCCGAGGCCAGGCGGAAGTCGGCGGGAATGGGGACGATGACGTCACGGGCGCCGCCGCGTTCGCGAACGGGCGCAACCGTCGGCGCGGGCCGACAGAAGGGCTCTTCAAGCAGGGATGTTTCAGCCAAGGTCATCTATCGTCTTCCGCATCGGTCTCGCCTCAGCAAGGCTCGATGCGGTGACAGATCGTGGAGCGTCGTCTCGTCGATGCTCCACTCATCTCTCGCGACCCCGAAGGACCCCGCAGGAGTTGGCACCGTTTCGGGCGGTAAAACCCAATGGTTGCCCCGGCGTCAAAGGGCCTAATCCCTCAGCCGGTCTTGATGAGTGATCTTACGTTGATCAAACAGGTGGCGCCGGTCAAGGGAAAAATTCGACCCTTTGTGCGATGTGTGCTGGTTGGGATTGGTCTGAAACGGACCTAAAAAGCGCTGTCGTGAAAAAATCATCCAATGTGACTTGACACTGAGGGGGTGGTCCGATCACCCTAGGCTCAGATTTCAACCGGAACTGCCCTGTGCAACAGCGCGCCCTCATCGCCGAACTTTCCACCGTCGCCGGCCTCGCCGCGACGGGCTTCGGCATGATTATTGGCGCCACCGGCGGCACCACCACCACCATGCCCTTACGGGCGGGACGAGTTTAGCGCGCCGAACCCCGGCAACCGCAGAACCCGAACCCCGCCCGGTCCGCCTGGCGGGGTTTTTCTATTCACCCCACCCCCTCCGAACATCCCCGAGAAACCCAATGTCCGCCTCCCTCGCCGTCGTAGAGAAATCCGAGAGCCTCGATCCCAGTAGTCAGCCTGCCGCCGAAGTGGTGGTGCTGAAGTTCGGGTCGTCGATCCTGCGCAGCCCGGCGGAGTCGCCGCTGGTGGCCTCGGCCGTCTATGGCCATGTGCGGGCGGGGCGAAAGGTGGTGGCGGTGGTCTCGGCCTTCGGCGGGGCGACGGACCAGATGCTGGGCGAGGCGCGGGCCCTGGGCCTGGCCCATTCCAACGACCTGCTACCCGGCTATGTGGCCCTGGGCGAAGAGAAGTCGGCGGCCCTGGTGGCCATCGCCTGCGACCGGATCGGCCTGGACGCCTGCGCCCTGTCGGTGCGGGAGCTGGGCATCGTCGCCGAGGGGGAGCCGGAGCATTCGCGCCCCTGCGGCCTGCGGCCCGACCATCTGAAACAGGCGCTGGACCGCCATGAGGTGGTGGTGGTGCCCGGCTTCGGCGCCGTGCGGCCGGACGGGCGGATCGCCCTGCTGGGCCGGGGCGGATCGGACCTGACGGCGGTCTTCCTCGCGGCCGAACTGGGCCTGAAGAAGGTGCGGCTGGTGAAGGATGTCGACGGCCTGTACGACCATGATCCGAACGACCGGACGGCCCCGGCCCTGCGCTATCGCCGCGCGTCCTGGGATGTGGCGCGCAAGCTGGGCGGGGCGCTGGTCCAGCACGACGCCATCGACCTGGGCGAGAGCCGGGGCGTGGAGATCGAGGTCGCGGCCCTGGACCGGGCCGACGGCACGGTCATCGGCAAGAAGTCGGCCCCGCCCGGACCGGCGCCGGCCCTGCCGCCGCTGAAGGTGGCGGTCGCCGGTTGCGGCGTGGTGGGCGGCGGGGTCCTGGCCCGGCTGCTCAGCGATCCGCGCTATGACGTGGTCGGGGTGCTGGTGCGCGACCCGAAGAAGGTCCGCGACGTGGCCTGTCCGCAGTCCCTGTTCACCGCCGATCCGGCCGTCCTCTGGGCCAAGAAGCCGGACATCGTGCTGGAGGCCCTTTCGGAGGGCGAGGCGGGCCATGCGGTCATCCGCGCCGCGCTGGAGGCCGGCTGCGACGTGGCCAGCGCCAACAAGCAGGCGGTCAGCCGCGATCCCGGCGGCTTGCAGGACCTGGCCAAGGCCCATGGCCGGCGGATCTTCTGGTCGGCCTCGGTCGGGGGCGGCGCGCCGATGATCGAGACGGTGCGGGCGGCCCGCG
>JBKBXN010000108.1:0-9496 GCA_046314055.1 Brevundimonas sp.
GCATTTCCCCGGCCGGGCCCGTGAGGTGTTCGACGTGTCCGGCGCCGGGGACACGGTGCTGGCCGCCTTGGGCCTGGCCCTGGGCGCCGGGGCCTCGCTGGAGACGGCGGTTCAGTTCGCCATCCTGGCCTCCGGCGTCGTGGTCGGAAAGGCGGGCACGGCCGTGGTTACGCCCTCAGAACTGATCGAGGCGGAGCTGAGCCAGCACGCCGTGGCGGCCCAGGCCAAGGTGACGCCGCTGGACGAACTGGCGGCCGAGGTCGAGGCCTGGCGTCGGCAGGGGCTGAAGGTCGGCTTCACCAACGGCTGTTTCGACATCCTGCACCGGGGCCACGTCGCCTATCTCGCCCAGGCGCGCGGTTGGTGCGACCGGCTGGTGGTGGCGCTGAACACCGACGCCTCGGTCAAGCGGCTGAAGGGCGAGGGGCGGCCGGTCAATGATCTGGACAGCCGCGCCGTGGTGATCGGCGGCCTGAGCAGCGTGGATCGCGTGACGAGTTTCGACGATCCCACCCCCATCGCCCTGATCGAGCGGCTGCGGCCCGATGTCCTGATCAAGGGTTCGGACTATACGCGCGAGGGCGTGGTGGGCGGCGACCTGGTGGAGAGCTGGGGCGGGGTGGTCCGCCTGGCGGAATTCAAGGATGGGTATTCGACGACCCGGACGATCGAGAAGATGACGGGAAGCGCGCAATGACGCCCAGAATGATCGTGGTGACGGGCGGGGCCGGTTTCATCGGCTCCAATATCGTGGCGCGCCTGACGGCCGAGACGGCCTATGACGTGGTGGTCTGCGACCGGCTGGAGACGGCCGACCTGGCCAAGTGGAAGAATCTGGCCAAACATCCCATCGCCGATTTCTGGGCGCCGGAAGAACTGTTCGAACAACTGGAGCGTCATGCGGAGCGGATCGAGGCCGTGGTGCATATGGGCGCCATCTCGTCCACGACCGAGCCGGACGCCGACCTGATCCTGCGCACCAACTTCACCCTGTCGCGCGACCTGTGGGACTGGTGCGCCATTCGCAATGTGCGGATGATCTACGCCTCGTCGGCGGCGACCTACGGCGACGGGGAGACGGGGTTCAATGACGACGACGATGCGGAGTCTCTGTCGAAGCTGAGGCCGCTAAACGCCTATGGCTATTCGAAAATGCTGTTCGACCAGTATGCGGTGCGCCAGACGGATCGCGGCCAGGCGCCGCCCCAGTGGGCGGGGCTGAAATTCTTCAACGTCTATGGCCCCAACGAGGGGCACAAGGGCGGGATGAAGTCGGTCGTGGCCCAGATCTGGCCCAAGGTCGCGGCAGGCGAGACCGTCAGCCTGTTCCGATCGCACAATCCCAACTATGCCGACGGCGGCCAGTTGCGGGACTTCGTCTATGTGGACGATGTGGTCGACATCATCGAATTCCTGCTGCAGTCGCCGGAAGTCTCGGGCTTGTTCAACGCCGGGTCGGGCCAGGCGCGGTCGTTCGACGATCTGGCCAAGGCCACCTTCGCCGCCGCCGGCAAGGCGCCCTCGATCCAGTATATCGACATGCCCGAGGCGATCCGCGACCGGTACCAGTATTTCACCGAAGCCCGGATGGACCGCATCCGCGCCGCCGGGTTCGAGGGCCAGTCCACGCCGTTGGAAGAGGGCGTGCGTCGCTACGTCCAGGACTTCCTGGCCCAGCCCGATCCATACAGATGAAGCGCCTGACGACCCGGCAATGGATCGGCTACATCGGGTTCTTCCTGGTGTTCCTGCTGACCGCTGCGGTCGCGGTGTGGCGCGGCGACATCCTGCGCGCCGGTCTGGACCCTCAGGTGCCGTTCCAGACCTACAAGCCCCCGGCGGCGCCCGATTACGCCGATCCACGCGCCTGGGCCCTGCTCGACGCGCGTGCGCCAGGATCGGGGGCCGCGAATGTCTTCTTCGTCCATTCCACCACCTTCAACGGCGGACGCGAGTGGAACGGGGCCATAGGCGACCCCAAGGCCGACGCCTATCTGTACCGGGTCGTGCTGCCCAACTATGCGGGGCCGTTTTCGCGGGCAGGCGCGGTCAGCGCGCCGCGCTATCGACAGGCCAGCCTCTATACGCGCCTGACGTTGAGAGACGATGCGCGCGAGGCGCGGGCCTTCGCCTATGGGGACGTTCGGGCGGCTTTCGACTCCTGGCTGACCCGTCATCCGTCCGGCCCCATCGTCCTGGCGGGGGTGGAGCAGGGCGCCGATCTGCTGGACCGACTGATCCGGGAGCGGATTGCGCCGGATGCGGCGGTTCGAGACCGTCTGGTGGCGGCCTATCTGATGGATACGATCATCGCCGCCGAGAACCTCCCGGCCTCCGTTCCACCCTGCGCCGATCGGCGCCAGATCCATTGCGTCGTCGCCTGGTCCCAGGTCGGCGACCGGGACGAGGGGGCGGCCCACCGCCGCCTGCGTCGCGCGACGGTCTGGGACGAGCGGGGCCAGCTGGTCGATCTGGCGGACCGGGCCGCGGTCTGCGTCAATCCCGTCAGCGGCGGGACGGGCGAAGACCGTATTCCCGCGCGATTGCAACGGGGGGCGACCAATGCGACCGGACTGGAATGGGGCGCCCGGCCGGCGCTGATGGCGCGGGAAGTCGAGACCCAATGCCGTGACGGCCTGTTGCGTCACACCTGGCCCGATCTGGAATCCTTCCGCGAGACCGGCAACTGGGCCGACAGACGAAAGGCCAGACCTTACAATCTGTTCTATGGCGATCTGGAAGCAGATGTTGCAGATCGGTTGGCGGTCTACGCGGCTCGAGCGGGCTGAAATCGGACGAACCGCGTCCGGTTTCGGTGGCGCGGCTCGCGCCCCGCGCGTAATCTCCTCGCATACGGAGGATACTTATGGACGTTCTGACCATCTTCGCCGGCGTATTGCTGTTCCTGGCGATCGCGCTGTTGTTCAGCGTGATCAAGATCGTGCCGCAAGGCCGTGAATTCACGGTCGAACGTTTCGGCAAATACACCAAGACCCTGAGCCCCGGCATCGGTTTCCTGACCCCCTTCGTGGAACGGGTCGGCAAGCGGATGAACATGATGGAGCAGGTTCTTGATGTGCCGACCCAGGAAGTGATCACCAAGGACAACGCCATGGTCCGGGTGGACGGCATCGTCTTCATCCAGGTGATGGACGCCGCCCGCGCCGCCTACCGCGTCGATGATCTGCCCTACGCCATTTCGCAGCTGTGCATGACCAATCTGCGGACCGTGGTCGGGTCTATGGAGCTGGACGAAGTGCTGAGCCAGCGCGACAGCATCAACACCCGACTGCTGCACGTCATCGACGCGGCGACCGAGCCCTGGGGCGTCAAGGTCAACCGGATCGAGATCAAGGATCTGACCCCGCCGACCGATGTGACCAACGCCATGGCCCGCCAGATGAAGGCCGAGCGCGAGCGCCGCGCCGTGGTCACCGAGGCGGACGGCGAGAAACAGGCCGCCATCACCCGCGCCGAGGGCGCCAAACAGGCCGCCATCCTCGAATCGGAAGGCCGCAAGGAGGCCGCCTTCCGCGACGCCGAGGCGCGCGAACGCGAAGCCGAAGCCGAGGCCCGCGCCACCGCCATGGTCTCGGAAGCCATCGCCCGCGGCGACGTCAACGCCATCAACTATTTCGTGGCGCAGAAATACGTCGAGGCCTTCGCCGAACTGGCCCGCAGCCCGCAACAGCGGACCGTCATCGTGCCCGCCGAAATGGGCGCCCTGGTCGGCACCATCGCCGGTATCGGCGAGATGGTGAACCTGGCCAAGGGGCAGCAGCAGGAGGCGACCCCGGTCAAGCCGGCCGCCGCGCCGCGTCGTCCGTCCGTTCCGCCCACCGCCTGATTTGGGAGCCTAGGCCATGACCGTCGTCGCCAATCTGTACGCCGCCCAGCCGTTCTGGATCTGGCTGGCTGTCGGGGTCTTGCTGCTGGCCGTGGAGGCCATGTTCTCGACCGAATGGCTGTTGTGGCCGGCGGTCGCGGCCGGGCTGGTGGCCGTGATGACGGCGGTCGGGGTGCGACTGGGCCTGCCGGGCGAAGTGGCGGTCTTCGCCGTGCTGACGGTCATCGCCACCCTGTTGTCGCGACGCCTTATCCAGAAGGCCAATCCGGACGGCGTAGACATCAACGACCGTGACAGTCGACTGATCGATCAGCGCGCCCGGGTCGTGGAGGCCTTCGTCGGCGGCCGAGGCCGGGTCTTCGTCTCCGGCGCCGAATGGCCGGCCGTGATCGAGGGCGAGGCGCCGGCAGTGGGCCAGGATGTGGTGGTTCGTGGGGTCAGCGGCTCTCTGTTGACGGTGAAGCCCGCGATCTGAGCGCTCGGCGTCGGCAACCTTCGCCGTGACACGACGTTCGAGGGCGATGGCCGCCCGTTCGACCCCCACCGTCGCCCCCTCTCCGGATGGACTGCCGGTTCCGAGGCGATACTGGGCCATTGTCTCCATCGGGCTGGGGATCACCCTGGCGGTGCTGGACGGGGCCATCGCCAATGTCGCCCTGCCGTCTATCGCCCAGGATCTGCAGGCGTCCGAGGCCGCCTCGATCTGGATCGTCAACGCTTATCAGATCGCGATCGTGGTCGCGCTTCTGCCGCTGGCGTCGCTGGGCGAGATCGTCGGCTATCGGCGGGTGTCGCAGGCGGGGCTGGCGGTCTTCACCCTGGCTTCGCTGGCCTGCGCCCTGTCCGATTCGATCCTGACCCTGAGCCTGGCCCGGGTGCTGCAGGGGTTCGGGGCCGCGGGGATCATGAGCGTCAACGGCGCCCTGGTGCGGTTCACCTATCCGCAGCGGATGCTGGGCCGGGCGGTCGGGATCAATGCGGTGATCGTCTCCATGGCCGCCGCCGCCGGACCGACCATCGCCAGCGCCGTTCTGAGCCTGGGCGAATGGCGCTGGCTATTCGCGCTGAACATTCCGCTGGGGGTTCTGGCGGTGTCGATGGCGGGGTTCACCCTGCCGCACAATCCGTTGCAGAAGCGCAAGCTGAACCTGGTCGGGGCGGCGCTCAGCGCGGCGGCCTTCGGTTTCGTCATCACCGGCATGCAGGCCCTGGCCCACGGCGAGGCTTCGATCCTGGGCTTCGGCCTGACGGGGCTCGGGTTGGCGGCCGGGGTGCTGCTGGTGCGACACGAGAAGCCCAGCAAGACGCCCCTGATCCCGCTGGATCTGTTGGCGCGCCCGATGTTCGCCTTGTCGGTGGCGACCTCGATCATCTCCTTCACCGCCCAGATGATGGCCTTCGTCTCCCTGCCGTTCTTCCTGCAAGGGTCGTTGGGGCTGAGCGCGGTGGAGACCGGACTGTTGATGACGCCCTGGCCGCTGGCGACCATGTTCGCCGCGCCGCTGGCGGGGTGGTTGTCGGATCGATATTCGGCCGGGATCTTGGGGGCGATAGGTCTGAGCCTGTTCGCCTGCGGCCTGATGGGGCTGAGCTTCCTCGACGGGGATTCGTCGAAGTTCGACATCATCTGGCGCATGGCCCTGTGCGGGGCGGGGTTCGGCTTCTTCCAGTCGCCCAACAACCGCGCCCTGCTGTCCGAGGCCCCGCGCGAACGGGCCGGTGCGGCGGGCGGGGCCCTGGGCACGGCGCGGGTGCTGGGTCAGTCGCTGGGGGCGGTCGTGGTGGCCTTCCTGCTGTCGGCAGCGCCGACGACCGGCGTGCGTCACGGCTTCGAACTGGCAGCCGTCGCCGCCCTTTTCGGCGCGGTCATGAGCGGAGCGCGCATCCGCCGGCGCACAGCCGAGCCGGAGAAGGAAGTCGAAGCGGTCTAGCGCGCCCTCAGATCCGCGACGCCGCGATTCGCCAGCTGGTCAGCGCGTTCGTTCAGTTCATGGCCGGCGTGGCCCTTGACCCAGCGCCATTTGACGTCGTGCTTCAGCCGGGCGGCGTCCAGACGCTGCCACAGGTCGGCGTTCTTGACCGGCTTCTTGTCCGCGGTCAGCCATCCGCGCGCCTTCCAGCCGCGCATCCATTCGGTGATGCCCTGCATGACGTATTTGCTGTCGGTGTGCAGCTCGACCTTGCAGGGTCGTTTCAACGCCTCCAGCGCCATGATGGCGGCCATCAGCTCCATGCGGTTGTTGGTCGTATTGGCCTCGCCGCCCCACAATTCCTTTTCGTGGCCGCCGCCGGTCTGGAGCAGGGCGCCCCAGCCGCCGGGGCCGGGATTGCCCTTGCAGGCGCCGTCGGTGTGGATGATGACGTGATCGGAGAGACTCATGGTCGCGCAGACCTACAGCCTCCCTTGGCGCGGGGCCATCACTGCGCCTATATGCGGGTCGAAGAATAGTGGATGGGATCGATCATCGGTCCCTTCGAGGAGATTATCCAATGGGCGCCATGAGCATCTGGCATTGGGCCATCGTCATCGTCGTGATCGCCCTGCTGTTCGGCGGTCGCGGCAAGCTGTCCGGCATCATGGGCGACGCCGCCAAGGGCATCCGCGCCTTCAAGGACGGCCTGAAGGATGACGACAAGAAGGACGGCCCGCACGACGGCGTCAGCTCGCTGCCGCGCACCGATGCGGAAAAGGAAGAGCTGAAGCGCTAGTCGTCGTCTGTAAGGGCTGACGCATGGGCGGGCTCGGCCCCGGTATCGGGGGTTTCGAATTAGTGGTGATCGGCCTGGTGGCCCTGCTTGTGGTGGGGCCAAAGGACCTGCCTGTTCTGATGCGTCGCGTCGGTCAGATGGTCGCCAAGGCGCGTTCCATGGCCAACGAGTTCCGCTCGAGCTTCGACGAGATGGCGCGTCAGTCCGAGCTGGACGACCTGCGCAAGGAGGTCGAGGCGCTGCGGACCGGGCAGGGGGCCATGTATCCCCTGGGCGCCGAGGCCGACGCCGCCTTTAAGGAAATCAATGCAGGTCTGGCGGCTCCCGCGACGTCGGCGGCCTTGCCGGCGCCAGAGGAGCCGGCTGTGACGCCGGCGGCCGATGAATGGCCGGATACACCGCGCGAGGTCGAGCCGCAGGTGGCGGCCGAGCCCAAGCCGAAGCGCGCCGCGACCAAGACGGCTAGCAAATCCGCGGGCAAGACTGGAGCGAAGACGCGCGCGCCGGCCAAGGCCAAAGCCAAGATTGAGGCTGCCCCGGCCGCTGTCGCCAAGACGCCCGCCAAGCCCCGGACCCCGCGTAAGAAGGCCGCCGAGCTTTGACTTTCTCCGATCGTGACGAGGCCGAAATCGAGGCGTCGCGCGCGCCGCTGATGGACCACCTGATCGAGCTGCGCGGGCGGTTGCTGATCTGCGTGATCGCCTTCGCCCTGGGCTTCATCCTGTGCTTCGCCTTCGCCAACCAGATCCAGATCGCCCTGATCAAACCCTATCAGGCGGCGGCGGCCATCCATGCGGCGGCCCTGGCGACGGGCGGACACGCCAATCCGCTGGAGCTGATCGCGACCATGATGGGGCTGAAGCCCTATCCGCCCGGTTCGGCGGCCGTGGTCCAGTTGATCGCCACTGCGCCGCTGGAACAGCTGTTCACCAAGATGAAGATCGCGGCCTTCGGGGCGGCGGTCCTGACCTTCCCCGTCCTCGCCTGGCAGCTGTACCGGTTCGTCGCGCCCGGTCTGTACCGGAATGAACGCGGGGCCTTCCTGCCCTTCCTGCTCGCGGCGCCGGTCATGTTCTGCCTCGGTGGGGCGCTGGTCTATTATGTCATGCTGCCCTTCGTCATGCTGTTCTCGCTGGGACAGCAGGTGGTCAGCGACGGGATTTCCGTGGCTCAGACGACGAAGATTTCGGACTATCTGAGCCTGGTGACCTCGCTGCTGCTGGCGTTCGGCCTGTGTTTCCAGCTGCCGGTCGTGACGACCCTGCTGGGCCTGGCTGGACTGATCAGTTCCAGGGCCATGGCGGCCGGCCGGCGCTATGCGATCGTGGCCGTGGTGGTCGTGGCCGCCGTGGTGACGCCGCCGGACCCCATCAGCCAGCTGATGCTCGCCGTGCCCCTGGCCATCCTCTACGAGGTCTCGATCTGGTGCGTGCGGTTGATCGAACTGCGCCGCAAGAAGGCGGACGTCGCTGAAGGCCTGGCCTAGTCCCGAGATCAGCCGCGCTTCTTGTCCGTGTGATCGACGGGGCAGACCCGCCGTGAGCCGGTCTGGCGGAAGGGCGACAGTCTGAGCTTGGACTGATGGTCGTCGGGGCCGGCATGGCCCTCGGGGTGCAGGCCTCGATAATAGAGTTTCTGCCACTGATCGGCCGGCGCCGTGGGCTTGGTCCGTTTGACCCAATCCTGGAAGGCCAGCCGTGACGCCCGCCAGGCGTCGAAGGTCTGCAACATCTCGGGCTGGTCCTCCATCGGCCGCAGCTCCGGCTTCAGCCGGTCCAGCACCCCGCGCGGCGTGGGGAAGAAGAAGCAGAAGGGCTCATTCTCCTCGAACCGGATCCAGACGTCGGGGCGGGTAAAACGCCAGTTCATGGTGAAGGTGTAGGGCGACCAGTCCGTCTCGATCACCCCACCCATCGGGGCGATCCCGTCCTTCATAGCGTTTGGCGGGCCGCCGACCCATAGGTTCCAGCCTTCCGAGGTGCGCATGATGCCGTCGACGTGGAAGGTCAGGGTTCCGCTGCCGAACAGGGATACCGGACCCCGCTTCGGGTCCGAGCCGCGGTCCAGCACGATCTCCACGGAGCTGGCGTCTACGCCGCCGTGCCAGCGGGCCTTGAAACCGCAGGGGCTGAGCATCTCCCAGCCGTGTGTGTTGGCGATGGCGAGGGGCAGGCAGCGATAGGCGAAACTGTCGGGGGTGTCGGTCATCCAGTCGCGCTTGGGCGAGGCCGGGGCTACGCGCGGGGCCCAGCCCTCGCGGACATAGCAGACCAGTTCGGTTTCAGCCGCGCGGACCGGCGCGCCCTTGGGACGCGCAGGAACAGATCCCTTCAAACGTTTAATCATTTTTAGCCCCGTGCGCCGCCGACCTGACCCGAGTGGATGGGCGCGCTGTAGGGCTTTTAAGTCAGCTGCGTGTCCGGGCCGTGACGGTCACGCCGAGAAAAGAAAACCCCGGATGGCGGACCATCCGGGGCGCTCTCGTGATCAATCGCGAGGGTCGATCAGCAGCTGTAGTACATGTCGAATTCGACGGGGTGCGGGTGCAGTTGCAGGCGCATCACTTCTTCCATCTTCAGCTCGATATAGCTGTCGATGAAGTCGTCATCCATGACGCCGCCCTTCTTGAGGAAGGCGCGGTCCTTGTCGAGGTTCTCGAGGGCTTCGCGCAGCGAGCCGCAGACCTCGGGGATCGAGCCGCGTTCTTCCGGCGGCAGGTCGTACAGGTTCTTGTCGGCGGGCGCGCCCGGATCGATGCGGTTCTCGATCCCGTCCAGGCCGGCCATCAGCAGGGCGACGAAGGTCAGATAGGGGTTGCCCATCGGGTCGGGGAAGCGGGCTTCCAGACGCTTGGCCTTCGGCGACGAGACGTGCGGGATGCGGATCGAGGCCGAACGGTTGCGGGCCGAATAGGCCAGTTTCACCGGGGCTTCGTAGCCG
>JBKBXN010000109.1:0-1816 GCA_046314055.1 Brevundimonas sp.
GATCCCGATCATGAAGGCCCAGGGGCGCGGTCGGATCATCAACATGGCCTCGGCCCACGGCCTGGTCGCCAGCCCGTTCAAGTCGGCCTATGTCGCGGCCAAGCACGGCGTCGTCGGCTTCACCAAGACCGTCGCCCTGGAACTGGCCCAGGACAATATCACCTGCAACGCCATCTGCCCCGGCTTCGTCGAGACCCCCATCGTCGAGAAACAGATCGCCGACCAGGCCCGCACCCGCGGCCTGACCAAGGAACAGGTGCTGAAGGACGTCATCCTGGCGGCCCAGCCGACCAAACAGTTCGTGACGACCGACCAGCTGGCGGGCCTCTTCCTCTATCTGGTCAGCGACCTCGGCGCCTCGGCCAATGGCGCCAGCTTCTCCATCGACGGCGGCTGGACCGCGCAATAGACCAATGACCTAGGGAGCGGCGGCATGGCGATTTTCAAACGCAAGGCCGCCGAACCGGCGGACATCGTCGCCGTCCCCTCGGGACGACGCCCGCTGTCCCTGGCGCTCCAGGGCGGCGGGGCCCACGGCGCCTTCCAATGGGGCGTTCTGGATCGGCTGCTGGAGGACGACCGGCTCGACATCCGCGCCGTCTCGGGCGTTTCGGCCGGGGCGATGAACGGGACGGCCCTGGTCTCGGGTCTCGCCGCCGGCGACGCCCGAGCCGCCCTCGACCGGCTGTGGCGCGAGGTCAATCAGTCGGGCGGCCGCAACGTCTTCGGCGACAGCGCCCTGTGGAACCCCGCCCAGGCCCCCGACTGGCTTAAAGACACGCCGATGTGGCGCGCCGGCGAAAGTCTGGCCCTGTCCATGAGCCCCTACGAATTCAATCCGCTGAACCACAATCCTCTGAAACGGGTTCTGAAGGCGGCGGTCGACTTCGGCGCGGTTCAAGCCTCCGACATCAAACTGTTCGTCGCCGCCACCGCCGTGCGCCAGGCTCGCGCCCGCGTCTTCGAAACCGGCGAGATCACCGCCGACGTCCTGATGGCCTCGGCCTGCCTGCCCCACCTGTTCCAGGCGGTCGAGATAGACGGCGAACCCTACTGGGACGGCGGCTATCTGACCAATCCACCCCTTTGGCCCCTGACCGGCGACGACACGCCCGACGACGTCCTTCTGGTGACCCTGAACCCCATGGTCCGTGAGGAGACCCCGCGCGCCTCGGGCGACATCGTCGACCGGCTGAACGAGATCGTCTTCAACGCCCCCCTGATCGCCGAGCTTCGCGCCATCGCCATGGCCGCCGAAATGATCGCCGAGGGCCAGCTGAAACACGGCGCCGGCGCCTACCGCCAGGTCCGCCTCCACGCCATCGAGGCGGACGGCTGGCTGTCGGACCTGTCGCTGCGGTCCAAGTTCAACACGGAATGGAGCTTCCTCAACGATCTGAAGGCGCGGGGTCGGGCCGCCGCCGACGACTGGCTGACCACCTGCCTGCCCAGCGTCGGACGCCAGTCCAGCGTCGATCTCCAGGCCCGGTTCGGCTGAGGTGGCGTTCGCCCTAGCCCACGAAGCCGGCGGCGCGACGCAGCCGATCATTGATCGCTTCGCCCAGCCCCTGGACCGGGATCGGCGAAACGGCGATGCCGAAAGGATTCGTCCGGTCCGCTTCCCTGAACAATCGGAACAGGTTGGCGGCCGCTTCTCGCAGATCGCCGGACGAACTCAGGCTCCAGCGCGGATCCCCCACGCCGGCTCCGAAACCCAGCAGGACCTCGCCCTCGCGCGGCTCGACCACATCGATCCGCACAGGGGCGTCCGGCGCATAGTGGACGGCCAGCCGCCCCGGCGACCGATGCCCCTCGC
>JBKBXN010000109.1:1826-9493 GCA_046314055.1 Brevundimonas sp.
CCCCTCGCCGCTGTCCGCCAGCGGCCCGACCACGGCCTCGATCTCGGCGCGGGTCACGGCGCCGGGCCGCAGCAGCGACACCCGTCCGTCCAGCACCGACACGACCGTGCTCTCCAGCCCCACCGCGCACGGCCCGCCGTCCACGGCCGCCGTGACGGCGAACCCCGTCTCCTCGACCGCGTCGGCGAAGGTCGTCGGGCTGGGCCGCCCGGACCGATTGGCCGAAGGCGCTACGACCGGTCCGCCGAAGGCGAAGAGCACGGCTCTCGCCCCGGCATGGCCCGGAACCCGGATGGCCACGCTGTCCAATCCGGCCCGCGCCAGATCGCACACCCGGTCGCGATCTCGCACCGGCGTCACCAACGTCAGCGGACCCGGCCAGAAGGCCTCAGCCAAGGCCCGCGCCTGTGCGTCGAACACGCCGATCGCTTCCGCCGCCATGGCGTCCGCGACATGAGAAATCAGCGGGTTGAACCGAGGCCTTCCCTTGGCCTCGAAGATGGCCGCCACCGCCTCCGCCCGACCGGCGTCCGCACCCAGCCCATAGACGGTCTCGGTCGGCAGCAGGATCAGTTCGCCCCGCCGCAAGGCCTCTGCGGCCTGTTCAGGCGTGTCGCCGCCCCGCAGGCTCATGGCCGACGCGGGATCAGCGGGATCATCCGATGAAGCACATTGTCGCGATTGATGAATTGATGCTTCAGCGCACCCAGCACATGAAGCGCGATCAGGACGTACAGCCCCTTCATCACCAGCTCATGGACGTCCATCAGCCGCCCCGCCGTCTCGCGTCCCCCGCTAACGGGCAGCAGCGGCCAGTCGAACAGGCCGAACCAGGCGATCTCGCGCCCGGCGGCCGAAGACGCCAGCCATCCGGTCATCGGCATGGCGATCAGGACGACATAGAACAGCACATGGGTGGGCCGCGCCGTCCACCTTTCCCAGCGCGGCGTCTCGACCGGCAGGGGGATGGCCGGATGCGCCAGCCGCCAGCCGATTCGCGCCAGGGTCAGGACCAGGATCGTGATCCCCACCGACTTGTGCAGCATGACGAACTGGCCCGACAGCGGGCCTTCGGTGTTCTCATGCGCGGTGATCAGCAGCACCTGAGCCAAAACGCCCAGGGCGATGATCCAGTGCAGCGCCAGCGACACCGTGGAATAGCGATTGCGAGGCTCGGCCATGACTTCCCTTCCGTGGCGGCAGGGCGCCAGTGTGCCCTGACGAAGGCCACAGCGCCAAGTCGCTTGCGAGATCAGGCGACGCAGAGGCACTTAGACCTGAAGATTGATCGAGGAAACCCATGAGCTACCGCGCCCCCGTCCGTGACCTGGCCTTCACCCTTGAGGCGATCGCCGGCATGGCCGACGTCTCCGCAACCGGCGCCTTTCCCGACTATGACGCCGACGTCGCGGGCGCCGTGCTGGAGGCGGCCGGCCAGTTCTCCGAAGAAGTGCTCGCCCCCCTGAACCGCATCGGCGATCAGCAAGGCTCCCACTATGCGAACGGCGCCGTCACGGCCGCGCCTGGATTCGCCGAGGCCTATCGCCAGTTCGCCGCCGGTGGCTGGACCGGCTTGTCCGCCCCCGTTGAGGTCGGCGGACAGGCCCTGCCCAAGGCGCTGGAGCTTGCGGCCTTCGAGACGGTCCATTCGGCCAACATGGCCTTCGGCCTCTGCCCCATGCTCTCGCTCGCCGCTATCGAGGCGCTCGATCAGGTCGGAACCGAGGACCAGAAGACCCGATACCTGACCAAACTGGTCAGCGGCGAATGGACCGGCGCCATGGTGCTGACCGAGCCGGGCGCCGGGTCGGATCTGGGGTCTCTGATCACGACGGCGACGCCGAACGGCGACGGGACCTACGCCCTGAACGGCCAGAAGATCTACATCACCTGGGGCGACCACGACGCCACCGACAACATCATCCACCTGGTGCTTGCCCGCCTGCCTGACGCGCCCAAGGGGCCCAAGGGCATCAGCCTGTTCCTGACGCCCAAGTTCGCGGTGAACGATGACGGAAGCCTGGGCGAGCGCAACGCCTTCCGCCCCGTCGGCATCGAGCACAAGCTGGGCATCCACGCCTCCCCCACCTGCGTCATGAGCTATGAAGGCGCCCGCGCCGAACTGGTCGGTCGCCCGAACGAGGGCCTGGCCCATATGTTCGTGATGATGAACGCCGCCCGCCTCGCCGTCGGGGTCGAGGGCGTCGGCATCGCCGAACGCGCCTATCAGCACGCCCTGGCCTATGCGCTGGATCGTCGCCAGGGCCGTTCGGTCTGGACCAGCGAGGCCAACGCCCCGATCTTCGATCATCCTGACGTGCGCCGCATGCTGGGGGTGATGAAGGCCAAGACCTCCGCCGCTCGCGCCATCTGCCTGTCAACCGGCGTCGCCGCCGACCTGGCCCGCCATGCTGGAACCGACCAGGATCGTCGTCGCTGGAAGGCCCGCGAGGACCTGTTCACCCCCATCGCCAAGGCCTGGTCCACCGACGTCGGCTGCGAGGTCGCCTCCCTGGGCATTCAGATTCACGGCGGCATGGGCTTCATCGAAGAGACCGGCGCCGCCCAATACTATCGCGACGCCCGCATCGCCCCGATCTACGAGGGCACCAACGGCATCCAGGCCATGGACCTGGTCGGCCGCAAACTGTCGATGGACGGCGGCGAGGCGGCCAAGGCCGTGATCGCCGACATGAAGACGACGCTGACGCAGCTGGGCGCCCTGTATTCCGGCAAGCCCCTCGAACGGTTCGCGACGGGGATTGAGGCGGTGCAGGACGCCACCCTGTGGCTGCTGGACCGCAAGGCCGACGCGGACGGGGCCGCCGATGTCCTTGCCGCCGCCGACGCCTATCTCAAACTGATGGGCGACGTGGTCGGCGGCTGGATGCTGGCCAAGTGCGCCCTGGCGGCCAAGGCGCGGCTGGACGCCGGCGACGGCGATCCGGTCTGGCTGCAAGGCAAGCTGGACCTCTACGAGGTCTATGCCGCCAACGTCCTGGGCCATGTCTCCAGCCGCCTGGCGGCCGTGGGCCAGGGCGGAGATCTGTTGCAACGCCTGACCGCCGAAGCCCTGGCGGGTTGAGGTCGGCTTACGACCGCCCGGCGCCTCAGGGCGCCGGGGCGGCCTTCTGATCCAGTAGGGCCACCGCCTCACGGATGTAGTCGGCATGGACGACCACCCCGATCCCCAGCCGTTCTTCCTGCACAATGACTTCCTGGGTCAGCACGCCGGCGACATAGGGATGGATCGGTTTCTCCACATCCGCCTGTCGCTGCACCGTCGGGGTCCAGAACACCGGCCCACCCGAGTTGCCGGGAAAGACGGCGAAGTCGAGCAGGAAGGTCGGAAAGGCGCTGATCGGCGTCAGGGGCCAGGAGGCGATCCGCCCCACCCGCAGGATCGGGAAACCGGCCCGGTTGGCGGACAGGCCGCGCGGAAACCCGAGCGAAAGCATGTCATCGCCCGGCCCGACCTCTGCCGAGTCGAACGTGTCCTTGTCAGCCAGCCAGGCGATCGGGATGGCGGCGCGGGCGAAGGCCTCAGGCGCCGTGATCTCCATCACCGCCACATCGCGGTCTTCCGGCTTGGTCCACAGCGGGTCCGACGCCGCATCACGGATGGCCAGGGGCTGAGGCTCGAACCGCCAGCCGCCGTCCGGCAGCTCGGTCCGCCAGCCGATCCGCGCCTCTCTGTCCGGCATTCGGCTCAGAACATGGTCGGCTGTCACCAGGACGATGCGCGGCGTGCCGTCCGGCCGGGGCGCGTTCAGCAGAAAACCGGTCCCGACAGTCCGCGTACCGTCACCGGTCGGCTGGTCAATCTGAACCGTCGCGTTGATCAGGGACACCGTCAGGTCCCACGCAGGCCGGCGTTCGGTCTGCGCCGCCTCGACATAGGGCGTCGGCTGAGTTTGAAGATCGAACATCAATGGAAAGCACTTCCCCGGCTTTTCTTCATTTGACGTCGGCCATAGGCCACGCACAAGGTCCGGTCATCCGAATAAAAGGGGCCTAACCTATGAACCGTCGCCAGTTGATCCTTTCCACGGCCGCAACGGCTGCCGCGGCGGCTTCCCCCACCCTCGCCTCAGCCCTCGTCATGCCCGCCAAATCTGCCGGAACCTCGATGCCTCAACCCCCTGTCGCCAAGAAGATCCCCGTCGTCATCGAACAGTTGGGTCGCACCCGCACTGACGACTATCACTGGATGAAGGACGACAACTGGCAGGCCGTGTTGAAGGATCCCAGCCTGATCAAGGCCGAGGTCAAGGAGCATCTGACCGCCGAAAACGCCTATCGCGAAGCCATGATGGCCTCCACCGTGCCGCTGCAGGAGGCGATGTTCGCGGAGATGCGCGGACGCATCAAGGAGGACGACAGCTCCGTTCCCGCCGCCGACGGCGATTGGAATTACTTCGTCGAGTACCGCACTGGCGACCAGCATCCCCGTTACATGCGGGTCGAACGCCAGGGCACATGGATGGTGAACGGTCAGCCGGTGACGAAAAACTTCGTCATGGCCCCCACGCCCCAACTGATTCTGGACGCCAACGAACTGGCGAAGGGCAAGGCCTATTCGGAAGTGTCGGCCGCCTCTCACAGCCCCGACCACAGCCTTTTCGCCTATGCCGAGGACGCCCAAGGCTCTGAGGTGCACAAGATCTATGTGAAGGATCTGGCGACCGGCGCCGTCCTGCCCGACCCCATCGAGAATTCGAACGGCGACTTCACCTTCTCGCCCGACAGCCAGTGGATCTTCTGGACCAACCGCGACGACAACGGCCGGCCGGACAAGATCTTCCGCCGCCCCGCACGCGGCGGCGAGACCACCCTGGTCTATCAGGAAGAAGACGACGGCATGTTCATCGGCGTCGGCCGCACCGCCGACGACCAGTTCATCGTCATCGGCATCCAGAACCAGGAGACGTCCGAGGCCCGCTACATCCCCGCCTCCACCCCGACCGCAGCGCCGATCGTGCTGGAGCCACGCGTGGAGGCGATCCTCTATGACGCCGATCACTGGGGCGACCGCTGGGTGATCCGCACCAACGCCGACGACTCAGTCGATTTCAAGATCGTCCAGGCGCCGACCGCGACCCCGTCCAAGGCCCACTGGTCCGATCTGGTGCCGCATACGCCCGGCCGATACATCGAAGGCCTGGACCTGACCAAGGACCACCTGGCCCGCCAGGAGCGCGCCGACGCCAACACCCGGATCATCATCCGCGACCGCGCCGGCGCCGAACATGAGATCGCCGTCGACGAACCCGCCTTCGCCCTGTCGCTGTCCGGCGCCTCCGAGTTCGAGACGACCAACACGCGCTACAGCTACAACTCGCCGTCCACCCCGACCCAGACCTTCGACTACGACATGGCGACCCGCGAGCGGACCCTGCGCAAGACCCAGCAGATCCCGTCCGGCCACAATATCGCGGACTACGTCGTCGAGCGGCTGAACGCCCCGGCTTCGGACGGGCAGTTGGTGCCGGTCACGGTGCTGCGTCGTAAGTCCACCCCGGTGGATGGTTCGGCGCCCCTGCTGCTCTACGGCTACGGCTCCTACGGCATTCCAATGGCCGCCAGCTTCTCGACCAACCGGTTGTCGCTGGTGGATCGCGGCTGGATCTACGCCATCGCCCATATCCGGGGCGGCTCCGACAAGGGCTGGGGCTGGTTCCTGGACGCGCGCCGAATGACGAAGAAGAACACCTTCACCGACTTCATCGCCGCCGCCGAACACCTGATCGCGGGCAAATACGCCGCCGCCGGAAACATCGTCGCCCAGGGCGGATCGGCCGGCGGTCTGCTGATGGGCGCCGTCAACAACATGCGCCCCGACCTGTGGGCCGGCGTCATCGGCCAGGTGCCCTTCGTCGATGTGATCAACACCATGAGCGACACCTCCCTGCCCCTGACGCCGCCGGAATGGCCCGAATGGGGCAATCCGATCGAGGACCCGGAGGCCTACGACTATATGATGAGCTACAGTCCCTATGATCAGGTGGCGCCTAAGGCCTATCCGGCCGTCTTGGCGACCGGCGGCCTGTCCGACCCCCGCGTCACCTATTGGGAGCCTGAGAAATGGGTGGCCAAGCTGCGTCCCGCGACCACCTCGGGCAAGCCGGTGCTGCTGAAGATCAACATGGAAGCCGGTCACGGGGGCGCCGCCGGGCGGTTCGACTATCTGAAGGAAGTCGCCCACGACTACGCCTTCGCCGTCTGGGCCGTCGAAAAAGGTTGGGAAGCCGCCTGATTTCCATCCCCGAAATCCGCCTGGCGACCGACGATGATTGGCCGGACCTCTGGCCGATCATCGAAGGCGTCACCCGCGCCGGCGACAGCTACGCCTATCCGCTCGACATGAGCGAGATGGTCGCCAGGGCCCTCTGGACGCCGCCCCCGCCCGGCGGCGTCCTGGTCGCCGTCGAAGACGGACGCGTGATCGGCGCCGCAAAGATCGTCCCTAACCGTCCCGGCAACGGCGCCCATGTCGCCAACGGCAGCTTCATGGTCGCCCCGGAGGCCCGCGGCCGCGGCGTGGCCCGGCGTCTGGGCGAGGCCGCGCTCGACTTCGCCCGCGAGGCCGGCTTCCGATCGATGCAGTTCAACGCCGTGGTCGAAACCAACACTGTCGCTGTGGCGCTATGGAAGTCCCTAGGCTTCGAGATCCTTGGCACCGCCCCCGAAGCCTTCGACCATCCCGCGCACGGTCTGGTCGGCCTGCACGTCATGTATCGACGCCTGTAGTTAGTCCCGCGACTGCAGCCGCGCCGCCAGGCTGGAGGTGTCCCAGCGGTTTCCACCCATGGCCTGGACCTCGGCGTAGAACTGATCGACCAGGGCCGTCAGGGCCAGACGCGCCCCGTTCGACCGCGCCTCGTCCAGCACCAGGCCCAGATCCTTGCGCATCCAGTCGACCGCGAATCCGAATTCGAACTCGCCCCTGGCCGCCGTTTTCCAGCGATTGTCCATCTGCCAGCTCTGGGCCGCGCCTTTGGACACGGCGTCAAAGGCGGCGTCGGTGTCCAGGCCCGCGACCTGGGCGAAATGCACCGCCTCGGCTAGGCCCTGGACCACGCCGGCGATGGCGATCTGGTTGACCATCTTGGTCAACTGCCCCGACCCCGCCGGCCCCATGTGCTTGATCGCCTTGGAATAGGCCTTCAAAACCGGCTCGACCCGGTCCAGGGCCTCGACGTCGCCGCCGGCCATAACGCTGAGCTGGCCGTTCTCGGCGCCTGCCTGCCCCCCCGACACCGGGGCGTCGATGAAGCGGCGTCCCTGCCCCTCCGCCAGATCCGCCATTTCGCGCGCGACCTTGGCGGAGGTCGTCGTGTGATCGACGATCACCGCGCCTTCAGCCAGATGCGGCAGGGCCTCGGTCACGACGGCGCGTACGTCTTCGTCATTGCCGACACACAGGATGAAAAGATCTGCGCCCTGGGCCGCCTCCGCCACCGTCGTCGCAAACCGCGCGCCCACCGCCGACGCCCAGGCCTCGGCCTTGGCCGGGCTGCGGTTGAAACCGGTCACCTCGTGTCCCGCCTCGACCAGATGACGCGCCATCGGCGCGCCCATGACTCCCAGGCCGGCGAATGCGATCTTCATGACTGGCTCCGTGTTTCAAGCACGGACTAGGCCGCGTCGGGCGGGCGTTCAAGCCG
>JBKBXN010000110.1:0-9385 GCA_046314055.1 Brevundimonas sp.
GGGCGCCGGATTGGCCTCGCGCCACGCCGCCAGGGCCTTGGCCGGGCCATTCAGCACGTCGTCAGGCGGGACCGGAGCGGGCGCGCCCACCCCGTCCCATTCCAGCAGTCCCCAGACCACGCAGCCGACGACGAAGGCGAACTGCGGATCGTTCCGGTCGTCGGCCTCCATCGCCTGGCGCGCAAACCGCCGCGCGAACACCATGGCCTCGGACGGTCCGTGTCGGAACCGGCACCTCAGCCCTTCGGCGACATCGACCCACTCCGGCGCGGGTGTCGGAACCAGCGTCAGCATCAGGCGGCCGCCGGCACGACGTATTCTTCGACGTCGTTGTCCAGGACGAAGGTCACGACTCCCGCGCCCTGCCAATTGTAGTCGGCCTGAACCGCGCCGGGACCGGTCACCGCGCGCTTCGCCTTGGGCAGATAGACGTTCGCGACCGTGGCGCGCAGGGCGAAGATCGTGGCCGGGATGGACCAGGCGAAGGTCAGTTCGCAGGGCTCGCCGTTTTCGGCCTGGGCCTGCATGTCGGTATTGGCGTAGCGCACGCCCAGCGTCCCGCTGACCGCCACCATGCCTTCATCCACGCCGCCGACGCGGCCGTCGCCGCGCCCGACCGTGGGTATGGCCTCCATGCCGTTGGTATAGTTGAACTGGCCCGAGACCAGCTCGGGACCGAACGGCGAACCGTTACGCCGCGCCAGACCCGAGAAGCTGCTGAACTTGCGCAGCGCCAGGGTCGCTTCGCCCGACACGGCCGAGGTGGCGGCGATGGGCCTCTCCCCCTGGCCGATCACGCCCAGGGTCGCGTTCAGATTGCCGCTGCGCTGAAGCGGGACACCCAGGCTGTTGACCTTCAGCCCATAGTTCATGCCGAAGCTGGGCACCTCGGGCATGCCGACCTCGGCCGAGGCGCTGGGCAGGGTCAGCGCGCCCGACGTCCAGACATGGCGATAAGCCCCGGTCGCCGCACCGCCGGTCAGGGTCGCGCCCGAGACGGTGATCGCAACGGCGCTGGCCGCCAGGGTGAAGCTGTTGCCGGCCGTGCCCAAGACGTCGTGGGCGATGCGGATAGTCTTGCCGTCGCCGTCGCCCCAATAGGTCGCAGCGGCGACGCCGGCGACGGCGCTCAGGTTCAGCGCGCGCACGGCGTTCGCCAAGGTCTGGGCCAGGGTCGGCCCGATCTTGATCTGGTTCGCGGTCGGCGTGCCGGTGACGAAGGTAAAGGCCTGGCCCGCAACGGTCATGGTCGAGTTGTTGGCCGGCTGACCAGAGAAGACCAGCGCGCCCGAGGCGGCGACGCCTTCGGTCGTGGTCGGCGCGCCCAGCAGCAAGGTCAGCCACAGGCCCGTGTTCCGCGCGCACAGAGGCGTGACGACGTCGCCGGCGTTGTTGACCGCGTCGCGGCCCGGCTCCTGGGCGTTGCGCCCCTGACCCAGCACGTCGCTTTCGACCAGGCCCTGTTCGTCGCCCAGATTGGCGCTGACGAACGGGACCCGGAACCAGCTCGGGACCGATTCCGGTGTGCCGTAGGAAGCCTCAATGCCCAACGCCATCAGGGCGTTGGAACCGCGTGCGCGAGCCATGTCAGTTCTCCATGAAAAGAGGTCGCCGCTGGATCAGCCCAGGCGGCGCGTTGTGGTGTATTCGGCCGTCAACGTCAGAATCGTCGCCCGAACCGGCCCAGCAGAGGCTGAAGCGATATCGTCGGGCGACGGGGCGTCGATCTCAGACCAGTCGCAGAGCCCGCCCAGGCTGCGATCTATCTCCAGCCGGGCCGCCAGTGCGGTCAGCATGGCGTCAAGCGCCGCAAAGCGATCCGCCGCGCCCTCCGGGGCGAAAACCTCGATTGGGATCGTGTGCCGATAGGTGAAGGCGTGCGGGGAAAAACACTCCTCCGGTTCGCCGGGCTCCCCGTCCTGGACGATCACCTTTCCGTTCGCGCCGACACGCTCGGGCCATGGCGCGCCGCGCTCGGGCTTTGACGTCGGCAAGGCCGCGACCGCCATGGCGACGACGGCTTGAACCACCAGTTCTCCGTGGCGCGCCATCCTATCTCCAGTGCTTGTTCAGCAGATTGGGGAAGCGGGCCTCCGACGCCGCGCGGATGGCGTCGAGATCGAGCAGCTTCTTCTTCTTCACCATCGGAACCAGGGTGAACATGATGACAAACTGGCGTGTGGTTTCACGATAAGAGCGATGGCTCTTGTTGGACTGATTGGCCGTCGCGTTGCGCCATCGGCCGCTGGACCTGCGAATAACCAGGCCATCGAATCCCGCATAGGCGACGCCGCGCTTCATGGCGGTCGAGGTTGTCTTCGTCCGCCAGTGCCCCGGATTGATCACGACCATCTTGCGGCCAAACCGTGCCTCGACCTCGCGCGGGTCCAGGGCGCGGCCGTTGCGCTTCTTCGGCACCTCATCCGTCGGGATCCAGAGATAGCGCCCGCCGTTCGCCGGGCGGATGGTGGCGCCCAGGCCGTAACTTTCAATGATCCCCGGCGCCTTGGTCCAAATCAGCGCCGCCGCGTCCAGGCTGGCCTGGGCGCGTGGATAGACCTCATTGCGAATGGTCAGGGCCAGTTTCTGACCGAGACCGGCGTCCAGAATGGCGTCGCGCCAGTCTTCCTTCAGTTCGTCGGCGCCGTCGCGAATGGCGGCGGTCATGAAGCCCGCGATTTCGTCTTCCAAGCCACGCTCCAGCCCGGCCAGGCTGTCTCGGCCGCCGACTGAGTGCCGCATTCAGACCGTCAGCAGCTGCACGACGCAGCGCCACTCCAGACCCTCGGGTTCCAGCTTCGGGTCGGACAGGACGCGGTAGGACGACACGGCCCCGCTTGGGCGCGTCACCTCGACCAGATCGCCCTGTCCCGCATCGGTCGGCCGCTGGTGATCCGCCGCCCGCCAGAATAGGACCTCGGATCGCATCAGGATTTCACTCTGGCCGAGGCCGGCCACATCGTCCTGGGTTTGATAACGGACCACGGGCGTGGTGACCGGACCCGGACCTGCCGGTGTCCAGAGGGCAGGAAGCCCATAGACCCGGTAGATGGCGTCCAGCATCCGCGCCTCGCGGTCCGCCATCGTCATCAGACGGTCGGGATCAGCTTGACGTCCGCAAGGACGTCGGCCGAGGCCTTGCCCAGCGGGCCGGAATGGCCGCACTTGGTGTTGCCCGAGGCTGTGGTGGTGAAGGCCTTGGCCGTGTCGTCCCAATAGACGGTGACCAGGGCGGTCCAGGCCTGCCCGGCGGCGGCGGTGACGGTGAAGACGCCCGTCGTCTTGGCCGCGAAGGTCGCGCCCTCGGCGGCCGTGACTTGCGGAACGATAACTTGGCCGCCGATCTTGACCGGCTTGCCCGAGATGACGCCGCCCGCCGGGGCGATGCAGTCCAGAGTGTCGCCGTGCTGAACATAATTCTTCATGGTGATGATCCTTCAGGACGCCGCTGGCCGGGCGGCGAAAAGAGACGGGACCGCAACTGTCGCTGCGGCCCCGTCAGGCCAGGGTGAGGAAGGGTTAGGTGCCCGCGTTGCGGTAGGCGAAGCGGAAGTCCTGGGCGCCGCAACCGAAGTCGTGCTCCAGCGAGATCTTCACGCCCTGCTGTCCGAACACGTTCTCGACCCGCAGGCGCGGGGCGGTGAAGCCGTCCAGCAGGCCCCAGGTCCAGTTCGCCCCGAACGTCTGGTCGGCATACAGTTCCCAGCTGTTGCCGGTCAGCTGGCCGCCCACGACGGTGCGCAGCTTGCCTTCGAACGGGTTGTATTCGCCGTTCGGACGGGCGGCGATGGCCTTGTCGGCCTCGGTTTCCTTGTCCGGCGAGACCAGCAAGATGGACGGCGGCGTACCCATCTGCACGCCCGAGGGCGTCTTCTGCTTGCGGATGGCGGCACGTCCCGCCGACAGGGCGGCTTCGGTGATCGCCGTGCCCGTGGCGGCCTTGTTGCCATGGTCGGCATGGAACACGGCCTTGGAGTCTTCCAGCAGCACCGGACCGTCGCCCGAGTTGACCGCCTTCATGGCGAAGAAGGTGAACTCTTCGAACAGGGCGATCATATTGCCCTGGTTGGCCAGCACCCGGTCGATGGCGCCCATGTGGTCGTTGATCATCAGTTGGCGCGACAGGCCGAACTGGATGCCGTAGGCGCCCACCGCCACCTTCTCATGACCTTCCCCGAAGGTGCCGAACTTGATCTCGCCGGCCTCGTTCACCGGCTTCAGGGTCGGGAAGTCGCCGGGACGCAGCACTTCATGCGCGCGGAAATCCACGAAGGTCATCTGCTGCGCGATGCTGCGATAGATCGGTGCGGCCACACGATATTGCTCGGCCAGCCGCTGGTTCAACGCGCCCGACAGCAACAACGGGAAGTCCGAAGTGGTGTGGAAGGCCCGCTCATACAGTTCGATCCGGTCGGCCGTCGAGCGCGGGGCGGTGCGCTCGCCCAGGCTGACCATCGCCAGGTCCGACAGGCTGTGGCGCGCATAGGGCTGGGCTTCGGCCGGCAGTTCGGCTTGGCCGCCGTTGCCGGTCCGAAGACCGTGCAGGATGGCGGCGCGAATGCCGCTGCGCTGGGTGTCGCGTTCGTCGTTGACGATCACCCCGCGCGATCCGCCCGTCGGCAGGTTCTGGGTATTGGCCGCCTGACGCGCGGCGGCGGCTTCCAGGATGGCGCGCGACACTGACGCATAGTCGGCCCCAGCGGCCTCGAACGCGCCCCGCACATTGGTCTCGACGCCAAGGCTGCGGGCCTGATCCTGCAGCTGCAGCATTTCGGTAGGGCTCAGGGCCCGTTCGGCGGCGGGGGCCGGAGCCGCCGAAGCCACCGGAGCGGCAGGCGCGGCAGGAGCAGGCTGGACCGGCGCGGCGCGGCTTTCAGGCGCGGCTGGAGCGGCCGGAGCCGCCGGAGCGGCAGGGGCCGCCGGCTGGCCGCCGCCTTGATCGGTGTTGGGTTGGAACAGGGCGCGCGCGGCGCCGAAGGCGGCCAGCATGCCGCCCGCCATAAGGGATCGTCTCATGTCATCCTCGGTGGGTTGGGGAGCGGCGGAACCGCTGGGTTGGCCGGGTTGTAGGGACCGAACCCCGGCGTTCGGATCAGCGGGAACGGACACGAGGGAGGCTTCCAAAAGCTCCCAGTCCGTGGCGCGCCAGATTTCGTGATCGTTCTCCAGAACCTCGACCAGCTTCCAGTTTCGCACCTGGTAGCCGATGGAGATCCCGGTCAGTTCGCTGCGCTGAACCATGCCGGCGAACTCGCGGCCGCGCGGCGTGTCGGCGAAGCGGATGACGGCGCACAGCGCGGCGCCTTCCATCCAGATTCGCTCGACGACGCCGATGACGTCGTTCGAGTTGTGATTGAACAGGAACCGGACTTGGTTCTGGTTGACGCGGGCGAGGTCGATCGCCCCGGCGCCCATGTCCAGCTCTTCGGACCACCACAGGCGTTGGACGCGTGAGCCGGTCGCCAGGACCGCCTCGACGGTGCGGGTTTCGGCGTTGTAGCTGCCGCCGGTGAAGGCGACATAGCGGCTTTGCTGCGCGGCGGGCGCGCCGCCGCGTCGTTCCTGAACCGGCGCGGGCTGATCGCGGACAAGGGTGCGCGGCCCGCCGACGCGGGAGGCGAGAACATTGTGCATGTCGGTTTCCTCTCAGTCCTCGATCAGGCCGAGGGCTTGGCTCAACAGGGAGCGCAGGGCCTGGTCGCCGTCGCCCTTGGGTCTCAGGTATCCGACGGCCGGTTGGAGGCCACCGCTGCCGTTCACGCGTCGGGGATCGGTGTCCAACGCGATTTGATATTGGTCGATCAGGCCATTGATTTCGGCCTGGGCCTTCATCGCGCCTTCGATATCCATCCCGTAGGAGGACAGCAGGCGGGCCATGGCGCCGGGGATGGCGCGGGCCTCGATTACCTTGGCCATAATCTCTTTCAGCGGGTCGGTCAGGGCGCGCGGCGGCGCCAGGACTTCATACCGAACCGTCGCCAGTTCGGCGTCGCCCTCCAGCACGCCCAGCCGCATCACGCGCCGGAAAGCGGGGCCGATGAACGACGGGTCGAGGGTGTGCTGGGTCCAGTCGTCCAGCCGCGCGTGATAGGCGATATTCTCGCTGCGCATGCTGGTGAAGTTGGACTGGCTATAATCCCCCGTCCCCAGATGATAGGGCACGCCGATACCGGCGCAGACCTGCATCGCCTCCGTGCGCAGAAACCCGTCGCCGTCGCCCGAGGACGAAGGAGCGATGGCCGTGGGCGCCTCTTCGCCCGGCTGGCCATAGATAATCATGCCGGGCCGCAGCTGTTCCTGATACTGGCCGCTGGCGCGCTTTTCCTGCTCTCCCCAGGCGAAGGCTTCTCCGCCGTCGCCAGGACGGCGGAACAGGGCCAGACACGCCTCGATCCGCTTCTTGACGCGGATGGCGCGCTTGGTTTCGGACCGCTCGTGTTCGGTTTCCAGGCTGGCGTGCATCAGCGGAACGCCCCGCGTCATGCCGGGCTCAAGCCGCTCATAGACTAGGTCCACGTCACGGGCATCGACCCGACGGCGCTTGCCGGCGTTGGCCATGATCAAGTCGCCCGGATGATCCTCCCAGATGTGGTAGGCGACCACGCGATTGGCCCGGTCATACTCGACGCCCATCACGATCTTGGCGCCACCGTTCAGGGTCTGGGTCAGAGTGTGATCGAGGTAGTCGCCCGAAATCACCATGACCCGCTGGTCCGGCTTGCCGTCCTCCGGCATCCACACCAACAGGCAGTCGGCGTCGATCATGCCCGACACGGCTTGGCGCTGGACGCCGTAGAAGTCGTCGCGGCCATCCAACGGACGGGCGCAGAACTCGTCCCAGCGCCGCTGCGCCCGTTCCCGGACGGCCGGGTCACCGTGCAGCACCCGAACCGTTATGCCGTCGCCGACCAGGCCGACGATCAGGTTACGCTTCAAGGCGGCCAGCAGCGGATTACTGCGGACCATGCGCCGCTGTCGGCCACGCATCAGGCCCAGATCTCCGGAAATGGCGGCGTCTGGCGACCGTGCGTCGCCGCGCCAGTCGCGGTTCAGCCGTCCACGGTCTCCAGCGGCATAGGAACGCTGACGACGCAGATCGTCCAGGCCGACTCTATAGGCTTCGCGTTGGTAGCCGAGGCGAGGCGAGACGGCCGAAATCAGACGATCAAACATCAGTCGTCTCCGAACGCGGCGAGGGTGCTGCCGAACCGAGGCGCGGCGGCGGCGCTGGCCGAGGCCCGCGTCAGGATCGAGATGCGCTTTTCGATCTCGGCCGCCGTGTGGAAGGTCGTGTCCTTGTCGCCGACCTTCACCCGCAGGGTGTCGTTGGCTAGCGCGGAATAGAGGGCCGCGATCTCGGCCGAATAGTCGGTCATCCGATCCAGTCCTCTCCGGCGCCTATGCCGATCCAGTCGTTATCCGTCAGGCCCGGCTCCGGATCGGACCGGACGGCGGGTGGGGTGACGGGCTCTTCCTCGACCATGCGAGCGGCGCTCGCGTCGGCCGACGTCGTCGCCATCATCAGATCTTCCAGGTCCAGTTGGCCGGTTTCGGGCGGACAATCCCGCTCGGCCTCCAGCTGGTCCCAGGTGCGGTCGGGCAGACTGCGCACGCCCAGACGGATCGCGGCGGCCTCGGCCTGAAGGTGGGTGTCCAGGCCTTCGTTGGCCTGGGACGGGTCCTTGACCCATTGATAGACGGTGAAACCGTCGCGGCGCTTGATCGGCTTGCGCCGTTCCGCCGTCAGCTGGCGGAAGAACTCGTCATCCAGCCCTTTGGGCAGGCCGATGAACCCGCGACCCAGCGGGTCGAGACGGCCCAGATTGCGATACAACGCCATCTTCAGCGTGGACGTGCCGAAGTTGTAGAACCGACGGCTGTATTTCAGCAGCTTTCCGGCCCGGTTCCGTTCCTTGCGCACCCGCTCCAGCAGCGGCGCATTCTCCGAGTTGGCGCCGCGCACCATGATGACGCGCCCGGCTGGATGACGGCGCGCGAAGCCCCATACGTCCTCGGTCCACGCGTTGCCGTCGATAGCCAGCAGATCGACGCCCAGTCGCCGCCCGTGAGCGTTCAGCCAGGTCTGTTCCAAGAGCCCGTCCAGCAGCTTCTGGCATTTGGCGTCGCTGATGTGGCCGGGAAACACCCCGACATCCACGATCCAGCGGCGAAAGTCCCGACCCCAAACGACCACCTGCCATTCGACCCGGTCGCCCTGACAGTCCACGCCGACAGTGACCAGCAGTCCGCCCAGGGGAATCCGACCGCGCACATAGTCGCTTTCGGACGCCCTATCCCGCAGGACTTCCCAATCTACGGCTTCGTCCGCCGACCGGAAGGCCAAGCCGGCGACGTCGTTCATGAACACCTGTTCGCCGGCCGCGTCGCCCTTCGCCGCGAACCAACGGCGCGCTATGCCTTCCCAGCTCTGGAGCGGGAAATAGGCGCACCACAGCCAGAACGACCGATGCTGGCGCATCATGTGCGGACGCCGCGCCACCCAGCGCACGCGGGCCACCATGGCCGCTCTGTGATGCTCGTGAATCTCGCATCCGCATTCGACGCAGGTGAAATGCGCCTTCTCCGGCGCCGCCTCGTCCAGCTGGGCCAGCATATTGGCCCACTCCAACACCTGATAGGCGTCGCAGTGGGGGCAGGGCACCTCGGGATATTCCTGGCTCCCCGCCTCCAGGTTCTTGGTGATCCGGCACCCCGGCACGACCAGCGGCGTCGAGACCTTGAAGATCTTGGCGAACTCGAAACCCCAGGACCGCGTATCGGCCTGGGTCTCGGGGTCCCCCGCCGCGTTCATCTCCCACTTCGCCAGATCGTCCTGCACCTGGCGGGGCATGGACACCTGCGACAACCCGGCCGGAGAGTTGGCCCCGGCGATCTGGATCGCGCCCCTACGGTCGATCCGCTCCTTGAACAGGACCGAATTGGCCCCGTCCCGCGACTTCTCCGGAAACAGCCGCCGCGCCGCCGCCAGTCCCCGGATCATCGGCGACAGCTTCATCTTCGACCAGCGCGACCCGTTTTCTTCGGTCGGGTGGACGTAGAGGAAATCGCCCGTGTCTAGGATCATCGACCCCAGGGTGAAGATATTCGCCAGCACGGTCCCGCCGACCTGCGCCGACTTGGCGAGGCTGACGATGCGGCAGGGATCGTCCGGTCCGAACGCGCCCAAGATGGCGTCGAACAACGGGAACTGGGCGCGGCTGTAGGGGCCGGGAAGCGGGCTCTCCCGCTTCGAAAAGACGATGTTCTCCTCAGCAAACGCCAGATAGTCGATGACCGGCGGCGGCTCCAGGGCGTCGCCCATCGCCCCCCAGGCCAGCGCCGCCGCATTCGCGACATGGATGTTCATCAGGCCGCCTCGGCCGAG
>JBKBXN010000111.1:0-9363 GCA_046314055.1 Brevundimonas sp.
GCTGATCGACAACTCCTCGCTGGGCCTGGTGCGCCAGTGGCAGGAGCTGTTCTTCGCCGAGAACTATTCCGAGATCGACCTGTCCGACAATCCGGACTTCGTGAAGGTGGCCGAGGCTTTTGGCATCGAGGCCTTCCGTATCGATCGCCGCGATCAGGTGTCGGACGGCATCCAGCGCCTGCTGGCCGCCGAAGGCCCCTGCCTGGCCCATGTGGTCATCGATTCCCGAGACAATGTCTGGCCGCTGGTTCCGCCGGGCAAGAGCAACGCCGAAATGATGGAGGGCTCCTGAGATGAGCGACACGATCCACATCCAGATCGACCGTGCGGACGGTTCGCTTCAGCGTCTCATCGGCCTTGTGGAGCGCCGGGGCTTCCACATCGACGGCATGAACATGGCCGACGAGGGCGCCTTCCGCCACATCGCCCTGACTGTGCGCGGCCGCGACGCCGGTCGGTGCATGGAAAATCTGGGTCGCCAGATTGACCGCCTGTTCGGCGTGCGCCGCATCGGCAACGACATTATTCAATCCGAGGCCGCGTAATGACCGCCGAACAAGTACGAGTATCCGGCGTATCCCGAACCGAGGAGATCGCCGCAGACCCCAACCGCGTCATCATCTTCGACACGACGATGCGGGACGGGGAACAGGCGCCCGGCTTCTCCATGAGCGCCCAAGCCAAGGTGAAGATGGCCCAGGTCCTGAAGGACCTGGGCGTCGACGTTATCGAGGCCGGGTTCGCCGCCGCCTCGCCGGGCGACGAAGACTGTATCCGCCGCGTGGCCGGCGAGATCGAGGGACCGGTCTTCTGTTCCCTGTCGCGCGCCAACGAAAAGGACATCGACGCAACCTTCCGCGCCCTGCAGCCGGCGCCCAAGTCGCATCGTCGCTGCCACACCTTCATCGGCACCAGCCCGATCCACCGCACCGCCAAGCTGAAGATGTCGACCAACGAGGTGCTGTCGACGGCGGTGCGGTCGGTCGAATACGCCGTCAGCCTGTTCGACGACGTCGAGTTCTCGGCCGAGGACGCCTTCCGCACCGAGCCCGAGTTCCTGGCCGATGTGCTGGAGGCCGCCGCCGACGCCGGCGCTCGGACCCTGAACGTGCCCGACACCGTCGGCTATGCGACGCCTGAAGAAGTGCGTGAGACCTTCCGCGCCCTGGCGGCGCGGATTCACAAGCGCCATCCGCACGTGATCTTCTCGGCCCACTGCCACGACGACCTGGGCATGGCGGTCGCCAACTCCCTGGCCGCCATCGAGGGCGGCGCGCGTCAGGTCGAGGGCGCCATCAACGGCATCGGCGAACGGGCCGGCAACGCCTCGATCGAAGAAGTCATCATGGCCCTGAAGGTCCGCGAAGACCGTTATGGCGTCACGACCGGCGCCGACAGCCGCCACCTGGTGCGCGCCTCCAAGATCCTGTGCGAAATCACCGAAACGGTCATCGCCCGCAACAAGTCGGTCGTCGGCATCAACGCCTTCGCCCACGAGGCCGGCATCCATCAGCACGGCATGCTGGCCGACAGCCGCACCTATGAGATCATGCGGCCCCAGGACGTGGGCTTCGAGGGCAGCTGGTTCGTGCTGGGCAAACATTCGGGCCGCCACGCCATCGCCAAGCGCGCCGAGACCATCGGCCGTCCTATCGAGGGCGAGCGTCTGGTTGCGGTGGTCGCCGGCTTCAAGCAACGCGCCGACCAGATCGGCGAGATCAGCGACGCCGAACTGATCGCCATCATCGACCGCGTCGACGGCGTGGCGGAGACGGTGGTCCAGTATGCCTGATCCCAAAACCCTGTTCGACAAGGTCTGGGACGCCCACGTCGTGCGGCCGCAAACAGCTGACACGCCCGGGGTTCTGTATATCGACCTGCACCTGGTCCACGAAGTCACCAGCCCCCAGGCCTTCAGTGAAATCGAGGCGCGCGGCCTGAAGGTGCGCCGCCCCGACCGGACCTACGCCACCCTGGACCATTCGACTCCGACTCTGCCGGCGGGGCTGAACGGGCTGAAACCCTATGTCACGGCCCAGGCCGAGGCCCAGGTTCATCGGCTTGAGAAGAACTGCGCCGCGCATGGGGTGCCGCTGGCGGGTTGGGACTCCGACGACCGCGGCGTGGTCCATGTCATGGGGCCGGAACTGGGTCTGACACAGCCGGGCATGACCGTGGTCTGCGGCGACAGCCACACAGCCACGCATGGAGCGTTCGGGGCTTTGGCCTTCGGCATCGGCACCTCGGAAGTCGGCCATGTGCTGGCGACCCAGTGCCTGTTGCAGCGCAAGGCCAAGGCTATGCGGGTGACGGTGGACGGGCGGCTGCAGCCCGGCGTTTCGGGCAAGGATGTCGCCCTGGCCGTCATCGCCGCCATCGGCTTCGGCGGCGGCACCGGCTATGTCATTGAATACGCTGGCGAGGCGGTGCGGTCGCTGGACATGGAAGGGCGGATGACCCTGTGCAACATGTCCATCGAGGCGGGCGCTCGCGCCGGCATGATCGCTCCGGACCAGACCACCATCGATTGGCTGCGCGGCCGTAAACACGTGCCCGCCGACTATGAGGCGGCGACGGCCGAATGGCTGAAGCTGGCCACGGATCCGGGCGCAGTCTTCGACAAGGAAGTGGCCATCGACGGCGCCTCCATCCGTCCGATGGCGACTTGGGGCACGACGCCGGACGCCGGTGCGCCGATAGGCACGCCCGTGCCGCAACCCCAGTCAGACTCCGACCGAAAGGCCATCGCCTATATGGGTTTCACTGCCGGCGAGGCGACGACCAGCCAGCCGGTGGACGTGGTCTTCATCGGCTCCTGCACCAACGGCCGTCTGCCCGACCTGCGCGCCGCCGCCGAGGTGCTGCGCGGCCGAAAAGTGAAACCCGGTCTGCGGATGCTGGTGGTGCCGGGCTCGGAAGCCGTACGGCGCGACGCCGAGGCGGAAGGCCTGCACGAGGTCTTCATCGCCGCCGGGGCTGAATGGCGGATACCCGGCTGTTCCATGTGTATCGCGATGAACGGGGATTTCGTGGCGCCGGGACAACTGGCCGTCTCGACCTCCAACCGCAATTTCGAAGGCCGCCAGGGCAAAGACGCCCGCACCATCCTGGCCAGTCCCGCGACGGCGGCGGCGACGGCGGTGGCCGGTGTGCTGACCGATCCCCGCGTCTTTTTGAGCGAGGCAGTCAATGTCTGAGCCCTTCCAGGTCCTGACCTCCCGCACGGTGACGCTCAGCCAGGCCAATATAGACACCGATCAGATCATTCCCGCGCGTTTTCTGACCACGACATCGCGCGAGGGCCTGGGCAAGGCGGCCTTCTACGACTGGCGCTATGAGACGGACGGATCGGAGAAGCCTGAGGCCATCCTGAACCGGATCGACCCGGCCGAACATCGCATCCTGCTGGCGGGCAAGAATTTCGCCTGCGGATCCTCGCGCGAACATGCCCCCTGGGCCCTGTACGACTACGGGTTCCGGGCGGTGATCTCGACCGAGATCGCTGACATTTTTACATCTAACGCGTTGAAAAACGGCCTGCTGCCGATCGTCGTCAGCCAGGACGTCTGGGATGATCTGGCGTCACAACCGGACCAGCCGGTTACGATTGACCTTCAGGCTGAGCAGATCCGGCGGGGCAATGCGCAGCCCGTGCCGTTCGAGGTCGAATCCTTCGCGCGCGAATGCCTGCTGAACGGGGTGGACACCCTGGGCTGGCTGCAATCAAACCTGCCTGAGGTCGAAGCCTATGAGCGTTCGAGAGAGACCGTCTGATGACCCACGCCGCCCCCAAGACCTATAATATCGTCCTGCTGCCCGGCGACGGCGTCGGACCGGAGGTGACGCGCGCCGCCCGTGACGTTCTGGCGGTTATCGGCGACTTCTACAGCCATGACTTCCAGTTCTCCGAACATCTGATCGGCGGCGCCGCCATCGATGAGACGGGCGAGCCCCTGCCGGAGGCGACCCGCGCCGCCTGCGTCGCCGCCGACGCGGTTCTGCTGGGCGCCGTCGGCGGTCCCAAATGGGACGGCAATCCGCGTGAGCTCAGGCCCGAGCGCGGCCTGCTCGGTATCCGCAAGGATCTCGGCCTGTTCGCCAACCTGCGGCCGCTGCAGGTCTCGCCAGTGATGGCGCACCGTTCACCGCTGAAGAAGGAGATCGTCGAGGGCGTCGATCTGATCGTCTTCCGCGAACTGACCGGCGGCGTCTATTTCGGCGAGAAGACCCGCACCGCCGACCGCGCCACCGACCTGTGCGAATACACGGTGCCGGAGATCGAGCGCGTCACCCGCGCCGCCTTCCAGACCGCCCGCCAGCGGCGCGGCAAGGTGACCTCGGTCGACAAGGCCAATGTCATGGAGACCAGCCGCCTGTGGCGCGAGGTGGTGACCCGCATCCACGCCGAGGAGTTCCCCGAGATCGCGCTGGAGCACGCCCTGGTCGATTCCATGGCCATGCACCTGATCCGCAAGCCGCGTGAATACGACGTCATCCTGACCGAGAACATGTTCGGCGACATTCTATCGGACGAGATTTCGGTGCTGGGCGGCTCGATCGGCCTGTTGCCGTCGGCCTCGCTGGGGACCGAAGGGCCCGGTCTGTTCGAACCGATTCACGGCTCGGCGCCGGACATCGCCGGACAGGATCTGGCCAATCCGGTCGGGACGATCCTGTCGGCGGCCCTGCTGCTGCGTCACAGCCTGAAGCTGGAGGACGAGGCTGATTCCATCGAGGCCGCCGTGGCGGCCGTCCTCGCCGCCGGCGCCGTCACCGCCGACCTGGGCGGAGCGTTGGGCACTCGCGCGGCGACCGAAGCCGTCATCGACGCTATTCGCGCTATCCACTGGGCTGCGGCGCATCGGGTGCAAATGCACTGGGCCTGACCAGATCAGGGTCCGAATTTCGTACCGCAAACACCGTTTGTTGGAACATCAATTAAGAGAAAAAGCCCCACGCGACGCAAGGATCGTGCGGGGCTTAACTTTTCTTCAATGACCGTTGCAAGAAAGTTGCACCGTTTACGGTCAAGCCCCTTGCGTCAAAAGCGATTGCAGTAAAACCTTCGCATCTGCGAGATTGCTAAGGGGGATTTTTGCTCATGTCGCGTGTCTGGAATCGACTTCCGGGAGCCGCCGCGCTCCTGCTTTTGACCATCGGGCTGTTTTATGCGGGCGGGGCCTTCGCCCAGACGCCCGAGGCGGCGCCTGCGCTTCTGGCGCACCAGTCGGCGCTTGAGCTGGACGGTGCGGGCACGGCCTGGCTGGGCACTTCGACGGCTCTGGTCCTGCTGATGACCCTGCCGGGCCTGGCGTTGTTCTACGGCGGCATGGTGCGCCGCAAGAACGTCATCGCCACCATCACCCAGTCGGTCGGCGTCTTCGCCGTCGTCTCGCTGGTCTGGTTCATCGCCGGCTACAGCATCGCCTTCGGCGCCAACCCGGACCCGGCCCTTCAGCCCTATGTCGGCAGCATCGAGATGCTGTTCCTGAACGGCGTGACCCTGGGCACGGCCAACAGCCTGCTGACGGGCATTCCCGAATATCTGTTCATCGCCTTCCAGATGACCTTCGCCATCATCACCCCGGCCCTGGTCACCGGCGCCTTCGCCGAGCGGATGAAATACTCGGGTCTGCTGCTGTTCACGGCCCTGTGGTCGTTGCTGATCTACTCGCCCATCTGTCACTGGGTGTGGGGCGGCGGTTTCCTCGGATCGGCCGGCGTGCTGGACTTCGCCGGCGGCGCGGTCGTTCACGTCAACTCGGGCGTCGCGGGTCTGGTCTGCGCTATCTTCCTGGGCCGTCGTAAGGGCTACGGCTCCGAGCCGATCCTCGCTCACAACCCGGTCCTGACCATGATCGGCGCTTCGCTTCTGCTGGTCGGCTGGATCGGCTTCAACGCCGGTTCGGCGGGCGCCGCCAACGAACTGATGGGCGTGGCTCTGCTGAACACCGTCCTGGCTGCCGCCGCCGCCGCCCTGACCTGGAAGATCATCGAGCTCATCGAAAAGAAGAAGGTCTCGCTGATCGGCATGCTCTCGGGCGTGGTCGCCGGTCTGGTCGCCATCACTCCGGCCGCCGGCTTCGTCGATCCTAAGGGCGCGGTCATCATCGGCCTGATCGCCGGGCCGGTCTGCTACATCTCGTCGGTCTGGATCAAGAAACTGCTGCGCTACGACGACTCCCTGGACGCCTTCGGCATTCACGGCGCCGGCGGTCTGATCGGCGCCCTGCTGACCGGCGTCTTCGCCACCACGGCGATCAACAGCCTGTCGGAAGGGGCCAATATCGGCACCCAGGCGCTCGGCCTAGCCTGGACCATCGCCTACAGCGCAGTCGGCACCTTCGTCATCCTCATAATCTGCAAGTTCACCACGGGCCTGCGTGTGAGCGAGGCGGAAGAAGCCGCCGGTCTGGACACCTCGCTGCACGGCGAGAGCCTGGACCACTGAGGAAAACGGGACGCGGTTCCGCCGGCCGCGTCCCGCCTGCCGACTAAGCCTCGGCGCTACAGAAACAAATATAATCAAGGGGATATGACTATGAAATTTGGACTCTTTCGTTCTGCCGCCGCTGCGGCCGCTCTCGCTACGGGCCTGATCGGCCTGGCGGCGCCCGCCTCGGCCCAAAGCGACATTGACGTCGCCTTCAACGCCGGCATCGTGACCGACTATGTGTTCCGCGGCTTCAGCCAGACCAACGAAGATCCGGCCATCCAGGGCGGCGTCGATATTACGTCCGGCAGCTTCTATGCTGGCGCCTGGGCTTCGAACGTGGACTTCGGCGACGATACCGATGCGGAGTTTGACATCTACGGCGGCTATCGGACCGAAGCGGCCGGTTTCGCCCTCGACTTCGGCGTGATCGGCTATCTGTATGCCGGCACGCCCGACGAGGCCGACTACAATTATGCAGAGTTCAAGGCCGCCGCCTCGCGCGCCGTCGGACCCGCGACGATCGGCGCCGCCGTCTACTACTCGCCCGACTTCTTCGGGGTGGACGAAGCCGCCACCTATGCGGAAATCAACGGGGCCTTCAGCCCGGCTGACAAATGGACGATCTCGGGCGCCGTCGGCCAGCAGTGGCTCGACGTCACTGACGACTACGTGACCTGGAACGCCGGGGTCGCCTACGCCCTGACCGACAACCTGGCCCTGGACGTGCGCTACCACGACACCGACGTGGACGGCGTGCCCGGCGCCGAGGATCGCGTAGTCGGTTCGGTCAAGCTGGTCTTCTGACCCCAGCCATCACCACTCTAAGAAAGAGGCCCCGGAGAGCAATCTCCGGGGCCTTTTCCGTATCAGCGTGCGTAGCGGCTCGCGACCGGGTCGTACCGGTCCCAGACCTTGCCGTCGGCCAGCGAGCGCAGCAGTTTCAGATATTCAGCATGGGTCCAGGCCAGGGGCGTGGCCGAGTCCGTGTTCTGGCCCAGGACGTAGTCGCGCGTGGTCGGATCGCCGACTCCGTCCCACACTTGTTCAGCCAGCATCAGGCCGTCGTTGGCGAACCGCTCCATGCCGCGCACATAGGTCTGGCGGATGCTGGCGATGTCAGCGGCGGACGGTGCGCCGTTCACGCTGACGCGGGCCAGTTCATAATGGCCGCGTTCGCCGGTGAAGAAGGGCCAGACCCGGCCGCGCTGCCCGGGGCTCATCTGACCGCCGACGCCATAGTTGGCGCCCGTCACATGATCCTCGCCGTAACCGTCGACGCCGTAGCGGCGCCAGCCTGGCGTCTTGTCACCCTCGGGACCGAAGTCGTAGCGGACGCGGTACAGGTCCTCCAGGCTCTGATCATCATAGACCGGCAGGGTGGACAGGATGTGCGGGTCGTCGGCCTTGCGCACGCCGTACCGGACCAGCTCCAGGAAGCCGCCGTCCACCACACGATCCTCGGCCGGGGCGATCTGGCCGTTGGCGGCGCCGATCGGGGCCTTGTCGTTGGGGTTCTCGTTCTGGCTGATGCGGATGTAATAGCGACCGTCGCCGAAGTCGCCGTTGGTGGTGAACATCCGGTCCTCGATTTTCGAGGCGTAGTCGTCGGCTGCCGTCTGGTAGCGGGTCGCGCCCGCCGCATCGCCCGAGGCGCGGGCCATTTCGGCGGCGACCGTCAGGCCGGCGACCAGGGCGGCGGTGCTGGACGGGGAATAGCCCTGCTGTTCTTCCCAGCGTTCCTGCTGGGTGAAGGGCGGCTTGATCTCGGCCTCGTTCCACAACAGCCCGACCTTGCCGCCATCGACCAGGAAGTCGGCGGCCGGTTTCAGCATGGCGTTGTAGTGCTCGGTCATCTGGGCGTCTGACAGCCAGCTCATCTTCCACAGGCGGTAACCGAGCATGATCGGCATGGCCGTCTGGTCCAACTGGATCGCGACCCATTCCAGTTCGCCATCGACGTGGGTCTTTTGCAGGAACCAGCCGCCGACGCCGGTATTGCCGGGGGTGTTCGGTCCGACCTGGACCTGCGGCAGATAGTTGAAGGCCGCCAGCGGCGTCTCCTTGTCGCCCAGCGCCGCTAGGGCCATGGCCACCTGATAGAAGTCGCGCGGCCAGACCGCCTTGTAGCCGGTCGAGGATTTCGACGCGTCCACCGTGTCGCCCCACGGGTTCGACAGCGACGCGATCAGGGCGCCGGCGTGGGTGCGGTCCTCCTGCACCTTAAGCATCAGGGCCGAGGCATAGGCCAGCTTGCCCCCGTCGGTCGATTGTTCGGCGATACGCGGCAGTTCGGTCAGCGAGGCGACATAGTCCTCCCAACCCGCGCGCGCGCCCTCGCCGTTGAAACGGGCCAGCACCTCGTCCAGTCCGGTGGCGAAGGCGCCGTCCGCCGCCGCCTGGGCCGCCGCCTCGCTGTCGCCGAAGCCGATGACGAAGTCGCGCTGAACGCTCTGGCCCATGCGCACGCGCGGCAGGGCGCCGGTCATCATCGTATTGCCCGCCGTTTCGCCGGTCGAACCATAGGTCCAGTCGAGCTTTCCGTCCTTCAGGTCGGTCAAGCCGTCCGACGCGCCGACGAAGCCGACGCTGGCCGTAGTGAAGGCCTCGCTGGGCTTCAGCACCAGATGGGTCGACCCTTCCCAGGCGTGGAAGCCCTGTGGCGTGACCACGCCGCGGTCATCGATACCGGTGTTGGCGATGTGCGGTTCCAGCAGCAGATAGGGCGTCGCCTCCCCGCTGAGGGCCGTGATCCGAACGCGCAGCACCAGGGCGTTGCGGTCGGGGTCGGTGAAGATGCGCTTCTCGATCTCGAACCGGCCGGCCTTGTCGCGGGTCGTGACCTTGTAGGCGGGGGACAGCGGGCGCCCCTCGGCGTCCACGTGCAGGTATTCGGTCTTGGCCGTGGTGTCGTCGCCTTCCAGCGCCAG
>JBKBXN010000112.1:0-9305 GCA_046314055.1 Brevundimonas sp.
AGGGATCAGCCCTCGGGCCGTCGTCATTTGGAGGCGGCGATGGCTGACATCAGGGTGTTTTTCGCCACCAACCGCAACCACCATCCCGCGAACAAGCGACAGGTGTTCGGACGCACTTTCAATCCCGACGGCGTAGCCGCATTGCGGTTCGGCTATGCCGACTTCAAATCCGATCCCGAACGGCCGGCGCTGCAGGATTTGCACGTCTATCCCGACGTCCTGAACCAGTCCGACGTGACCAAGACAGGCGGCGGCATGTTTATGGAGGATCTTCGCGCCGCCATGGCGGCCGGGCGGCGATGTGACACCCTGGTCTTCATCCACGGCTTCAACGTCAGTTTCACCGGCGCCCTACAGACTGCGGCCCTGCTGGCTCAGGGACTGAACGTCGGCGGGCATCCGCTGAATGTCGTCGTATTCAGCTGGCCTTCGGACGGTTCGGCCGTCCCCTGGATGTCCTACTACAGCGACCGGGAGGACGCGCGGGCGTCGGGGCCGTCGGTCGCGCGGGCCTTCCTGAAGTTCAGGGACTTCGTCCTGGCGCTGAACGAAGCCGACTATTGCCAGCGACGAGTGCACCTGCTGACCCACAGCATGGGGGCCTATGTGTTGCGCCAGGCCTTGCAAGCTCTGATCGCCAAGGACCGGGACGGCCTGACCCGGCTGTTCGATCAGATCCTGCTGGCCGCGCCGGACGAGGATGACGACGCCTTCGAGCACGACACGAAGCTGAGGCTCCTGCCGCGCATCGGGCGGCAGGTGACCGTCTATTACAATCCCAACGACAAGGGTCTGACCGTCTCGGACAAGACCAAGGCCAATCCGGATCGTCTGGGCTCGGACGGGCCGCGGCTGGTGGACCTGATGCCAAAAAAGGTGGAGTTGGTCGACTGCCGTGTGGTCGCCGGTGCAGCCGACCCCTTCATCGAGCACAGCTATTATGTGCGCAGCCAGGCGATGAGCGACGACATCTCGGCGGTGTTGTCGGACACGCCGCTGGACAACCTCCCAAACCGGGTCTTCGTCGAACGTCAGCGATCCTGGCGGATCGTCGCCGAGACCGGCGTAAAGCCGGCTCGACCGCCCGAACCGGTCAGGCCCGACGCGCCTCCGGCCTGAAGACCTTAGGGTTTATCGCGGATCGTCCGTCCCACGGGGGCCAGAGCCAGCTTGGCCAATTCCAGGTCCTTCAGGGCGAAGGGGATGCCGATGATGGAGACGAACTCGGCCACTGCGATCACCAGGTGAGACAGGGCGATGTACCAGCCTGCGACCACGAACCAGACGACGTTCAGCACCAGACCCAGACACCCGGCCACCGCAGGCGCATCCTGCCAGACGATCTCGCGCCCGAACGGCCAGAAGGAATAGCTGGCGATCCTCCAGGCCGCGAAGCTCCAAGGCAGCCCCACGATGGTGACCGCCAGGATCGCGCCGCCCAGCAGCCAAAGCAGGCCGGACAGCCAACCGCCGAAGATGAACCACAGAATATTCAGGATCAGGCGGATCATCGCGTCCCTCCGAGAACAATGTCCTCCAGATAGGCTGAAGGCCCCGCCGGCGACAGCGGGGCCTTCATTAATTCGCCGAAACCTGCGGGCTAGTGCGGCTTCTCGGTCCAGCGCGACTTGGCGTCCTCCTGGGTCAGGTTAAGGTGGACGTGCTTGTCGTCCACCCGTTCGACCCAGCTGACCGGGATCATGTGGTGCTTGAAGCCGCCCGCCAGATCCAGCTTCGCCAACTCGATCTGGTCGCCGAGCACATGGTCCACGCGACCGACATGACCGCCGTCCGATCCCACGACTTCGAGATGTTCCTTGATGAGCGTTGCATCGACCATGGTGATTGTCCTTGGGTTGGGTTGTCCTGCCGGATCAAACGTTCGTCGAGTCGCAGGGTTTCAAACCGCAGCGCTTGTTGCTGTCGTCTCCCGGTGATGACAGACTCTTCACCCGAGCGGTATGAGTGCCGCCGGGATCGGCGGAGAAGGCATCGGATGAGACGAATCTATTCCAGCCTGCTGGCCTTCATCATGGCAGTCTCGGTGGCGTCCTGCGGCACCCTGGATCGTCCCGTGGGACCTTTGCGCCTCGCCGACGGCGCCCTGACGCCGGCGCAGGACCCCCGCATCCGCGCCAATGACGCCGCCCGGCTGGAAGCCTTCACCGAGGAGGTGGGCGCTCGCCTGTCCAACGATCGGCCATTCTCGCTCCTGGCCCTATCCGGGGGCGGCGCGAACGGGGCCTATGGCGCCGGGGTTCTTGTGGGCTGGACCGAGCGCGGCGACCGTCCGGTGTTCGACATCGTCACAGGCGTCAGCACCGGGGCGCTCGCCGCCCCCTTCGCCTTCGCAGGGTCCGAATGGGACCCGCAACTGGGTCATGCCTATACCGACGGCGGGGCCAGCAGCCTGCTGAGCTGGCGAAGTCTGGCGATCTTCCTCTACCCCAGCCTGTTCAGCGCCGGCGCCCTGCGCGATCTGGTGGACGACAACGTCACCCCGGACCTGTTGGCGGCCATCGCCCGCGAACACGCCAAGGGCCGCCGCCTGCTGGTCGCCACCACCAATCTGGACAGCGAGGAGACGGTCATCTGGGACATGGGTCTTCTGGCCAGCCAGAACGATGACAATTCGCGCGCCCTGTTCAAGGAAGTGCTGGTCGCCTCGGCCAGCATACCCGGCGTCTTTCCGCCGGTGCTGATCGCCGGTCTTCAGCCCGACCGAACCGTGGTGATGGAGATGCACGCCGATGGCGGGGTCAACACCCCCTTCCTCGCCATCCCCGAAAATCTGTCGCTCTGGACCCGTGGCGCCGACCAGCCGGGCGGCGGGGCCCTCTATGTCGTGGTCAACGGCCAGGTCGGGCGCAATGACGGGGTCACGCCCGGTCGGCTGACCGCCATCCTGATGCGTAGCTACGACAGTATGAGCAAGGCCTCGCTCCGCACCCATCTGGCGACGACGGCGGCGTTCTCCCAGCGCAACGGCATGAGCCTGTCGCTGGCCGCCATCCCCGACAATGTCGAGGCCTCGAGCCTGAAGTTCGACCAGAAGACCATGACGGCGCTGTTCGACCTGGGCCGCGAACGCGGGCGGTCGGCTGACGGCTGGACCAGACTGGACCAGACCGCGTCCGCGCCGGCCTTCATTCCCCCTTCCACCCTGCCCGCCGACCAGGTGCCAGACGCTCTCAAGCCTAAAGAGCCGGCGGCGACGCCGACGCCCCAGGAATAGACATGGCCGACATCATCAACCTGAACCGGGCCCGTAAGGTCCGCGCCAAGGCCGAAGACAAGGCCCAGGCTGCGGCGAACCGCGTCGCCCACGGCCGCACCAAGGGGCAGAAGAAGACCGCTCAGATCGAGCAGACGCGCGCCGTCCGTCTGCTCGACGGCCAAAAGCTGGACGGCGAAAAGCCGACGGATTGAAATCAGGCCGTCTTCGGCGCCCGGATCAGCAAGACCTGCCCAGCCAGCACCAGGGCCAGTCCGATCAACATGGTCACCCCCACATGGGCGCCCTCGAACAGCACCGACATGATGACGGCGATCGGCGGCGTCAGGGCGGAGATATAGCTGGCCAAGGCGAAGCCCCGCTGCCGCGCCAGGGTGAAATACAGGCCGAAGGCGATGACCGACCCGAATAGCGACAGGTGCAGCAGCGACAGGACATAGGCGGGCGTCGGCTCGATCCGCCATTCGACCCCGGTCGCAAATCCATAGATCGCCAGCATCGCCGTGCCATAGGCCATGGCCCAGGCGGTGGCGGCCATCACCGGCGCCCCGGCCTGTTGTCCCCGCCAGGCGAACCAGTTGCCGAAGGCCGAGGCGACAACGGCGATCAGGGCGAAGACAATCCCCAGCGCCGGCGCGGACCCGGCCGATACGCCCGCCCCCGACAACTGTCCGAACGACAGGACGGCCACGCCGAAGATCCCCAGGACCGCGCCCTGCCAGGCGCCGACGGCCGCCTTCTGCCCTTCCAGAAGGCGAAACAGCACCAGGTTGACGAAGGCCAGGGCGGCGAAAATCACGGCGACGACCGCAGATGCGACCCTCTCTTCCGCCGCATAGACGAAGCCGTAGCTGACGGCGAAGACGAAGGCGCCCTGCCCCACGGCCGCCAGATGCTGGGCGCGCGTCAGCCGCAGCGGCCGGCGCGTCACGGCGCAGAAACCGAACAGGACCAGCGCCGCCAGACCGAACCGCCAGACGATGGACACGATCGGGTCCACCACCCCCAGCTGCAGGGTGATGGCGAACCAGGTCGTGCCCCAGATCAGGGCGCAGGTCAGGATGGCAAGAACGGTGAAGGGGCGACTCATGCAAGGCTCCTTTGGCGACGCCCGCTTACCACTGCGCCCCCACAAGCGCCGCTCACGTCTTGCGCCCGAGTGTGACAAACTGCGCCGTACAGGAGAACGCCATGCGCAGCCGCTTTATGATCCCCGCGCGCCGACGGAACACCGCGCAATGAGCGGTCTGACCAAACGGTCGGTCGTTCTGGCCGGTCATGCCACCTCTGTGGCGCTGGAGCTGGAATTCTGGACCGTTCTGGACCGCATCGCCGCCGCGCGCGGCTTCAGCAAGGCTCAGCTTCTGGCCGATATCGACGCGAACCGTGGCCGCCGCCCGCTCGCCTCGGCCTGCCGCCTCCTGGCGCTGTCGTGGGTGGCGGAACACGGGCCGACAGCGTAACATGGGTCGATAAATGGAGCCCTTCATGGACACCCCACGCCTGATCCCCGCCGCCGCCTTCGGGGGCTTGCTCGCCCTCGGCCTGATCGGGGCCGGCGCTCTCATTGGCCAGGGCGTGATCCATGCCCGCGCCGGCGACCGCACCGTGACGGTGCGTGGTCTGTCGGAACGCGAGGTGAAAGCGGACCTGGCGGTGCTGCCGCTGCGCTTCACCGCCTCGGGCGAGGTCCTGTCCGAAGTCCAGGCGCGCATCGACGGCGACCTGGCCCTGGTGCGTCAATTCCTGAGGACTCAGGGTTATCCCGCCGACGCCGTCGATCTGGGCCGGCTGGAGGTCGCCGACACCCGCTCGCGCGAATACGGCGTCCAGAACGGCGGCCCCCGTTTCATCCTGGCCCAGACCGTCATCGTCCGCACCGGCGACGTCGCCCGCGTCCAGGCCACCACCCGCGCCCTGAACGACCTCGTGCGCCAGGACGTGGTGCTGCAGGACTTCCAGGGGCCGTCCTATATCTTCACCAAGCTGAACGCCGTGCGGCCACAGATGATCGCCGAGGGCACGGCGGCGGCGCGCACCGGCGCCGAACAGTTCGCCAAGGACTCCGGCACGCCCCTGGGTCCCATTCGTCAGGCCACCCAGGGCTCGTTCGAGATCCTGCCGCGCGACGGTTCGGGCGGCGACGAATCCGGTTCCATCGACAAGAAGGTCCGGGTCGTGACCACCATCACCTATAGTCTGAAATAGGCGGGTCGGCGGTGAGCGTCTCCGCCTGATCGGACTGGGCCATTGGGCGGCCGATCAGTTGAACCTCATCGCGCTCGTGATCTCCGCCCTTCTCGAACAGGGCGATCCAGACGGCGATAACGACGAACATCCCCACCATGCCCAAGGCGAAGGCGCGCCAGCCGCCTCTATCTCGTCCAGGTCTTTGGTTGGGTTGTCGCGTCATCCTCTGCGCCTTTCGTTGCATCGCTATGGTGAACAGGCCGTCGATCAAGGCGGTTCCGCAGTTTCATTTGTGCGGCGGCCCTGACATCGCCTTCCGGTCCCCTTATGTTCCCCTATTCGATTCTGACTGACCGGACCTTTTGTCGCCTGTGACCGATCTTCCCGCCCCCCGCATTTCAGACCTGGCCCGGGCGCGCGCGCCGCAGGAGGGTGAGGCGCGCGACTATCTGGCGGGCCTGAACCCTGAACAGCGTGAGGCGGTCGAGACGACCGAGGGGCCGGTCCTGGTCCTGGCCGGCGCCGGCACCGGCAAGACCCGGGTCCTGACCACCCGTCTGGCCCACATTCTGGCGACTGGCCGGGCCAAGCCGTGGGAACTGCTGGCCGTCACCTTCACCAACAAGGCCGCGCGCGAGATGCGCGAGCGGATCACCCATCTGATCGGCCCCTCGGCGGAAGGGCTCCGCTGGCTGGGCACCTTCCACGCCATCGCCGCCCAGATCCTGCGTCGCCACGCCGAACTGGTGGGGCTGAAGTCCAGCTTCACCATCCTGGACACCGACGACCAGGAACGGGTGCTGAAACAGCTGCTGGAAGCCGCCAATATCGACACCAAACGCTGGACGCCCAAGTCGCTGTCCGGCCTGATCGACCACTGGAAGAACCGCGGCTGGACGCCCGAGAAACTGCCGCCCGGCGAGGATTTCGCTAACGGCAAGGGCCAGGGTCTGTACGCCGCCTATCAGGCCCGCCTGCGCAGCCTGAACGCCTGCGATTTCGGCGATCTGCTGCTGCACAACATCACCATCCTGTCGAAACACGCTGATCTGGCGGAAGAATATCGTCGTCGATTCCGCTACATCCTGGTCGACGAATACCAGGACACCAACGTCGCCCAATATCTGTGGCTGCGGCTGCTGACCGCCTCGACCGGCAATGTCTGCTGTGTCGGCGACGACGACCAGTCGATCTACGGCTGGCGCGGGGCCGAGGTGGACAACATCCTGCGCTTTGAACGCGACTTCCCCGGCGCCAAGATCGTCAAGCTGGAGCGCAACTATCGCTCGACCAGCCATATCCTGGGCGCCGCCTCGGGCCTGATCGCCGCCAACCGCGACCGCCTGGGCAAGACCCTGTGGACCGAGGACGACAGCGGCGACAAGGTGCGGGTGCGCGGCGTCTGGGACGGCGAGGCCGAAGCCCGGCTGATCGCCGACGAGATCGAGACCGCGCGCCGTCCCCACGCCGGCGAGCCGGGGCTGAAATACAAGGACATGGCCATCCTGGTCCGCGCCTCGTTCCAGATGCGGGCCTTCGAGGAACGGCTGGTCATGCTGGCCATCCCCTATGCCGTCATCGGCGGCCCGCGCTTCTTCGAACGGGCCGAAATCCGCGACGCCCACGCCTATATGCGGTTGATCCAGTCCGAGGACGACGATCTGGCCTTCGAGCGGATCGTCAATGTGCCCAAGCGCGGCATCGGCGACACCAGCGTACAGAAGATCCTGCAACTGGCCCGTCAGCACGACCTGTCCGCCCTGACGGCCGTGCGCGGCCTGATCAACACCGACGAGCTTCAGGCCCGCACCCGCACCGCCCTGTCCAACTTCGTGCGCGACCTCGACCGCTGGCGCGCTCTGTCCGAGACCACGCCCCACTGGCAGGTCATGGAGACGGTGCTGGAGGAGAGCGGCTACACCGACATGCAGAAGGCCGACCGCACAAGCGGCCAGACCCGGTTGGACAACCTGAAGGAACTGACCCAGTCGATGCAGCAGTTCGAGACGCTGCAGGCCTATCTGGAACACGTCTCCCTGGTCATGGATCTGGAACGCGCAACCAGTGACGATCCCAACGGTGATGGCGCGGTGCAGATCATGACCCTGCACGGCGCCAAGGGGCTGGAGTTCCCCTTGGTCTTCCTGCCCGGCTGGGAGGAAGGCGTCTTCCCCAGCCAGCGCAGCATCGACGAAAAGGGCGAGAAGGGCCTCGAGGAGGAGCGCCGCCTGGCCTATGTCGGCCTGACCCGCGCGCGCCGCGATGCCCGCATCAGCTTTGCCGCCAACCGTCTGGTTTATGGCCGCTGGACCGCCCAGATGCCCAGCCGCTTCGTCGACGAACTGCCGATCGACAACGTCCAGCCGGAAAGCGAGACCGGTTACTACGGGGCTGCCCCCAGCGCCCGTCAGGTCCAGGACCGCTGGTCCGAGGGCCCGACCTTTGGCGGCGGCTATGACAGCCCGGGCTGGAAGCGCGCCCAGCAACGCACGACCTCCGGCTCGGCCCAGCGCACCCCGCCCATCGAAGGTGTCGCCCGCCGGGTCGAGAGCCCGACGACCGCCGCTCCGTCAGGCCAGTGGAGCCGGGGTGAGCGCGTCTTTCACCAGAAGTTCGGTTACGGCCGCATTCAGGCCATCGAGGGCAACAAACTGCGCGTCGCCTTCGACAAGGCCGGCGAGAAGAAGGTCATCGACAGCTTCGTGGAGAAGGCGTGAGGGGCCACGAATGGCAGGAACGCCAAGAGTGAGGTATCATCAGCCATGCCCGACGGTAACCTGACCCTCACGCTCAGTGACGAGACCGCTTCCCGGATCGCGGAGAAGGCCAAGGCGCTCGGTATGCCGGTCGAACATCTGGCTGCCATGCTGCTGGACCAGCACTTTTTTGATCCCCGCGACGTCGAATGGGCCAACGGTGATCCCGACCAGCCACTTCCGCCGCTTGATGTAAACGAGCCCACCCATGCGTGGGAGGACGTGAAGGGCGAGCTTCAGGCACAGCGGGCTGGCGCTAGCCGCAAGCGCGCGTGAAGGTTGTCTGTCGGCTCAGGCCCGGTCCGATCTGTTGGAACACATTGCCTGGCTGGATGACCGGGCGCCATAGGCTGCGGACAGGGCGGAGGCGGCCATCTATCTGGCCCTTGACCTGCTAGCTCTCTTCCCGCTCAGCGGCTCCTCGTGCGTGGATGGTACACGGCAGTTGCCCGTCCGTTTCGGGCGAGACGGATACGTTCTGCGCTACCAGGTCATGCCGGATCACCTGCTTGTCCGCCGGATATTTCATTCGCGGCAGGACCGGGGCTGACGCCCCTTCACCAACGCTTCGTTAACGCCAAACGCTCACCTTCCGGGCGTGCGCGCATCACCCAGAGATTCGGGTTCATCCCTGCCAGCGCCGCCCCTGTGGGAACAGGGGGCGGCGGGGTTTGTGATCGTCATGCTGACGGGGGCGTTGATCGGCCCGGTGTTTGCGCCGGATCAGGGCGAGACGCCTTTCCTGCGGCTGATCTGGCTGCCGGTCTATGCGGTCACCCTGGGGCTGATCCTGAACCGCTTCGGCCGGATGGCGGCGGCCTGGCCGGCATGGATCATCCTGGGCCTTCTGACCCTGCTGGCGCTGGCGTCGCGCTACTGGTCGATCGATCCGGGGGTGACTGATCGGCGCGTGATCGCCCTGTTCATGACCAGTGCCTTTGCCGTCTATCTGGGGGCGAGCTTTACCGGGGCGCAGCTGCCGCGCCTGCTGATGCATACGGGGCTGGTGATGGCGGTCGGCAGTCTGGTCATGGTGCTGGCCTTTCCGGCCATCGGCATCCACCAGGCCGACAACGCCGGCCTGTGGCGCGGCCTGTGGTACGAAAAGAACCAGATGGGCATCG
>JBKBXN010000113.1:0-9290 GCA_046314055.1 Brevundimonas sp.
AATCCGTCGGGACTGTATATCAGGCCGCTATATGGGACGGACCCTCCGTCCCGCAAGAAAACCCGCTGAAGACTTATCCATGCCGCTGCACATCCACGACACCCTGCGCCGTGAAAAACGCCTGTTCGAACCGCGCGATCCGAACCGGGTGACCCTCTATGTCTGCGGCCCGACGGTCTATGACTACGCCCATATCGGCAATGCCCGCCCGCCGGTGGTGTTCGACGTCCTGGTCCGCCTGCTGCGCCGGACCTATGGCGCGGATCATGTGATCTACGCCCGCAACGTCACCGACGTGGACGACAAGATCAACCAGAAGGCCGCCCGCGAAGGCGTGGCCATCGGCGAGGTCACGGCCCGCTATGAGGCCGCCTATCTCGCCGACATGGGCCTGCTGAACGTGTCGCCGCCCGACCTCGCCCCCCACGTCACAGACTATGTCCCGGCCATCGTCGCCCAGATCCAGGCCATCGTCGACGCCGGCTGCGCCTATGCCGCCGAGGGCCATGTCCTGTTCGACGTCTCGTCCTATCCGTCCTACGGCGCCCTGTCGGGCCGGAACCTGGACGACATGATCGCCGGCGCCCGGGTCGAGGTCGCCCCCTACAAGAAGAACCCCCACGACTTCGTCCTGTGGAAGCCGTCCAAGCCGGACGAGCCGTCCTGGCCGTCGCCCTGGGGCGAAGGGCGCCCCGGCTGGCATATCGAATGCTCGGCCATGATCGAACAGACCCTGGGCCTGCCCATCGACATCCACGGCGGCGGCATCGACCTGGTCTTCCCGCACCACGAGAACGAGATCGCCCAGGGCGTTTGCGCCCACGGCCACGCCCATGACGCCGGGGCTCACGACGAATACGCCCGCTACTGGATGCACAACGGCTTCCTGACCGTGGACGCCGAGAAGATGTCCAAGTCCATCGGCAACGTCCTGCTGCTGCACGACCTGGTCCAGGCCATGCCGGGCGAGGTCGTCCGCTGGGCGCTTCTGTCGGCCCACTATCGCCAGCCTCTGGACTGGAACCAGGGGCTGCTGGACCAGTCGAAGAAGTCGCTGGACCGGCTGTACGGCGCCCTGCACCGCTCCAGCGGCGTCGAGGTTCTGGATCTCGATCCCCCCGCCGACTTCATGAAGTCCATCGAGGACGACCTGAACACCCCCGGCGCCATGGCCAGCCTGTTCGCCCTGTCCAGCGAGATCGAGCGCGGCATGACGGCGGGTGATGCCGCCGCCGTGGCCCAGGCCCGCGCCCGCCTCGTGGCCTGCGCCTCCATCCTGGGCGTGCTCCAGGCCGATCCGGCCGCCTGGCTGGAAGGCGACGTCTCCGACGCCTTGCGTATCGAGGTCGAAGCCCTGCTGGAGCAACGCGCTGCCGCCCGCGCCGCCAAGGACTGGCCCGAGGCCGACCGTATCCGCGACCGCCTTAACGAACTGAAGGTCGTCGTCATGGACGGCCCCGACGGCGCGACCTGGCGGATGAAGGGGTGACTTTCTGAGCCCGCCACCCCCGGGACAAGACCCGGAAGGAAGCTAGGCGTCGACACTGGCAAGTCGGCCGCCCGCTCCGAGCGGACATGGTGGTCGTGTGTTCAGGGTGTCTGGTGGCAAGTGCTCGAGCCAGGAGAGCGGCGACTATTCCGCCATCTATTTGATGGCGCCAGCTGCAGCTCACGAGGGTCAACAAAGCTTTGGCGCGTTCGGCCAATGAAATGGCGTGCTTGGCTAATGTCGTCGGTCCGCCATCGGCCTAGATTCCTCCCACAACGCGAGGAGGTCTAACGCCATGTTCAAAGTATCTGAAAAAACCGCTCTCGTCACAGGCGCATCGTCGGGGATGGGCAAGGAGATCGCCAAGCGGCTGATCCGTGACGGGTATCAAGTCTATGTCGCAGCCCGGCGAACGGATGAAATGGAGGACTTGCGCAAGCTTGGCGCCGAGCCCTTGCGCATGGACATCTCAGTGGAGGCCGATATCGTCGCCGTCGCCGAGGTCATCCAGACCACAACGGGCGGTGTCGACCTGTTGGTCAACAACGCCGGCTTCGGCCTCTACGGGCCCATGGAGCTGATCCCTATGAGCGAGGCGCGCTATCAGTTCGAAGTCAATGTCTTTGGGCCGGCGCGTCTTACACAGTTGCTGCTTCCCGCCATGCGATCGCGCAAGCGGGGAAGGGTCATCAACATCACGTCCATGGGTGGGAAAATCTACACGCCGCTGGGCAGCTGGTATCATGCGACCAAGCATGCGCTGGAAGGCTGGTCGGACTGTCTTCGTCTCGAACTAGCGCCCTTTGGCATCGATGTTGTCGTCGTGGAGCCCGGATTGATCGAGACAGCTTTCGGTGACGTCGTCGGACAGGGAATCGTGCAGCGATCGCAGGCGGGACCTTACGCAGGCCTCGCCCGCGCCGTGGCCGAAGGGACGAGCCAGACCTATGGTCGCGGCCGCAACAGCCCTCCGCGGGTCATCGCAAATGTCGTGAGCCGCGCCGCTCGTGCGCGACGTCCGAAAACCCGTTACGTCGCGGGTCGGTTCGCCAGCTTCCTGATCGGCTATCGCACCTGGTTTGGCGACCGAGCGTTCGATCGTCTGGTCATGGGCCAACTCCCTCGCAGCTAGGGGTTTCTGATGCGTCCAACTCCGCCCGACCGGTGCCGGATTCCCCTGGCCTTCTGGCGCGCCACCGACGCCATGGGTTTGCCGGCGTCGAGCCTGCTTCGGCAGGCTCGACTCCCGACCACCCTGCACCTGACGGGTCAGATGATCACCACGGCTCAATACTTCGCCCTGATGCGGGCGCTGGAAGGCCTGGCCGGCAAGCCCACTCTCGGCGTTCATATGATCGAACAGGCGGAGACCTCGGTGCATCCGCCGTCAACGTTGGCGGCGTTCTACGCGCCGGACTATCGCGGCGGACTTGAGCGACTGTCGCGTTTCAAGCGTCTGTGTACGCCGGAGATCCTTAGCATCCACGAGGACGGCGAGACCTGCACCCTGACGGTCGACTGGCTGCACAGCAGAGAGCCGGAACCTGCGGTCAGCATCGACATCACATTTGCGACCATTGTCGAATTGGGTCGTCGCTCAAGTGGTAAACCGGTGCGCCCAATCGGCGTTGAGTTTGCCCGCGCTGGACCAATAGCGCCCGCTTATGAGGACTACTTCAACGCGCCGGTGCGTTTCGGGGCGGAGCGCGACGCCCTGATGCTGGATCGCGCGGATCTCGATTTGCCGTTCATGGGGCACAATCCCGAGCTTCTCGCCATGTTGACACCCACGCTTGGGCGGACGCTTCAGGAACTGGATGCGCAGTCGACGATCTCCGATCAAGTCGTCATGGCGCTGAAGTTGCTGCTGCCAAGCGGCCGTCCTGAACTACCCGATGTCGCTCGGCAACTGGGCATGAGCGAGCGAACTCTGCAGCGGCGCATACTGGCTGAGGGCGCCAGCTTTCGCGAACTCCTGCTTCAGGCGCGCCGGGATCTTTGGAAACAGCTGCTCGCCGACGAGGCGATTCAGATCGATGAGATCGCCTATCTGTTGGGCTATCAGGACGTCACCTCGTTTTACCGCGCCTTCCGCGCGTGGGAAGGCGTGACTCCCGCTCAATGGCGGACGCGAAACGACAGGGGGCAGGACTGGCGCGACGCTTGAAGGCGGCTAAGTCGCTCAGTAGCCGGCAGCTGGCGGCGGCTTCGTGGTTTTGGGCCCTTCAATGACCGTCCGTCCCGTGTCGAAGTTCCAGGGGCTTCTAGCCTGTAGACGGACCTTCAGATCGCCACCGCCAACAATTGGGGTGCGGTGAACACCCGAGTGTTGCGCGCTCAGGCGGTCAATACCGCGCCCGCAGCGTGATCCCCACGGTGCGCGGGTCGCCGGGGTTGCCGATGACCAGGCCCGAGTTGCCGGACTGGACGCTGACGAACTGCAGATAGTCCTCGTCCAGGGCATTCCGGACCCACAGCGACGCCTCCCAGCCGTTGTCGGCGCGGAAGCCCGCCCGCAGGTTCACGATCGTATAGGCCTCGATCTCGGTATAGCGCGAGACCGAGGCGTCGGAGTTGTAGGTCGAGCGGAAGCTGGCGTCCGCCCCGCCATAGAACTGGCCCGGCAGGCCCAGGAAGCCGCCGTCCCCGTGCACCTCGCCGCCCGCCGACGCCGCCCAGGGCGACACCCCCGGCAGGTCCTTGCCCGACAGGTCGCAGGCGACGGTCGAGGTCCCGATCCGCTCCAGCGGGCAGGGGCCGTTGGCGAAGGAATCGTATTTCGCATCGGTCCAGGCGACATTGGCGTACAGGTCCAAATGTTCGTTCGGCCGGGCGACGGCGTCCAGTTCGATCCCCTGGATCACCACCTTCTCGGCATTGGCCAGATAGCCGCGCAGGGCGCCAGGGCCGCTGTCGACCACATTGGCCTGATAGTCCTCCACGTCGGTGCGATAGGCGGCCAAGTTGGCCGTCACGCGCCGGTCGAACCCTTGCGTCTTCAGCCCCAGTTCATAGGTCGTAACAACCTCGGGCTTGACCACCGCATTGGTCAGCGACGGCTGGCCGTTCGGCAGATTGGGGATGCCGGCCATATTGATCCCGGCCGACTTGTAGCCCCGCGCCGCGCTGCCATAGACCAGGACGTCGTCGCTGACGTCGTAGGACAGCGAAACCTGCCCCGACAGGTCGTCGTCCGAGATTTCGGCGTCATAGGCCTGGGGCCGGGCGATGCCGAGGCGGCGCGAGATCAGGGTGGCGTCCGTCGTCGCCAGACCGCCGGTGGTCGTCGCCGCATAGGTCCCCGACTTCTCCTCATAGGTGTAGCGCAGCCCTGGCGTCAGGTGCAGCCGGTCGGTGATGTTCCAGGTCAGCTGGCCGAAGACGGCGTAGGAGTCGGTCTCGATCCGGCTGTCGTTGAAGACGGTGTAGCCGTCGAGCAGGGCGTCCGGCAGGCTGGGGCTGAGCAGCCAGTAAGTGGCGTCGGCGCCGTATTCGGTGACCCCGTGCGTCTCCACCGCCTGATGGAAGGCGTACAGGCCGCCGGTCCAGTCGATGCGGTGGTTCCCGTTCGAGGACAGGCGCAGCTCCTGGCTCCACTGGTCCTGCCAAGACGGATTGGCCGACTGCCGGGTGATGTCCAGGGCGGTATAGTCCCGGTCGTTCCTCGGCCCCCAGTCCCACGCCCGCCAGGCCGAGACCGAAGTCAGGGTGGCCCAGCCGAAGTCATAGTCGACGATGGCCGAGACCCCGCGATGGATCTGGTCGGCCTGGATGCCGCTGTCGACGTCGGCCAGTCGGTCATAGGGATTGGTGCTGGCGGGCGTATAGCCGCGACCGGCGGCCAGGGCGGCGAACTGTTGGGCGGCGGGCTTCAGCGTCTGGCCCGCCGTGACATAGACCTGGGTGCAGCATTCCGGCGTCAGGTCGGCGTAGTCGGCGAACAGCCGCACCCTCAGTTGGTCCGTCGGCTGGAACAGCAACTGGCCGCGCAGGCTGATCGAGTCCTGGGAATTCTGCTTGGTCCCGGTGGTGACATTGTCCAGCACCCCGTCGCGCTGGGTCGAGACCACCGAGAACCGTCCGGCGACCTTGTCGTCGACGATCGGGCCGGAGACGCTGGCCTTGGCCTGCAGGAAGCCATAGTCGCCGAAGCTCAGCTCGGCCTGGCCTTCGGGCGTGAAGGACGGGTCACGTGTGGTGATGTTCAGGGCGCCGGCGGTGGTGTTCTTGCCGAACAGCGTCCCCTGCGGCCCGCGCAGGATCTCGATCCGGTCCAGATCGACGAAGTCCAGCGTCGCCGTGGCGGGACGGCCGTAATAGACCTGGTCCACATAGATGCCGACCCCCTGTTCCAGCCCGTCGTTGGCCAGGCCGTAGCTGGCGCCCAACCCGCGGATGGTGATGGCCGTGTTGCGCGGGTTCGAGGTCAGCAACTGCACGCTGGGCGCCAGCTGGGTGATCTGGCCGACATTGTAGGCGCCGGTCCGGTCCAGCAGTTCCTCGTTGACCACCGTCAGGGCGATGGGCACGTCCTGCGCCCGCTCGTCCCTGCGACGCGCGGTGACGACGATGTCGCCCAGACTGGCGGTGGGCGGGGTGGCGGACTGGGGCGCGGCCGCCTCATCCGCGCCCGCCCCGTTCGGCGTGGCGAAGGCGACGGCGGGCGCGCCGAAGCAGGCCGCCAGGGCTGTGACTGAAGCCAGACTTCGGGCAAGCGACCGGGTGACGATGGACATATTCCCCTCCTGTGTATCCGAAGGGAAATGACGTCCTATTTAAATCTAGTCAGCAACTAGGAATTTCTAATACCGGCGGATAGCGCGCCTGATAACTTTGGCTTCTTCAGGCGACGGCCCCCTTGGCGCTGGTGCCGTAGAAGACGATCGCGGCGAATAGGAACATTCCCAGCAGCACCAGGGTCGGCCCGGCGACGATGCCGATGGCGGCGAACGGCGCCAGCGAGGTCACCCCCAGAAGCTGAACCGCCAGGGCCGCCATCATGATCGGCAGGCCGATCACCGCCAGCCAGAAATGGATCAGCGGCAGGGCGCCCGACTGGGCGCCGGGATAGGCGCGGTAGAACAGGCCGTACAGAAACATCGACACCCACCCCAGCAGGTTGATGTGGGCGTGGACGGGCGAGATGGTGAAATCATGGGTCACCCCCATGAAGTAGCCGAGCGAAACGCCCAGGGCGGCGAACAGCACGGCGAGCCGCAGGAAGGCTGTGGACAGGTTCATGGCGTGTTTTCCCCGAAAGACCTCGCCACCCATTATTCGAAGAACAACGATCTTCCAAGTTACATTGGGGTAAGCTTCAAGGCGCGAATGAGCGCCTTCTCGAACCCCTTGGCGTCTGCCCCGGGCAGGGCGGTCCTCAGCTCGTCGCTCTCGTACAACTCCATCACTCTCGGATGGACATAGGAGGCCCTGCACACCGTCGGCGTATTGCCCAGCAGGCCCGCGACCGCCTTGACGCAGACGGTGATCTTGCGTTTCGCGTCGGTGGGCGAGGTCGGGGGCTCCATCTCGCGCAAGGCCCGCGCGGCCGAGACCGTGCCCGCCCAGGTGCGGAAGTCCTTGGCCGAGAACTGGTCGCCCATGGCCGCGCGGATATAGGCGTTCACGTCGTCCGAGGTGACGGGGCAAAGCTCCCCGTCGGCGGTGCGGTATTTGAACAGGTGCTGGCCGGGCAACTCCTCCAGCGCCCGCACCACGCGCGCCAGCCGCCGGTCGCGGACGCTGACCCGGTGGTCCTTGCCGCTCTTGCCCCGGAACTCGAAGGTCAGGGCGGCGCCGTCCACCTCCAGATGCCGCTTGTTCAGGGTGGTCAGCCCGTAGCTGCGGTTCTGCCGGGCGTAGGTCGCATTGCCGACCCGGATCAGGGTGATCTCCAGCAGGCGCACGGCGGTGGCCAGCACCTTGTCTTTCACCGGCCCCCTCAGGCCCAGGTCATGCTCCACCTGGGCCCGCAGCTTGGGCAGGGCGCGCGAAAAGGCAGGCAGCTTGTCGAACTTGTTCTCCGATCGGGCCGCGCTCCAGCCGTCGTGATAGCGGTACTGTTTGCGCCCCTTCACGTCGCGGCCGGTCGCCTGGATATGGCCGTTGGCCTTGGGGCAGATCCAGACGTCGGTCCAGGCGGGCGGAATGGCCAGGGCGCGGATCCGGTCCAGAACCTTGGCGTCCTTCACCGGCCGCCCCTGCGCATCACGATAGGACCAGCCCTTGCCGGCGCGCCGCCGCCGGATGCCGGGGGCCTCGTCGCTACACCAGCTCAGCCCCCGCGGAATCTCGGCCGCAATATCCACGCCGTGCGATCCGTCCGCCATCAGCGGCCTTCCTTTTCATTGGTCTTTCAGCGGCTTGCCTCAGACCCGCGACGAACGCCGCGTGGGGTCGCCGGGTTCCAGCCGCCGCTTCCCCTTGACCCCGCGCGCTCGGCGCGACACGAGGCGGCATGAATTATCGCCATAGCTTCCACGCTGGGAACTTCGCCGACCTGGTCAAACACGCCCTGGTCCTGTGGCTGGTGAAGACCCGCGCGGCGGCGGGACCAATGACGGTTCTCGACACCCACGCCGGCGCCGGCCTCTATGACCTGTCCGGCGACGCCGCCCGGTCCAAGGAGGCCGAGGCCGGGGTCGCGCGTCTGATGACGGACCCGGATCTTCCGCCCCTGATGCGGGCCCTGGCGGATCGGGTGGCGGCGCTCAACCCCGACGGCGGCGCCCGCTTCTATCCCGGCTCGCCCCTGCTGATCGCCGAGGCGCTCGGGGCGAGCGGAACCTATGTCGGGTTCGAGCTGAACCCGCCCGTTCGCGCCCTGCTGGCCCAAGCCCTGGCTGATCGCCCGAACGCCGAGGCGCGCGAGGGCGACGGCTACACCCTGGCCACGGTAGAGGCGACGCGGGCCAAGGCGCCCCTGATCCTGATCGATCCGCCGTTCGAAAAGCCTGACGACTATGTCCGCTCGGCCGAAATCGCTCTGGCGGTGGTCCATCGCGATCCCGCAGCGACCATCGCCATCTGGACCCCGCTGAAGGATCTGGAGACCTTCGACGGCTTTATCCGCCGGCTCCAGGGCAAGGCCGGCTCGACCCTGGTGGCCGAGGCGCGCCTGCGTCCCCTGACCAATCCAATGAAGATGAACGGCTGCGCCCTGGTGATCGTCAATCCGCCCCCAGGGACCGAGGCGGCGGCGCAGCAGATCTGCGGTTGGGTCGCCGACCGTCTGGGGGATCCGGGCGGCAAGGCTGAAATCTGGTCCTTCTGATCCGCGCGCGCCGCCTCTATGTTGGCGCCATGACCCGCATCGCCATCCTGGAAACCGGCCATCCGCCCGAGGCTCTGAAGGACAGTTTCGACGACTATCCGGCCCGGTTCCGCGCCCTGCTGGGCGAAAACGTCCCCACCACCCGTTTCGACGTCCAGTCCGGCCATCTGCCGTCAGACCCCGCCGAGTTTCAGGGGGTGATCGTCACCGGCTCGGCCGCCGGCGTCTATGACGACCTGCCGTGGATTCCCCAGTTGATCGACTGGTTGCGCGCGGCGCGCGGCCAGACCCGGATCGTCGGCATCTGCTTCGGCCACCAGGTCCTGGCCCACGCCTTCGGCGGCGCGGTCGAAAAGTCGGACAAGGGCTGGGGCGTCGGCCTGCATCGGTATGACGTTCATGCCGACGAGCCGTGGATGCAGCCGCGCGCCCGCACCATCGCCATTCCGGTCTCGCACCAGGATCAGGTCGTGGCGGTCGGTCCCGACTGCGAGGTGCTCGGCGGCAACGCCTTCACGCCCTTTGGCC
>JBKBXN010000114.1:0-9279 GCA_046314055.1 Brevundimonas sp.
CCTCTACCCCTCCTTCATCCGCCAGGTGCGGCTGGAGACAGGCGAGGTCCTGCGCCAGCGCGACCTGCCGACCGTCTATTTCGGCGAGGGCATGACCACGCTGAACGGCAAGCTCTACAGCCTGACCTGGCGCAACCACATCGGCTTCATCTGGAAGCTGGACGACTTCTCGCCCCTGGGCGGCTTCTCCTATCCCGGAGAAGGCTGGGCCCTGACCACCGACGGGCGGCGGCTGATCATGAGCGACGGCACCGACCAGCTGCGCTTCCTCGACCCCGACACCCTGGCCGAGACCGCCCGCGTCTCCGTCACCGCCGACGGCAAGCCGCTGGATCAGATCAACGAGCTGGAATGGATCGACGGCGAGGTCTTCGCCAACCTGTGGCAGACCAACCGTATCGCCCGCATCGATCCCGAGACCGGAGTGGTGAAGGCCTTCATCGACCTGACGGCCCTGGTCCCCCAGGATGCGGGCCTGGACCCGAACGACGACGTCCTGAACGGCATCGCCTGGGATGCCGACGGCAAACGCCTGTTCGTCACCGGCAAGCGCTGGCCGCAACTGTTCGAGATCAATCTGCGCTGACCCCCAAAACAGCGAGGGGCCGGACGCCTGCATGCGTCCGGCCCCTCGCCGCCCCTGCGCTGGCTTCGATCAGCCGTGCAGGTCGAACCGGTCCAGCTCCATGACCCGGGCCCAGGCCGCCACGAAGTCCTCGACCAGCTTCTTCTGTCCGTCCGCCTCGGCATAGACCTCAGCCAGCGCGCGCAGCACGGCGTTGGAGCCGAACACCAGGTCTACGCGCGTCCCGGTCCAGCGCAGCTCGCCGGTCTTGCGATCGCGCCCGTCGAACAGGTCCTTGGCCGGCGACGACGCGGACCACTTCACGCCCATGTCCAACAGATTGACGAAGACGTCGTTGGTCAGGGCGCCCGGCCGATCCGTCAGCACCCCGTGGGTCGAACCGCCCACATTGATGTTGATGGCGCGCAAGCCCCCGATCAACGCCGTCAGTTCCGGCGCCGTCAGGGTCAGGCGCTGGGCTTGGTCGATCAACAGGGACTCGGCGGGAACGGCGTAGCGGGCCTTCTGATAGTTGCGGAAACCGTCGGCGACGGGCTCCAGATAGCTGAAGGATTCAACGTCGGTCTGGGCCTGGCTGGCGTCCGTCCGGCCTGGCGTGAAGGGCACGACGACCTCATGTCCCGCCGCCTTCGCCGCCTGTTCGACGCCGGCGGCGCCGGCCAGCACGATCAAGTCAGCCAGCGAGACCTTCTTGCCGCCGACCTGGGCCTGATTGAAGGCGAACTGGACGCCTTCCAGGGTCTTCAGCACCCGCTCCAGCTGCTCGGGCTGATTGACGGCCCAATCCTTTTGCGGCGCCAGACGAATGCGCGCGCCATTGGCGCCGCCGCGCTTGTCCCCGCCCCGGAAGGTCGAGGCCGAGCCCCAGGCCACGCCGACCAGTTCCGACACGCTGAGACCCGTGGCCAGCACCTGCGCCTTCAAGACGGCGACGTCGGCCGCGTCGATCAGCGGATGATCGACGGCGGGCACCGGGTCCTGCCAGACCAACTCCTCCTTGGGGACTTCCGGGCCCACGTAGCGCGAGCGCGGCCCCAGATCGCGGTGAGTCAGCTTGAACCAGGCGCGAGCAAAAGCCTCGGCGAAGGCCTGAGGATTGTTCAGGAAGCGGCGCGAAATCTTCTCATATTCGGGGTCGAACCGCAGCGACAGGTCGGTGGTCAGCATGGTCGGCCGACGCATCTTGGTCGGGTCATGGGCGTCGGGAATGATCTCGCCCGCGTCCTTGGCCACCCACTGATGGGCTCCCGCCGGCGACTTCTCCAACTCCCATTCGAAGGCGAACAGGTTCTCGAAGAAGAAGTTGCTCCACTGGGCCGGGGTCTGGGTCCAGGTCACTTCCAGGCCGCTGGTGATGGCGTCTCCGGCCTTTCCGCTGCCGAAGCTCGAGGTCCAGCCCAGGCCTTGCGCCTCCAGGCCGTCGGCCTCAGGCTCGGGTCCGACGTGGTCGGCCGGGCCGGCGCCGTGGGTCTTGCCGAAGGTGTGGCCGCCGGCGATCAGGGCCACGGTCTCCTCGTCGTTCATCGCCATCCGCGCGAAGGTGTCGCGGATATCGCGCGCCGCGGCGATCGGATCGGGATTGCCGTCCGGCCCTTCCGGGTTGACGTAGATCAGGCCCATCTGGACCGCCGCCAGCGGGTTCTCCAGATCGCGCGTATGCTGGACGCCGTCGGCGGTGTCGTCCGCGACCAGCACGGCCTCGTCGGCCGGCTTGTCCACGCCGTGCGAGCCGCGGGCGTAGCGCTCGTCCCCGCCCAGCCAGGTGTTTTCACGGCCCCAGTAGACGTCCTGATCCGGCTCCCAGGTGTCTTGGCGACCCCCGGCGAAGCCGAAGGTTCGGAAGCCCATGGTCTCCAGCGCCACATTACCGGTCAGGATGAACAGGTCGGCCCAGGAGATGGCCTGACCGTATTTCTGCTTGATCGGCCACAGCAGGCGGCGCGACTTGTCGATATTCACATTGTCCGGCCACGAGTTCAGCGGGGCGAACCGCTGCTGGCCGCGCCCGCCGCCGCCACGGCCGTCGCCGACCCGATAGGTGCCCGCGCTGTGCCAGGCCATGCGGACGAACTGAGGCCCGTAGTGGCCGAAGTCCGCGGGCCACCAGTCCTGCGAATCCGTCATCAGCTGGCGCAGGTCGTTCTTCAGCGCCTCATAATCCAGCTTGGAGAAGGCCTCGCGATAGTCGAACCCCTCACCCCGCGGGTTAGAGCGCGACGAATGCTGGTTGAGCAGATCGGTGCGCAGCTGTCCCGGCCACCAGTCGCGGTTCTGGACCCCGCCGCCGGCGACGGACTCGGTGGTCGCGCCTGAGAACGGGCATTTGGCTTCGGTGGTCATGGCGATCTTCCCTATGGTGGCGCGATGCGGCGGGCCTGTTATCGATAGCCCCTTCGTCGATGTGGCTATTCATGCACGGCCCAGCTTCATAAGGCCAATCGATTATCTTTGATCTTTGTATAGGCTTGCCCTATTCGCTCGCCATGCTCCCCACCCTGCGTCAACTCCAGTATCTCAAGCTTCTCGCCGAACACGGCAGCTTCTCTCGCGCCGCAGAGGCCGCCCACGTCAGCCAGCCCGCCCTCAGCGCCGGGGTTCAGGAACTGGAGCGGATCCTGGGCGCGCCCGTGGTCGAGCGGGCGCGCGGCGCCGTCATCATGACCGCCGTGGGGGTCGAGGCCGTGCGCCGAGCCGAGGACGTCCTGGCCCGGACCGAGGATCTGGTCGAGGCGGCCAAGAACGCCGGCCGCCTGCTGTCGGGCCGGTTCCGCCTGGGCGTCATCCCGACCGTGGCCCCCTTCCTGCTGCCCGCCAAACTGCCGTCGCTGAAGATCGCCTATCCGAACCTGAAGCTGTTCATCCGCGAGGACCTGACGCCGCGCCTGATCGCCGCCCTGAAGGCGGGCCAGATCGACGCCGCCGTCATCGCCCTGCCCTACGACGCGCCGGGCGTCGAACACGCCCGCATCGGCGACGACGAGATCATGGCCGCCGCCCCCCACGACCACGCCCTGGCCGCCCCCGGCCCGATCCGACCGGGATCGCTGCGGGCCGAGGATCTGATCCTGCTGGAAGACGGCCACTGCCTGCGCGACCATGCGCTTGCGGCCCTGGACATCGAGGCCCCGCGCGGCGACGACATCTTCGCCGCCACCAGCCTGCACACCCTGATCCAGATGGTCGGCTCGGGCCTCGGTGTTTCCTTCCTGCCGAAGATGGCGGTTCAGGCCGGCTTGGCCGACACCCCCTCTGTCGTCATCCGTCCCTTCGAGAACCAGGCCGACGGCGTCCCGCCCCACCGCGAGATTGTCGTCGCCTGGCGCTCAGGCTCGAGCCGCGCCGCCGAGGCGCGGCTGCTGGCCGAAGCGCTGAAACTGGACTGACGGCGGCCTCGACGACCGCCGAAATCGGGCAACCGCCGCCAACGGCGCACGTTCCCCATCCTGACGTAACGGACCGACGCCTCCCCCCGTCTGGTCGAACTCACAGGACGCCCCATGGCCTATCGCACCCTCAACCCCTTCACCGAACAAACGCTGGAGGAGTACGCCGAACACACTGACGCCGCCGTCGAGGCCGCCTTGGCCAAGGCTGACTCCGTGTTCCATTCGGACTGGTCGCAGGGCGATATCCAGCCGCGCCTCGCCGTGCTGAAGGCCCTGGCCGCCTTGCTGACCGAAAACCGCGACAGCCTGTCCCGCACCATCGCCGAGGAGATGGGCAAGCCTCTGGCCCAGGGTCAGGGCGAAATCGACCTGTGCGCCGGCATCGCCGCCTACTACGCCGAAAAGGCCGCCGACTTCCTCAAGCCCCAGCCCATCGACAGCGAACTGGGCGAAGCCTGGGTCGAGTTCCATCCCGTCGGCGTGCTGTTGGCGGTCGAACCGTGGAACTTCCCCATCTACCAGCTGATCCGCGTTGTCGCTCCGGCGATCGCAGTCGGTAATCCGGTGCTCTACAAACACGCCGGCATCGTGCCCCGCTGCGCCGCGCGGTTCGCCGAACTGGTTCAGGAAGCCGGCGCGCCTGAGGGCTTCGTCGCGAACCTCTACATCTCCTCGGACAAGGTCGCCGAGCTGATCGGAGACGACCGCATCCAGGGCGTAGCCCTGACCGGATCGGAGGGCGCGGGCGCAAAGGTCTCGGCGCGCGCGTCCGAAATGCTGAAGAAGTCCACGCTGGAACTGGGCGGCAGCGATGTCTTCGTGGTGCTTGACGACGCCGACATCGAAAAAGCGGTCGCGGCGGGCGTCGAAGGCCGCCTGTCCAACGCGGGCCAGGTCTGCACCGGCTCCAAGCGTTTCATCGTCCAGAAGTCCGTCGCCGACGCCTTCACCACCGGCTTCGTCGAGGGCATGAAGAGCGCCGTCATGGGCGATCCGCTGGACGAGGCCACCGTCCTGGGTCCGCTGTCGTCCGAGGACGCGCTGAAGACCCTGACCAAACAGGTGGATGAGGCGGTCAAGCATGGCGCCAAGGCGGTGATCGGCGGCAAGCCCGCCGACCGCACCGGCTTCTTCTATGAACCCACCGTCCTGACCGACGTGGCCCGGGACAACCCGGCCTTCTACGAAGAGTTCTTCGGCCCCGTGGCCCAGGTCTTCGTGGTCGAGGACGATGACGCGGTCGTGGCTCTGGCCAATGATTCCCGCTTCGGCCTGGGCGGCTCGATCTTCTCGGGCGACACCGCGCGGGCGCGCAAGCTGGCGTCGCGGATCGAGACCGGCATGGTCTTCATCAACACCACCACGACCTCCATGCCCGAGCTGCCGTTCGGCGGAATCAAGCGCTCGGGCTTCGGCCGCGAACTGGGTGATGTCGGCATCAAGGAGTTCGTCAACCGCAAGCTGGTGGTCGTCAGCGCCGGCTGACCCCCACCGGCAATCGGCAAAAGAAAAAAGGGCCGGCGGATCTCTCCGCCGGCCCTTTTTTTATCTCAACGAACCGACGCCTATTCAGCCGCGATCGGGGCTTCGGTTTCCGGGCCGCGGGCCAGGTTGCGCAGGACGTAGGGCATGACGCCGCCGGCCAGCAGATAGTCCATCTCGGTCTGGTTATCGATGCGGCAGCGGACCGGGAAGCGGGCCATCTTGCCGTCCGACGGGCGGAACAGCTCGACCCACAGGTCCTGACGCGGACGCAGCTTGCCGACATTGGCGTCGGACAGGCCGCGGATGGTGACGATCTCCTCGCCGGTCAGGCCCAGCTTCTGCCAGCCGTCCTGTTTGAACTGCAGCGGCACGACGCCCATGCCGACCAGGTTCGAACGGTGGATGCGCTCGAAGCTTTCGGCGATGACGGCGCGAACGCCCAGCAGGCGGGTGCCCTTGGCCGCCCAGTCGCGCGACGAGCCGGTGCCGTATTCCTTGCCGGCGAAGACGACCAACGGCCGACCTTCCGACTGATACCGCATGGCGGCGTCATAGATCGACATGGTGTCGTTCGACGGGAAGTGCTTCGTGACGCCGCCCTCGATCTCGGGCGTGATCCGGTTCTTGATGCGGATATTGGCGAAGGTGCCGCGCATCATGACTTCGTGGTTGCCGCGGCGGGCGCCGTAGCTGTTGAACTCGGCCGCCTCGACGCCGTGGCTGGTCAGATAGACTCCGGCGGGCGAGGTCTTCTTGATCGAACCGGCCGGAGAAATGTGGTCGGTGGTGATCGAGTCGCCGAAGATGGCCAGGACGCGGGCCTCGACGATGTCCTGGACCGGGGTCAGGTCCATCGACAGGCCTTCGAAGTACGGCGGGTTGGCGACGTAGGTGGAGGCGTCGTCCCACTCATAGGTCTGGCCGCCCGTGACCTTGATCGCCTGCCAGTGTTTGTCGCCCTTGAACACGTCCTTGTAGCGTTTGGCGAACATGGCCGGGGTGACCGACTTCTTCTGGATGTCGGCGATCTCCTGCGAGGTCGGCCAGACATCCTTCAGGAAGACGTCGTTGCCCTTCTTGTCCTGACCGATCGGATCCTTGGTGATGTCGATCCGCATCGAGCCGGCGATGGCGTAGGCCACGACCAGCGGGGGCGAGGCCAGGTAGTTGGCCTGGACGTCCGGGTTCACCCGGCCTTCGAAGTTGCGGTTGCCCGACAGGACCGAGGTCGCGACCAGGGCGTTGTCGTTGATCGCCTTCGAGATCGCCGGATCCAGCGGGCCCGAGTTGCCGATACAGGTGGTGCAGCCGTAGCCGACCAGGTTGAAGCCCAGGGCGTCCAGGTCCTTCTGCAGGCCGGCGTCGGTCAGATAGTCGGTGACGACCTGCGAACCGGGGGCCAGCGAGGTCTTGACCCAAGGCTTGGCCTTCAGGCCGAGGGCGTGGGCCTTGCGCGCCACCAGGCCGGCGGCGATCAGGACCGACGGGTTGGAGGTGTTGGTGCACGAGGTGATGGCCGCGATGACGACGTCGCCGTCGCCGACGGTGAACTTCTCCCCCTCGACGGCCGCGCGCGGGGCGTCGGTCGGACGGGCGAAGACATCGACCAGGGCGGTTTCAAAGGCCGGGGCGGCGGTGGTCAGTTCGACGCGGTCCTGCGGACGCTTCGGACCCGCCAGCGACGGCACGACGGTGGCCAGGTCCAGTTCCAGCACGTCGGTGAAGACCGGGTCTTCCGAGGTCTCGTCGATCCACAGGCCTTGAGCCTTGGCGTAGGCTTCGACCAGGGCGACGCGCGCCTTGTCGCGGCCCGTGGCGGTCAGATAGCCGATGGTGGCGGCCGAGACGGGGAAGAAGCCGCAGGTGGCGCCGTATTCCGGGGCCATGTTGGCGATCGTCGCCTGGTCTTCGATGGTCATGTTCGGCAGGGCGTCGCCGAAGAATTCGACGAACTTGCCGACCACGCCCTTCTTGCGCAGCATCTGGGTGACGGTCAGCACCAGGTCGGTCGCGGTCGTGCCTTCCGGCAGACGGCCGGTCAGTTTGAAGCCGATGACCTCGGGGATCAGCATCGGGATCGGCTGGCCCAGCATGGCGGCCTCGGCCTCGATGCCGCCGACGCCCCAGCCCAGGACGGCCAGGCCGTTGATCATGGTGGTGTGGCTGTCGGTGCCGACGACGGTGTCGGGATAGGCGACGGTCTTCTTGCCTTCTTCCAGGGTCCAGACGGTCTGGGCCAGGTTCTCCAGGTTCACCTGGTGGCAGATGCCGGTGCCGGGGGGCACGACGCGGAAGTTGTTGAAGGCCGACGAACCCCAGCGCAGGAAGTTGTAGCGTTCGATATTGCGCTCATATTCGCGCTCGACGTTCTGGCCGAAGGCTTTGGACGTGCCGAAGTGGTCGACCATGACCGAGTGGTCGATGACCAGATCGACCGGCACCAACGGATTGATCTTGGCGGCGTCGGCGCCCAGGGCGCTCATGGCGTCGCGCATGGCGGCCAGGTCGACCACGGCGGGCACGCCGGTGAAGTCCTGCATCAGGACCCGGGCCGGGCGGAAGGCGATCTCGTGCTCGACCGAACCCTTGTTCTCGACCCAGGCGGCGACCGCCTTCAGGTCGGCTTCGGTGACGGAAACCCCGTCCTCGTTGCGCAGCAGGTTCTCGAGAAGCACCTTCATCGAGCGCGGCAGACGGGAAATCCCGGTCAGACCGGCTTCCTCGGCGGCGGGAAGGCTGTAATAGGCGTATTTCTTACGCCCGACGGAAAGGTCCTGGCGGGTCTTGAAGCTGTCGTTCGACGGCATGGAGTCTTCCTCTGGTCAGCGCCGCCCGACAATCCGGTTGCGCCTTCGCGCGGCAGACGCAGCGGCTCACAGGGCCCCTGCGCGCGCGGCGAAAGCCTGCTGCGGCAATCGTGCCTATAGTCCGCTCATCGCGCACCGTCCATGTGTCCACACCCTCGACGCGGACATTGAGAAAGGTTCTCAAAACAAAGGCGTTCTTCTCCCTCTCGTATTTCTCCCTCCCCTTTATGGGGAGGGACGATCGCGCAGCGATCCGGGTGGGGCCGTCAGGATCGCATCGGCGGACCCGCCCCCACCCGGGCTCGGCTGACGCCTCGCCGTCCCTCCCCATGAAGGGGAGGGAGATTTTCCGATGATCCACACCCTCTCGATCTCCGACCTGACCGTCTCACGCGGAGAACGCCTCCTGTTCCAGGGCCTCGACCTGCGCCTTCAGGCCGGGGAAGCCGTAGTGCTGACGGGCGCCAATGGCGCAGGCAAGACCAGTCTGCTGCGAGCCATCGCCGGCCTGTTGCGGCCGGATGCGGGAGAGGTCGCCTTCCACGACGGCGACGGCAATCCGCTGGACGAGCGTCTGGCGCGCGGCCGCGAAACCCATTTCCTCGGCCACCAGGACGGACTGAAGACCGGCCGCACGGCGCGTCAGGAGCTGGGCTTCCAATGCGACTGGCTGGGCCACGTCCAATGCGGCATGGACGATGCGGTCGAAGCCTTCGGCCTCGCCCCCCTGCTGGACCTTGAAGTCCGACGCCTGTCCGCCGGTCAACGCCGCCGCCTCGCCATGGGCCGGCGGGGGGGGGCGCCCCCCGCCAGGCTGGGTCCACCTGTCGGGGGAAGGAAGGTCTGTGGGGCGTCGCCTTGCCGGGCCCACCCGGCTCCGCTTCGCTTCGCCCCCCTCCCCGGACGGGGAGGGAGAACGAAAAATGCCGGTTGCGGCAGGAATGGACGCCCTCGTTTTCGGACGGGGGCGTTTTTCTTTGCGGCTGCGACCAATTTCTCACCGAATTGCCCCGTT